>CAVJGP010000119.1:0-9205 GCA_963648855.1 Alistipes onderdonkii | reverse complement strand
TTTTTAGGAGAGGAAGGCCCCTGCCTTCCTCTCCTAAAACTGTTTGAGCACTGAGACACTGTGTCGGCCCCGAAGACGCAATCGATCCACGCATCACCCCAGGCCCGTACATGAAGAGGCCGGCCCCGCATCCCCGCAAGACCGGCCTTCTCACGCGCGCATCTTCTCAGCTGCCCGCTTACTCCTGCACCTCAAGCGGCATATCCATGATGCCGCTCTTGTGGCACAGGATGGAGTAGCGGCGCTTGATGGTGGCGCGATAGGCCGGGCGGTCGTCGAGCATGCCCCAGGCGCAGCGGTAGGCCACGAGCGCCGCGCGCACGCGCTCAAGGTTGCGGAAGCCGTCCTGGTCGTCGCGCGCGTCGCACACCTGGGCGTCCAGCGCGAGGGCCTCGCGGTACATGAAGTAGCCGATGTTGGCGCTGGGCTGCTCCTGGGCGGTGTTGCGCACGCCGCGCTGCGCCACGCGCACGATGAGGCGGTAGTCGGTGCTCTGACCGAGCACGCGGTCGAGCATCGTGACGCAGCAAGCGGGCGCGACCAGGCTCACCGCCGCGCCGTCCGGCGTGGTCACCGTGCCGAAGATGGCCCGCTCGAGCACCGCCTGGGCCTCTTCGACCCTGTTGGCGAAGAGCAGCAGCTCGGCCTCGGAGTCGTAGCCGCGCTCGTCGAGCGGCAGCATCCGCTGGTAGTCGCGGGCCACCTGCAGGCCCTGCTCAAGCAGCTCGTCGATCTTGTCCACCTCGCAGGCGCACAGGTAGGTCTTGTAGAAGTCGATGAGGAAGAGGAACGCCCGCCAGTTCCAGAACTTCATGGGGATGGTCTGCATAATCTCGATCACGGCCTCGCACAGGTCGAAGCGGGCACAGCCAACGGCGGCGCGCAAAGCGCTCGAAAGCAGGTCGACGTCGTGAGGGTACATGTCCAGGGCGCGCTTGCACAGGTCGTAGGCATAGCTGAAATCGCCGGCGTTGAGGTAGAGGTTGACGAGGTTGAAAAAATCGTCGGGCGTGCCGTAGATGTCGTTGTCGGGATCGACCACGCGCCGCGCAACCTCGCGGTACCGGGCGCCCTGCGCAAGCTGCCCCTGAATATCGCACAGGAAGTTGTAAGCGTCCAAAACGCTCATGAACTCGGGCACGTACCCGGACAGCCAATCATCGCTGTCTGCCGAATCCCGAAAGGAGTCCACGAGCGAGTCGAGCTCCTCGTCGCTCAAAGAATCGTCGTCACCAAGATGGGAGAGATAATCGGCGAAGCTGTGCATGGCGTGCTCCTTTCGTTTGCGGCGGACCCGACCGGCGATGCGACGAGAGGGGCATTGCCCGGGACGTCAGTCGCCGAGGCGGGACAAGCAGGCTATCACCCAGGATGCTGGATGGCAAGGGGCGGGGATTGAAGCTGGCGAGAGCACGGGATGCGCGGGGTGCGCGGGGTACGAGCGCGAAATGCCGAACGGAAAGGGTAAGGCGGAACAGCCAACACCAGGTAGAGGGCCCCATGAAGGCAAGAAGAGGTTGCCGGCGCATAGAATCTGGGCCCGCACGGAAAAGATGAGCATTGTAGCAAGCGGGATAAGAATTGCCGGGAAAGACAGGTCCGAACAACAGGCGCGATAAGCATCCGCCGGGAAGGCCGGGGCAAATCGACAAGCAGGCCAAGCATCCGCAAGGAAGGGCAGGACGGATCTGCGAGCGTGATATGGGTCAGCCAGGCGGCAGCGAGACGTGCTAGCGCTCGAAAAGCTCCCTGGTAGCGGGACACGTCATGACGCGCACGAAGCCCTGAGCGCCCAAAAGGTTGAGCAGCGTGCAGCACAGAAGGGCGCGGCCCGCATCGGCGTCGGCGTAGCGCAAGAAAAGGGTGCGGGCCTGGGGGATTTGGCGCTTGAGCTGAAGGTTCTGAGAGCTGGGCGCCACCATGACGGAAGCGGAGGCAGAATGGCCGAGGGTATCGGGGCCCGGCGTTTCCGCACACGCGCCGCTTGCATCGCCTGCGCCTTGATCCGCCGCCACGAAGGCCGCCTCCATCTCGGCGAAGATCCGCCCCGCGTCAACGCCTGGGTTGGCCGCAAGCGCCGAGCAGGCGCGCTGCATCGCGCGGCAGGCAAGCCCGCTGTCCGAACAGAGGCGCTGAACGAGGGCCCGGGGCAAAGAGGACCCGCCGGTGCCACCCACAAGCGCGAACACGTCGCCCGGCAGGATGGACCGCAGCGTCTGCTGCCTGTCACGCCCATCCAGCAGGAAGGCTTCCGGGCCGGGCCAGGGACGGTCGCTGGGATTGTGGCCACCACACGACAACACCGCCTGGACGATTTCGCCTGCCGTTTGAGCCAGCGAGACCTGCGCCCCGCGCGCCACCCCCGAAGGATGGGTCACAGCGGCGGGACATGCTTGGGCGAGCAAACCCTGTGCCCCGCACACTACACGCGCAGCCTGCTCCGCCATATCGCCAGACACCGCCGACTTCGCGCCTCGGTCATCGTCCGCAGCCACCTGCCATCGCGCATCTCCGGCCTCGCCCGCAGCCGCCGTCAGCCCCTGCGGGCCCCTGGCTCCGTCGGCAGCCGCCTGCCTTCGTGCATCTCCGGCCTCGCCCGCAGCCGCCTGCCTTCGCGTGCCTCCGGCCTCGCCTGCAACTGCCGCCAGCCCCTGCGGGCCCCTGGCCTCGTCCGCAGCCGCCTGCCTTCGTGCATCTCCGGCCTCGCCTGGAGCCTCCGACGTCGGTCGCGTCCCGGCATCGTCCGCAGCCACCTGCCATCGCGCATCTCCGGCCTCGCCCGCAACCGCCGCCGTCGGTCGTACCTCGGCCCCGCCGGCTTCCCGGCTCGACGCCTCCCCGCCTACCGCCTCACCCTGCGCAGGTTTGGGCACCTTGTTGTACGGCAGCGCCGTCTCGATGATCGTCTCCATGAGCCGGCGCAGGGCAGCCTCGCACATGGCCTCGTCGCTGTCGGGGCGCACGTTGTCCACAAGCGCCTTCACCTCGGGAGTGTAGGCGTTGCTCTCGATGAGCGACTCACGCACCGCGATGAGGGCGGCATAGGGCGAGGTGTGCTCGGACTTGGCGTACTCCTGGAACTTGGCACAGTACTCGTTGCAGCCGAAGTCGCTGGGCCAGGGGTAGTTCTTCTTGTTGATGTCCTCCACGCGAAAGCCCAGCTCGTTTCCCAGCATGTACCAGGTCTTCTTGCTCGCAAGGTCTTTGAGAACGCGCAGCGCGGCGCGATTGGTCATCACCGGAGCGCCGGCCGGCTTCTTTCGCGAGCGAGAACGCCCGTCGGTGTTGCGCACATCGTCTGCCATCTCAAACCGCCTTTCACGAGCGTCGTAGTCCCGCATGATACGGGCGTGAGACGCACCGCACAACACGCCCACCGAAAGCCCCGCAGCCAAGGCCTCGATACGAAACAGGGAGGCGCGACGGTATCGTCCGCCACGCCTCCCCTTCTATCCGCTAACCAAACGCCTAGCCGCACGGCTTCGCAAACCAAGCCGCCAGGCTTTCAACGCTCGAACCTAGGCCCCAAGAAGCGCGGCCAGCTCGCGAGCGCAGGAGAAAGCGGTCTCCGCGTTGCCGTTTGCACGGTCAACCTTCACGACCGTGCCTTCCCACTCGGGCTGCGTGGCACTTTCACCGCTCGCCGACCCCGTCTTGCCGTCCTGCTCGCCCGCTTGCTCGGCCTTGTACTTCTTGGTGCGGACGACATAGAGGCACTCGAAGTCCTCGCGACTCGGCATGTCCTTGCGCTCGAAGCCGTACGAAAGCCCCTGCAGCACCTGTTCCATGGCAGCCAGGCGATCGGCGGCGCAGGAGACCGGCACCGTGCCGTGCTCGGAGTTGAAAAGCGCGGTCGGGGACACATACATAGTGCGAATCAGCTCGCGGCGCTTGTGCTCCACCCTCGCGATGACAACGACCACGAGGACCACCACGACCCACCAGAGGATGGACAACACCAGGTCAAGCGGGTTGTCCACCTCGTTGAACCCGAGGTGGAACCAGAGCCAGAGCAAGAAGGCGCTGGCAACCAGGGCGATGGCCATGATAAGGCAGTTGCTCTTCTTCATCGCCTATGCCTCCTTTACAGCGGAGTCGGTGGAAACGCTCGCGCCGTCCGCCCCATCCGGGCCCGCGCCGAGGACATCGTCCATGTCCTTGCGCAGACCGCGGATGAAGTTGGCGCGACGCACGGTGACGAGCAGGCCGTACAGGAACGTGAGGGCTATGCCGAGCGCGATCCAGTAGTGCACCCAGCACTCTTCCTTGGTCTCGATGACGCCCAAGGGGTTCGCCTCGTCGAAGATCAGCTCGGTGGCCTCGCCCTCATCGCTTGCAGGGGACGCGGGCGCAGTCGAGGCAGTCGCACCAGACGTGTTGGACGTGCTAGACGTGCCGGCCTTGCCGGACGTGCCGGTCGTGTTGGTCTTGCCGGTCGTACCGGAGGTGCCCGTCGTGGAGCTGTTGCCGCGCGGCGTGGTCGGGGTGGTCGGCGTGTCGGTGGTGGACGGAGTCGTGGGGGTGGTCGAGGCAGCCGCCGTGACGACGAGGGTACCGAGAGACGCGGTCACCGTGTAGTTGTAGGACTTCGCGTCGCTCCAGGTAAGCGCATAGGCGTTCAGCTTGGAACCGACCTCGGTGATAGCGCCGGTGGTATGGCCGGTCACGCGGTCGGTGCCCTTGAGCCCCGTAACGCTCATCTGACGGTTGGTGAGCGCCTTGCCGTCGTAGGTCTTGGTCGCGCTGCCGGTAGAGACCTTCAGCGTGGCCGGGGTGATGCGGTACTCGCGGGTCACGCTGCCCGTGTAGTCGCCGATACCCGTGATAGTCACGACGATGGACGTCCTACCAGACTGGCTCACCGTGGCGTCGGTGAAGTTGGCGGTGGCGTAGCTCACCTTGTAGTCCTTGCCAGCGACGAGAGCGGTGCCCTTCGAGTCGGTAACGGTGGGCGCCCATTTGTGCTGGGCTGCATCGTACGCGACGTCGGAGGGGTTGTCCACGGTAACGCCCTTGTAAGAGGCGGAGCCGTCGGAGGGGTCAATGGACTGGGCCAGCACCGAGAGGGTGCCCACATTGGCCGTGACGGTGTAGTTGGACTTGGAAGTGGCGCCCCAGACGATGGTGTAGTTGTTGAGGCTCGAGCCGACCTCGGTCTGCCTGCCGGTGGTGAGCAGCCTCACGGAGTCGCCGTCCACCAGGCCACTGATCGTGCCCGCGGACACGAGGGCCGTGCCGTCGTACACCTTGGAGGCGTTGGGCGTGACGACCTTCAGCGGGACAGGCGTAATCTTGTAAGTACGCGTGACGGTGCCGGTGTAGTTGCCCTTGCCCTTGATGGTGACGGTGATCAGACCCGTGACGTTGGTGAAGTCGTTCGTGCTGTAGGACACCGTGTAATCGCTGCCCATGGTGAGGACATTGCCCGACTTGTCGGTCACGGTCGGCGTCCAGCGCTGCGAGGTGCCGTTGTACACGACGTCGGAAGCGTAGTTGACCTTGACGCCGGCGTATGTGCCGTCATCCGGGTTGATGGACTGCGCGTTCACCTTCAGCGTGCCCTCGCGAGAAGCAACGGTGTAGTTGCTCGCCTTGAAAGCAGAGGTGCGCGTGTAGGCGATCGAGTTGGTCACGCTCCCCTGGGCGGCAGTCCTGACGGAGCCCGTGGCGCGGACGTTGGTGACCTCGCCCGTGACGAAGCCGGTGTTGCCCGACTGCGTCCAACCGGAGACCACCGGCAGCGTATGCGTCGAGCCGTCGTAGTTCCAGCTGCCCGACTGAGAGGTGAGGGTGACCGTACGCTTGGCGACGTAGATCGTCTCGGTGGCCTGAGCATAGCCGCTGTAGTTGGCAGAGCTCACGCGAATGGAGACGGTATAGGTGCCTGCGTCGGTGGCGGTGAGGTCAGAAGGCGTGTGCGTCCAGGTGCGCCCGTCGAGGCTGTACTCCACGGTGAGGTCGCCGCCGAGGCTGTCGGTGGCAGTGGCACGACCAGCCGCATGCGCGGTGCCATCGTAGGTATAGCGGGTGTTGTTGCCGCGCACGCTCACATAGCGATCGATGGAGGCGTTCGTGACGGTAAGGGTGCCGGGAACGAGGGTGACCTGGTAGTTGCCGCTCTTATAGGCGCTCGACCCAACGATGGAGATCGTATTGGCAGAGCTGCCGACATTGAGCTGCGAACCGGTGACGGCAACGGTGGCCTCGCCCGAGACGAAGCCCTGGCCCTCAACGCTGTAACCCTGCGCAACGAGCGCAGTGGCGTCGTACGCCTTGGTCGCGCTGTCAGACCTCACCGTGACGGTACGGGGGCTGACGGTGAGGGTGCCGCCGGACTGAACCACGAACACGACGTTGGCAAAGCTGGCGTTGGTGTTCGTGAAGTCACCCGCGTTGAGCGCGTAGGTGTAGGTGCCGGCGTCAGTTCCGTAGGCGGCGGAGCTGCCGTTGTACGAGAAGTCGCCGGTGCCATACAGGTCGGAGCTGATGCTCACGACGCGATAACCGGCCGCAGAATGCGTCGCGCCGTCATAGACGGCCTGGGAATCGTTGCCAGCCACGGTGACGATGACCGGGGTCACGCTCGCGTCGACGACGAGGCTGCCGGTGACCTTGGTGATCACATAGTTGCTGGCCAGGGTGCCCTTGTTGAGCGTGTAGGTAAAGTCGTTGCTCACCGTGCCGGGGTTCACGATAGAACCGGTGACGTTGAAGCTTGCGCCCTCGCCCGCAACGAAGCCGTCGCCGCTCACCGTCACCGCATGGTTGGTGAGGGCGGAGCCGTCATAGCGCTTGCCGTCGCTTGCGGAGGTAAGCGTGACAGAGCGGGCGACGATCTGGTACGTGCGCGTCACCGTGCCGGAGTAGTTGCCGATACCCTCGATGGTCACCGTGATGGGGCCGGTGACGTTGGTGAAGTCGTTCGTGCTGTAGGTGACCTCGTAATCGCGGCCCTCGACAAGCGCCACGCCGGCGTTGGAGACGGTCGGAATCCACTTATGTGCAGACCCGTCGTACTTGACGTCGGTGGGGGCGTCAACCGCCATGGCGTTGCCGTCCTCAGGCTCGATATCCTGGGGGAACACGACCAGGTTGCCGTAACCCAGCGTGATGTCGTAGTTGGCGAGGTCCGTCTCGGGGCCGGCGCTGATGGTGAAGAGGTTCTTGCTGATGCCGACCTCGGTCTGGGAGCCGGTGAAGTTGTACACAAGGGACTCGCCAGGCGCGAGCCTGGACTCGGGCGCGATGGCGGCCTCGTGCTCGACCAGGGGCGTGCCGTCGTAGACCTTGCCAGAGCTCAGCGACACGAACATCACGGGAGCCTTGGACACGGTGAGCTGCGCGGTGCCCTCAAGGTCGACGTTGCAGAACTGGTCGGTGACGTCGTTGCCGTCGGCGTCAAGAATGGTGAAGGAGCCGACGGTCGCAATGCCCGTGCCGGCATTGGTCTGATACCCAGCGACTTGCGCGGAGTAGGTGAAGCCCTCGGGCAGGCCGGAGACGGTGACGCCGGGACTCACGAGAGCCTCGCCGTCGTACACCTTGGAGGCATCCTGGGGAACGACAGTGATGGCGGCCTCGTTCGAGGTCACCGCAAGGGTGCCGAGGTCCTCGACCAGCGTGTAGTTAGAGGCCTTGGCGCTGGCATCGGCGGCAGACCAGTCGATGGCGTAGGTGTTGAGGCTCGTGCCCACCTTGGTCTGGCTGCCGGTCACCTCGAAGGGTGCGCTTTCGCCAGCCACGAAGCCGGAGATGGTACCGCCGGCAGTGAGGGCGGTAGCGTCGAACTGCTTCTCGGCGCTGGCCGTGGTCACCGTAAGCTCGGCGGGACGAACCACGAGCTTACCGGTGGTCTTGACGATGTTGAGGTTGTCCGTGACGTCCTGGCCCTGAGCGTTGACGATGACGAGCTCGTCCACGCTGGCGGTAACGCCGTCGGAGTCGGTGGCATCGGTCACGGAAGCGTAGGACACGGCCCTCTTCACGCTGTAGCCCTCGGGAAGGGTGCTGACCGTGACCTCGGACCCGTGAGCCTGGCCGTCATACACGCCGTTGTAGCTGCTCGGCGAGACAACGATCTGGTCGGAAGCCTCGGTCACCGCAAGGGTGCCCAGGTTCTCGGAAACCGTGTAGTTGGACTGCTTGGCGGTGCAGCCATCCGCATCCCAATCGAGGGAGTAGGTATTGGAGCTGGAGCCGACCATGGTCTGGCTACCCGTGGTGTCGAAGGGCGCGGACTCGCCGGCGACGAAGCCCGTGATGGAGCCTTGCGCCTCGAGGGCAGAGCCGTTGTACACGCGAGATGCGCTCGGGGTGACCACGCTCAGCGTAGCGGGCAGGATGCTGTAACGGACCTGCGTAGTGCCCTCGTAGTTGCCCTTGCCGGTGACGGTAGCGGTGACGGTGCCAGCGTTGGTGGTGTCCTCGGAGAAGGTCACCTCGTAGTCGACGCCCTGGACGAGCTCGTTTCCGTCAGGGTCGGTCACGACGGGGTACTGAGGCTGGGCGGTGCCGTTATACGTGACGTTGGGCAGAGGCGAGACCTCGATATCAGAGTCGGTCACAGGCTTTGCGGAGACACTCAGTACGCCCTCGGACACCGAGGCAAGCTCATAGTCGGAGGACTTGGCGCTGCCCCACTCGATGCCGTCGAACGTGTTGACGCTGGAGCCCGCCTCAAGCTGGGAGCCGATGGCCAGCACGCGGGCGGTCTCGCCAGCAACCAGGCCAGAGAGGTTGTCCTGGCCAGCAGGGGCTGTCAGAGCGGTGCCGTCATAGACCTTGGAAGCACTCGGCGTGGTGGCGCTGAGCTGGGCAGGCGCGATCTGGTACGTGCGCTGCACCGTGCCAGAGTAGTTACCGACACCCGTGACGGTCACGACAATCGTGCCGGTCACGTGCGTGAGGTCATCAGTGGAGTAGGAGACCACGTAGTCCGCGCCCTCGACGAGCGCGGCGCCCGTAACGTCCTTGACCTCAGGCACCCACTTCTGCTCGGCACCGTTGTAGACGACGTCGGAGGGATCGGAGACGGTAACGCCCTTGTAGGCAGGGTCGGGGTTGTCGGGGTCGGTGCCCGGGTCGATGGTCTGCTCGGTCACCTTGAGCGTACCAAGGTCCTCAGAGAGCGTGTAGTTGGACTGCTTGGCCGTGCCGGTCCAGGCCAGGCTGTAGGAGTTCTCGGACTCGCCCACCAGCGTCTGGG
>CAVJGP010000118.1:0-9218 GCA_963648855.1 Alistipes onderdonkii | reverse complement strand
GCCTTTGAATGGGGGCGCACAAGCGACCTGCTCGTGTGGGCGTGCGTGATGCAGCTTGTGGAGCAGGGTCAGCTGGAGCTGACCTCGCCGCTTGCCGCCTACCTTCCCGAGGGCGTGACCTTGCCCGACGGGTACGCCTCGCTCGACGTCCTCGACCTCATGAACCATGCGAGCGGCCTGGACGTCTCCATGGTGGGCACGGCCTCGACGCTTGCCGACGGGACGTCGGACGCCACGGCGGCGCTTACGCTGTTTGACGTTGCTGCGGGGTTCAGCCCGGGTTCGGTGGTGGGCTACACGCCGCTTGACGCGCTTCTCGCGGCTATCGTCGTGCAGAACGTCAGCGGCATGGATTTCACCGCCTATGTCCAAGCGAACGTCTTCGACCGCCTCGGTATGTCGAGTACGTGCATTATGGTGGGCGGAGATGCGTCGAGGTTTGCGGGCGCGGGCGGTCTGCAGGACAAGGGCCTCACCCTGGCCCAGGGCTCGTCGGGGCCTCAGAGCGTCTCGTCGCCGCGCTCCAAGACGTCCTCGGCCTTCACGTGCGTGGGCACCGTGGACGACCTGCTCAAGTTCGGGCAGGCGCTTGTCGGCTCTGCGCAGGGAGGCGACGCACTGTTCTCGAACGAGGCGACGGTGGACACCCTCTTCAGCGTGACGCGAACCTATCCGAGCTTGGGCGTGGCGCGCATTGCCCACGGCCTGTTCTGCTTTCCCTTCATGCAGGGCGTGTACGGCGAGTCCGGCACGACCTCCTCGGGCTTCACCTGCTCGCTGTACATGAACCCCGAGGACTGCTCCGTGGTGGCCGTCATGGCGAACCAGTCCGGTCGCGCCGACCTCACCCAGGGCGTCTCGCGTGCCATCATGGGCCGCGCCGACCTGACGGTGGAGGACTCGAGCACACCGGACAACTACGTGTGGACGGGCACCTACCAAAGCGCGGGCAACGCCGCGCTGGGGCCCGCGAAGCTCCTCACGGCGCTCGACCGCGTGGTGGTCTCGGTGAACGAGCAGGGCGTGCTGCTCATCGACGGCCTCACCACGACGTGCCTGGGATCTGGGGTGTACTCGGTGGACTCGGCCGTTGACCAGGACGTCTATCGCTTCCATGTGAGCTTGGCGCGCGGTGGTGAGTTCTCGCGCGTGGACGAGGACTATTACAGCGTCTCTCAGGCCACGCTCGCCATAGAGTTTGGGCTTCTGTGCTTTGCGCTTGTGGGTGGCCTGTTCTGCGCGGGCTATGTGCTGCGGGGGCTCGTGATGTGCGCCGCCGGCCTGCGCCACCGCCGCCGACCCCGCATCCAGATAGCCGTTCTTGTCCTAAGCGTTCTCACTCTTGTTGCCCAGGCGGGCGCCGTGTGGGGAATATACAGCCTGTCTGTCGGGATGGCCCCCGCTGCGCTCGGTGCACTTCTCGTGGCGGAGCGCGTGTACTGCGCGCTGTCGGTCGCGTGCATCATTTGGATGCTCGTGACGCGCTGGCGCGGCTCCACGTGGACACGCGGGCAGAATGTGACCGTCGCGCTTGTCAGCCTTGCGAGCGTGGCGATGATGCTAAACCTTGTGTACTGGGACATGCTGGCATAAGGCACGAGCTTTGGATGGCTATAATGGCCCCCCAACGAGGATGAAAGGAACTCACGTGAGCAACGGACAGTCTCTCACCGACGAGGAGCGCGCCGAGCTTGAGGCGCTGAGGCAGGCGAAGAGGGCCAACGAGGCGGCCCAGGAGCGCGCCGAGCTGGAGAACCTGCGCAAGAACCAGAAGTACGCCCAGGAAGACGCCGAGTACTACGCCGAGCGTGCCCGCAAGAAGGCTGAGCGCGAATACGCCCGCGAGCATCCCGATTACGGCCTGGACGATCTGGAGCCCATGAGCACCAAGCAGAAGATCGTCATCGGCGTGATCATTGCCATGGTGATCGTCCTGGTCATCTACCTCATTTGCTTCAATCTGGGCAAGTAGGCCGTTACGTCTTGAGTCCGACGCGCCGCCCTACATGATTGCCGGGGGCGCGTCGGGCGCAGTTGGGAGAGAGAACATGCCACAGGCTGAGCCGTCTTTGGCTGAGCGCGCGTCGAGCTTCGAGCCTGACGGGCAGTCCACGATAGGTCTTCTCACCGACCTGTACGAGCTCACGATGGCCGAGGGGTACTGGAGGAGCGGCCTTGCCGACATGGAGGCGTGCTTCACGGCCTTCTTCAGGGAGAACCCCTATGGGGGCGGCTTCACGCTTGTCTGCGGCACGGGGCAGCTGGCGTCGCTCGTGGAGAACTTCCGCTACTCTGCCGCCGACATCGCCTACCTGCGCAACCTGCAGGCCCCGGGCGGCGGCGTCCTCTTCTCCGAGGAGTTCCTCGCATGGCTGGCCGACTGGCGCCCGAGGGTGACCATCGACGCGCTGCGCGACGGCGACCTGGCGTTTCCGCGCGAACCCGTGGTTCGCGTGCGCGGTCCCATCATCGACTGCCAGCTGCTCGAGTCGGCGCTTCTCAACGTGGTGAACTTCGAGACGCTCGTGGCCACGAAGGCGGCGCGCGTGTGCCTGGCCGCTCAGGGCAGGCCGGTGGCCGAGTTCGGCCTGCGCCGCGCCCAAGGGCCCGACGGGGCGCTTTCGGCCGCGCGCGCGGCGTACGTGGGCGGCTGCGCCTCCACTTCCAACCTGCTTGCCGCCAAGCGCTACGGCATCCCCGCCTCGGGCACCCATGCCCATGCCTGGGTGATGGCGTTTCCCGACGAGCTGAGTGCGTTTCGTGCCTATGCCCAGGTCAGCCCCAACAACTGCACGCTGCTGGTGGACACCTACGACGTCATGGCCGGCGTGGACAACGCGATTGTCGTGGGCAGGGAGATGGAGCAGCGCGGCGAGCGGCTCGCGGGCATCCGCATCGACTCGGGTGACCTGTGCGCCCTGTCGCAGCGCGCCCGCGCCAAGCTCGACGAGGCGGGGCTTCCCTATGTGAAGGTCATCGTCTCCAACGACCTCGACGAGCACCTCATCGAGTCGCTCCTTTTGCAGGGGGCCCGCGTGGACGGCTTCGGCGTGGGCACCAAGCTCGTGACGTGCTTCGACCAGCCGGCCCTGTCGGGCGTGTACAAGCTCTCGGCCAAGCGCATGCCCGGCCAGGAGTGGACGCCGGTGCTCAAGGTGTCCGAGCAGGTGTACAAGCGCACGATTCCCGGCGTGCAGGACCTGCGCCGCTACTACGACGCGTCGGGCATGCCGGTGGCCGACATGATTTGCGCCGAGGATTTCCCCCACGACGTGCAGGCCACCATCGTGGACGTGAACGACCCCGTGCTCACCCGCGTCGTCGAGGGGCTGCGCTGCGAGGACATGCTTGTGCGCCTCACCCAAGACGGGCGGCGCGCGGACGCGCCCGAGGACCTGTCGTGCGCCCGAGCCCGCGCGGCGGCCAACCTGGCCACGCTCAGGCCCACGAGCAAGCGACTCCTGAACCCGCAGGTGTACCCCGTGGGCATCGAGCACAGCCTGAGTGAGCTGAGGCAGTCCATGATCGCGCAGGCACGCTCCACTCAAAACGACCTTACCTGGCGCTAGAAACCTGGCGCTAGAAATAACGAAAGGCTTTTTATGACCCAGCACAGCACCCCCGCACCCGCTTTTACCTACGACGACCGCGGCATGAAGGCGCGCATCGCCTCCCTCGTGGCGTCTGCCCTGCAGCAGGCCCAGGCCGCCGGCGACCTGCCCGAGTTCGAGGTGAGCGACTTCGGCATCGAGAGGACGAGCGACGCGCAGAAGGGCGACTGGACCTCCACGGTGGCCATGCGCAGCGCCAAGGCCGCCCACCGCGCCCCGCGCGACATCGCCGCCGCCATCATCGCCCACATGCCTGCCGACGAGGCCGTGGCGGGCGTGGAGGCGGCCGGTCCGGGCTTCCTGAACTTCCGTCTGGCGCCCGAGGCCGTGTGCGGCGTGTTTGCCCAGGTCATCGCCCAGGGGCCCGAGTACGGCCGCTGCGCGGACGGTCAGGGCAAGAAGGTGGACGTGGAGTTCGTGAGCGCCAACCCCGTGGGTCCCATGCACGTGGGCCACGGCCGCTGGGCCGCGCTGGGCGACTCGATGTGCAACGTGCTGCAGTTCTGCGGCTGGGACGTCACGCGCGAGTTCTACATCAACGACGCGGGCAACCAGATGAACACCTTCGCCCGCTCCATCGAGAAGCGCTATCGCCAGATCTTCGAGCTCGTGGGGTCCGGCAAGACCGTCGAGGAGGCGCTCGACACCCTTGAGGCCGACCGCGTGGCCGCCCTGGACGACGCCGAGGGCACCGAGCCCGAGAAGCACCCCCTGACCGACAACTTCAACGCCGAGCTGGGCGGGGACGCCTACGGCGGCTCCTACATCTGGGACATCGCCGCCGAGTTCTACGCCCAGGACGGTGCGTCCGACCTGGACAAGCCCAAGGACGAGCGCCTGCATGACTTCCGCGAGCGCGGCTATGCCGCCATGCTGGCAAACATCAAGGCCGTGCTTGCGCAGTGCGGCTGCGAGTTCGACGTGTGGTTCTCCGAGCGCACGCTCCACACGCCCGACGCCGAGGGCAAAACCGCCGTCACGCGCGCGTTCGACAAGCTCCGCGCGGCCGACAAGCTCTTCGAGGCCGAGGGCGCCCTGTGGTTCCGCACGACCGACTACGGCGACGACAAGGACCGTGTCCTCATGAAGTCGGACGGTTCGCACACCTACTTCGCCTCCGACATCGCCTACCACTCCAACAAGTTCGACCGCGGGTTCGACCGCCTCATCGACATCTGGGGCGCCGACCACCACGGCTACATCCCCCGCATGCAGGCGGCCGTGGCGGCCATGGGTCATGCCGGCCAGCTCGACGTGCCGCTGGGCCAGCTCGTGAACCTGCTGCGCGCCGGCAAGCCCGTGCGCATGAGCAAGCGCAAGGGCACCATGATCACCTTCGAGGAGCTGCTCGACATGGTGGGCAAGGACGCGACGCGCTTCACGCTGCTGTCGCGCTCCTCCGACCAGGAGGTGGACTTCGACATCGACGTGGTGACGCGCCAGAGCTCGGACAACCCCGTGTTCTACGTGCAGTACGCCCACGCGCGCATCTGCTCCATCCTGCGCAAGGCCGCCCAGCAGGCTGGCATCGAGGACGTCTCTGACCTGGACGCCACTGCCGCCGCCCTCATCGGCGAGGTGCCCAACCTCGCGCTGCTGACCGACCCGGCCGAGCTTGCCCTGGCCCGCCACCTCGCCCACTTCGGCGAGATGGTGGCGAGCTGCGCGAAGGACCTCGCGCCCTTCCGCCTCACGCACTACGCCACCGAGACGGCCGCCGCCTTCCACGGCTTCTATACCAACTGCCACGTGCTGAGCGACGACGCCGAGCTTACGCGCGCCCGTCTGGCTGCCTGCGACGCCTCGCGCCGCGTGCTCGCCCAGACGCTGGCGCTCATCGGCGTGAGCGCGCCCGTGAGCATGGAGCAGCGCGGCGAGGTGGCCTAACCAGGTAACGCACGCGGGCCCGGCGGTGCAGGCCGTCGGGCCTTTTTCATTTCCCCCGACACCCCGGAAACCCCTGAAACCTCTGAGCGACAAGGAGCGAACACATATGGGCATCGTCAACATTGGCGTGATCGGTCTGGGCACGGTGGGCGGCGGCTTCGTACGCCTGCTGCAGCGCCACCACGACGACTACCTCAAGTCCCACGGCGTCGACCTGCGCCTGGCCAAGGCCTGCGCGCGCAGCGCCCGCCATGCCGAGGAGCTCGGCCTGGGCGAGGGCGTCTTCACCACCGACTGGCACGACGTGGTGAACGACCCCCAGATCGACATCGTGGTGGAGCTCATCGGCGGCGACCATCCCGCGCGTGAGATCTTCGAGGCGGCGTTCGCGGCCGGCAAGCACGTGGTGAGCGCCAACAAGTCGATGCTGTCGCGCCACATGGGCGAGTTTGCGGGCATGGCCCACGACGCCGGCGTGCAGCTGCGCTGCGAGGCAGCCGTGGCCGGCGGCATCCCGATCGTCGAGACGCTCGAGCACGCCCTTGTGGGCAACGAGGTGCTCACCATCGCGGGCATCGTGAACGGCACCACCAACTACATGCTCACGCGCATCGAGCGCGAGGGCCTCTCGTTTGAGGAGGTGCTGGCCGACGCTCAGCGTCTGGGCTATGCCGAGGCCGATCCCACGGCCGATGTGGACGGCCTCGACGCTGCCGCCAAGATCGCGATCCTGGCTACCATCGGTTTCAACACGCGCGTCACCATGGACGACGTGTCGCTCATCGAGGGCATCCGCGGCGTGTCGCCCATCGACGTGGCCTGCGCCCGCGAGTGGGGCTACCGCGTGAAGCTGCTCGCCGTGGCCCGCGCCACCGAGAAGGGCGTGGACGTGCGCGTGCACCCCGCCATGCTGCCGGCCGACCACCAGCTCGCCAGCGTGGACGGCGTGTTCAACGCCGTGTTCGTGGTGGGCGACGCCGTGGGCGAGACGATGTACTTCGGCGCCGGTGCCGGTGACTTCCCCACGGCCAGCGCCGTGATGGGCGACGTGCTCGCCCTGGCCACGCCCCTGGCGCACGGCAGCCGCCCGCTGGCCGAGGCGAAGCCCTTCGACCGCGTGCTGCCCGTCTGCGACCCGCTCGACCTCACCGCTCGCTACTACGTGCGCCTCTCGCTGGAGGACAAGCCCGGCATCCTGGGTCCCGTCGCCAGCATCTTCGGCGACCAGGGCGTCTCCATCGCCCTCGTGAGCCAGCCCACGCACGACGACGCAGCCGTGGCCTCGCTCATCCTGCTGACCCAGCCCGCCCAGGAGCGCGCCATCCGCGCCGCTCTTGAGGGCGTTCGCAACGTCGCGGGCGTCAAGGACGTCTGCGCGGTCATCCGCGTGGAGGACACGCAGGCCTGGAAGGCCGGGGCGGCCCGCTAGGGCGCATTGAGGCGAGCGGAAGGGGCCGGGGGTCACGATGGGGATGCGCGACGCGCGCGACTTGCGCCATATGCTGGACGACATCGACCGGAGGGGCTACCCGGCCTACAAGGGCCTTCGAGGCGGCTACGCGTTTGAGGGGTTCGACCTCGCGATTGACCACGTGCAGGGCGACCCCTTCGCGGCTCCCTCGAGCCTGGCGTGCTGTTTGTCGCACGGGCAGGCGGGCTGGCCCGAGAGGCTCTTCGACACGCCGTGGCGCAGGGTGGCCTTCGAGGACTTCCTCGTGAGGCGCTTCGCCCGTGCGGCCGCGCGTTGGAGCCACAAGGCGGGCGGCTCGGGCAAGAGCGGCTATCTGGGCACGAGCAGGCCGGGCCCCGAGGTGTTCGAGCGCAGCGCGTGCGTGGTGGGGACGCGGGGCTTCGAGGTGCGCTTTGAGGCAGGCTTCCCCGCGCATGGCCGCACGGTGGACGCCTCTGCCCTGGCCCGGATGCTCTTCGACTTCGTGCCGCGCATGGTGGACGAGGCGCTTGTCTGCCACGAGCGCGACCTGGCCCAGGCCCAGGCGGTGGCCGACCTCGCAGACGACCAGCATGCCCTGCGCGAGGGACTGCAGGCTCGCGGCCTGGTGGCCTTCATCGCTGACGGGAGCGTGCTGCCGCGCGAGAGCGGCGTGTCGTCGCGTCCCATGCCGGGAGCACGCCCCTTCGTGTCGCCCGAGTCGCTTCGCGTGACGGTGGAGCTTCCGCACCGCGGTGCGGTGAGCGGCATGGGCATCAAGCGCGGCGTGACGCTCATCGTGGGTGGCGGCTACCATGGCAAATCCACGCTGCTCCAGGCCCTGCAGGAGGGCGTGTACGACCACATCGCCGGCGACGGCCGCGAACTTGCCGTCTGCGACGCCAGCGCGGTGAAACTCAGGGCCGAGGACCGCCGCGCCGTGCATGAGACGGACATCTCCCTCTTTATTGACAATCTTCCCAACAAGGCCGACACCAGGCGTTTCTCCACGGCTGACGCGAGCGGCTCCACCTCGCAGGCCGCCTCGTGCGTCGAGGCGCTTGAGGCTGGCGCCCAGGCGCTGCTCATCGACGAGGACACTTCGGCCACCAACTTCATGGTGCGCGACGAGCTGATGGCGGCCGTGGTCAGCTGCGAGCACGAGCCCATCACGCCCTTTGTTGAGCGCGTGCGCGACCTGTGGGAGCAGGCGGGCGTGTCGAGCGTCATCGTGGTTGGAAGCTCGGGGGCCTTCTTCTCCCAGGCAGACGTCGTGATTCAGATGGACGCCTACGAGGCGCTCGACATCACAGAGCGCGTGCGCGAGGTGTGTGCCGAGCATGGGGCGCCCGAGGGGGCGCGCGCGCCCGGGTTCGCGCTGCCGGCGGCGCGCGGGCCGATCGCCCTGCGGGGCTGCACGGGCCAGCGCGTCAAGGTACGCTCGAGCCGGGACGCCATCCAGGTGGGGGAGGGCGGCGCCGACCTTCGCCTGATGGAGCAGGTCGTGGACCACGAGCAGGCCGCGGCCCTGGCCCAGATGGTGCGCTATGCCGCCGAGCGTGGGCTGCTCTCGGGGCGCGATTCCATCGCCCACATCGTCGAGGCGGTGTACGCCGAGGTCGCCCAGAGCGGCCTGGACGTGCTCGACGCGCACGGAGGTGCCGGGTGCGGCCTGGCGCTTCCGCGCCCGCAGGAGTTCGCGGCAGCCCTCAACCGCTGGCGCTGGTAAGAGCGTTCACGTGCTCGTGGGCTAGCTGTCGCTGACGTTGCCGTTCAGGACGTAGGTGACATCGGAGACGGCCGCCGCACTGGGGCGATGGCTGACGACGAGGACGGCCTTCCCCTGCCTGTGCGTCTGCAGCGCGTGCAGCACGGCGGCCTCGTTGAGGGCGTCGAGGTTGCCTGTGGGCTCGTCGAGAATCATGAACGGCGCGTCGTGCAGGAAGACGCGTGCGAGTCCCACACGCTGGCGCTCACCGTCGGAAAGCGTGCCGGGCGTGATGGGGGTGTCGAGGCCCTGGGGGAGGCGCGTGACAAGCTCGCTGAGCGCGGCCATCTGGCAGGCGCGCTCGATCTGCGCTTGCGTGGCCGAGCTGGCGGCCAGTGCGACGTTGTCGCGCAGGGTCACGTTGAAGATGAACGTATCGCCCACGGCGGGCGCTGCGGCTCCCACTAAAGCCGGCGCCCCCCCGAAGACACACAAACGCGGGGCCCCATGCATCCCACCCGCATGAGACCCCGCAAAATCTTGCTTGCTTAGTTCCATGAAAAGCTGTTCAGGTTCTGCCCTT
>CAVJGP010000117.1:0-9245 GCA_963648855.1 Alistipes onderdonkii | reverse complement strand
TGAGGTCGGCATGGCTCACGACGACCTCGACCGTCACGTTTGCGAGCGACTCGGGCACGTCGAGGTCGGGGGCCACCACGGCCACCGACACCGTGCAAGTGCGCGTGTCCTCGTCGTCGGCGGGCTCGGCCACGTTGCCCTGCGCGTCGAGCACGGCGTTGCCGGCCTTGTCGACGCACGTCGACCAGTCGACGTCGGCCACGTTCAGGGCCAGCTCCACCTTGGAGCCGCCCTCGACGGTGCCGGTCACCGACTGCGGCATGGCAGCGGCCAGGGCCTCGGCGGTCTGGCCAGCCTGAATCTGGACGGCCTCAAGGGAGTCGAGCGAAGTGAGGGCCTTGAACCTGGTGGTCATCGGCTTCGACACCACGGTGAGGACGCCGGTCTCACGATCGGTGCTTGCACTGGCAGTCTGGTTGGTCTTGGCGTCGCTGCCCACCTGGAGCGTGAACGCGCTCGCGTCGGGGCTCAGCGAGTAAGCCCAGCCCTCCCACGTGTCCTGGGAGGCCTGCACCGTGGCGACGTAGGTGGTGCCGTACTCGACCGTGCCCGTGACGGCCTCATTGCCCTGCTCCGTCACCTTGGCCCATGTGACGCTTACCTGCAGCGTCTTGCCGTCGGGACGGGTCAGCGTGGCCGCGGAGGGAAGCTCGGCTCCAGGCACAAGGGCGCCGAGCTTGATGCTGCCCGAGGTGAGGCGTGTCATGTACACGGCGGTCAGGTTCACGTCGGTGCCGGGCTCGGAGAAGGTCTGCACGGGGTTCTTGTATTCCTTCAGCACGTCGTCGGCGTTCCACAGGCCCGTGCTGGCGGAGGCGTTCCAGCGCACGAACGCCTCGGTGTCGGCGGCGAGCTCGTTGGCGTCGACCGTCACCTGGGCGCCATAGGCGTACTCGCCCACCTGCGTGCCGTTGACGCTCAGCTTGTAGGTCGTCGCGCCCGGCACCTGGCTGAGCGTGCAGTCGTCCATGGACAGGTGGTAGGAGCCTCCCTGGTCGAGGAAGAAATAGCACGGCAGGTAATCCAGGACCTCGTGCACCAGCTCGCGCGTGCCCGTGATGCCCGTGCGGAAGCCGACCCTGGAGTTTGACGCACCGGTCCACGTGACCCACCTGATATACGCCTTGTAGGCAGGCGCGACGCCACCGCTGTCGTCGAGGAAGACGTCGTCGGCGTTGCCGCCCTCCAGGGGCCCGCGCGTGTTGCCGTACACGCGCATTATGAAGCCCATCTCAACGTCGTACTTGTAATAGACGAAGATGCCTCCGCCTTCCAGGCCGGCCGTGTTGCCGGTGATGGTGGTATCCGTCATACGCTGGTTGTTGGCGTTGACGTAGAAGCCGCCGCCCCGCTCCGAGCATGAGTTGTCCCGGACGGTGCACCCGCCGACATACCAGCCGGAGTGGTCGAAATAAACGGCGCCGCCGTTAGCCTTGCTCGAGTTGCCCGTAAGGCCACTGTTCCTCAGCTCGAAGCCGTTGCCGGCGGAGTAAATCGCACCGCCGTCGCCGCCGCTCTTGTTGGAGATGAAGGTGCAACTTTCAACGGACACATTCGAAGAGTCGATGTAAAGCGCGCCCGCCTTGTCCTTCGGCGCCTTGTTGCCCTCGAACGTGACGCCATATATGGTTCCGCCGTCGGAGTTGGCCGTGGCGACGGCCCCGCCGCGCTTGTTGTCAGTCGTGTTGAACGAGACAGTGGAGCCACCCCAGCCGGCAAGGGTGAAATCCGACGAGTTGAAGTACACGCCACCGCCGCCGCCGTTCGAGCCGCAGTCGGTGTTGTGGTCGATATGGGACTTTCTCATCGTGATGGAGGTGTTGGAGGAGTCGGAGTACACGCCGGCGCCACCGCACGACCAGTTGTAGCTGATGGAGCTGCTCCTCATGGCGAGCTTCGAGTCGGCGTTGTTGATGTAGACGCCGCCGCCGTACTTGCTCGACGCGTTGTAGCAGATTTGGGCGTTCTCCATCTCGATGGTGCAGTTCTTGCCGTCGGTGCGCACGGCGCCGCCGTTTGCGGTGTAGGCCTTGTTTCCTGCCACGGCCACATTGACGAGCTTGAGGTACGAGCCCTCCTTCATCTCGATGGCGCCGCCCGAGTTGTTGCTGTGGCCGCCGGTGACAAGGCCGCCGGAGGTAAGCGTGAAGTCGTCCTTGGCGTCCAAACCTTTCAGGCCGACGACCGCGAAGTCCGTCGAGAAACCCGAGCCGTCGAGCGTGAGGGAGGAGTTCTTGTACAGCCAGAAGATGCAGCCGTCCCCGCTCTCCACGTAGTCGCGATACACCTTGTGGCCGCACATCATGAGGGTGACCGACTCGCCCTCGGGCACGCCCAGGGCGCGGTCGCGGTGCCAGTCAGCGTCCATATAGACGACCTTGCCCGACCTGGCGGCGTTCCACGCGTCGTCGATGTCGGTGTAGGTCTTCTCCGAGTCGTGGGCGACGATGTCCTCGGCCAGGGCAGGCGCGGGCAGCGCGAGCGCCAGGGCGGCGAGGGTAGCCAGCGTCAGCGCGCAGAGGACCGCGACGAGCTTGGCAAACCTTCCATCGGCGCGTCGAGGCGGCGCTGGCAACCAACTTGTGGGAACTGACATGGCAAGCTTCTTTCTCTTGATGCGGGCTCTCCGCCCGACGCTCACATGTGCTGAATCAGGTGAATTATATATGCGCCCCCACGGCTTGACCTGCTTATTCATGGATGGGGCACGGAGTATGGGCGCATCCGCACAAAGATGAGGGCGCGTGTGGCGGGTACGGGCGACAGGCGAGGCTGAAGACGCACGCAAAAGGCCCCCGCCCGGACTGTGCTGCAGGCCGTCCGGCAATGTCGGCGGGGGCAACGTGGCAAAGAACGTGGCAGGCGTTGTGGGCCGTAGTGGACCGCTAAACGAAAAAAGCCCGAAGGCCGAAGCCTTCGGGCTTTGTAAGAATCAAGTGGCGGGATGGACGGGGATCGAACCCGCGACCTCCGGCGTGACAGGCCGGCGCTCTAACCAGCTGAGCTACCACCCCACTTGGCCGCTTTGCGATTCGGCGTTGCCGCTGTTCGCGCTGCTGCGGGGATGAATAATGACAGGTCATCGCCCACCGCGCAAGAGGGAGTTCCAGCACTCACAACTTGCACACAACTCGGCAGCACGAGGGCGGAGGTGCCACCGGAAAGGCGCGGACGTGGGAACCGCCCCGAAGACTCGGCGCTTCGTACACGTAGGCGCCCCGCAACGCGGGAGCGCGGGCTTCTCGCCCGTCAGCGCTCCCCTACCCCACGAGGCCTGGGAGGTACGTCACGGCGGCCAGCGCCGCCACGCCCACCACGATGCACCAGGCCATCGACTTGGTCTTGAAGCCCACCACAGCCACGACGGCAGCCGCAATGAGCGGGCCCGCCCAGGTGAGGGGTTCGACGCCCTGGGCGAAGTCGGCCGGGTCGAAGAGGTCGTTGGCCACGAGGGCCGCGAAGGCCGCCGCCGGGATGAGACCCAGGGCACGCGTGACGGCGTCGGGCAGGTTGCGACCCTTGAGAAGCACCACGGGCGCCACGCGGCACACGAACATGAGCGCGCTCACGCCCACGAGGATGACGAGGAAGTCGGAGATGCCCATCAGCGCTCCCCTCCCTTGCCCGCGCGACCGGAGCGGGGCTTGCCCACGCGGGCGGCGTCGAACACCATGCCGCACGCGATGCCCACGATGGCGCCGAGGAAGATCGCGATACCCGAGGCACCCACGAGCTTGCACACCATCACGCCCGCCACGGCGCCCAGCACCACCACGCCGTTCTGCGCGGTGACGGGCTGCGAGCACAGCAGGCACAGGAAGAGCGACGTCATGGCGAAGGAAGCCAGGGCCGAGGGCACGTTCACGGCCGTGCCCACGATGCAGCCCACCGTGCAGGCAAGCGTCCAGGTGGCCTGGCTGTACAGGTTCACGGCGAGGGCGTCCTTCACCGTCCAGCCGCCTTCCAGGAACTTGGCGTAGTTCACGCCGAAGCTCTCGTCGGTCACCGTGGCACCGAAGAGGATCGACAGGCGCTTGCCCGCCGCGCCGCAGAACTGCGACAGCGACGTGCCGTAGAGCATCTGGCGGGTGTTGACCAGGCCCACCGAGGCGATGATCGATGCCACGGGGTTGGCCGCGAGCCACATGTTGGGAATCATGTACTGGCCGGCGCCCGAATAGAACACGATGCTCATCACGGCGACCATCCACCAGCTCATGCCCGCCGTGGCGCTCAGGATGCCGCAGGGAAGCCCGAGCACCACATAGCCCGCCACGATGGGCAGTGCCGGCTTCAGCGCCCGGCCGAAAGCCTCTCTCACCTCAATACCTCGTTCTGCGCCCAAGGGCGCCTCAGGGGAAACAATGCCGAAACATTGTAGCCAATCGAGCGTCCCCGTGCCGCCCTGCACGCAGGCAACATGGAAGGGCAGGCGGGGGCGGCGGGGCGCGCGAGGACGGCCCCATGCCGGCGCCCGCACATCACCATCGCCAGCCCCGCCCGCCGCCCATTCCGCGCCGCACGCACGCGAAGTTTTAGTTTTCTGAACATAACTTTTTTGTATGTCTTGACGTACTTTTCTTAGCTGCTATGCTGCTCGCGCTTGTTAGGTATTTCTTACTTGTCAGGGAGGTCGCATCATGCCTGTTGAGGAGCAGTTTTCGCAGTGCGTCGTGAGTCACGCCGCCTGTGTGCTGGCCGGGCTCAAGCCCGCCGCGCTCTTCAACTTCATCCCGCGCCGCCCCCAAGAGTGCCGCGACTGCGCCCGCGAGCGGCTCTGCGACACCCAGGTGCGCCTTCAGGCGAGCCTGCAGGCCATGCGCTTCACCCAGCGCTTCGGGGCGCGCGGCGTGCGCTGCGACGTGCTCACGGTGGGCAGGGGCCGCGCGCTCATGCTCGTGAGCCGCGCCGAAGGCCTACAGAGCCTCATCGACCAGGCCGACGTGGCGGAGTTCCTCGCCCAGGCAGGCCTCGACGTGCTCGGCCCCCGTCAGCTCGTGCGCTCGCTTCGCCTGCGCATGGCCAGCTTCGAGCGGGCACGCCAGGGGCAGGACTCCCCCGTCGACGAGTCCGAGGCGGCGTTTCCCCACGAGGTGGGCGTGGTGCTCGGCTACCCCTTGGGCGACGTGCGCGCCTTCATCGAGCACGACGGCAAGGACGAGCTGGCCTGCGGGGTGTGGAAGGCCTACGCCAACCCCGCCCAGGCACGCCGCTGCTGGGGCGAGATGCGCGCCTGCCGCAGCGCCGCGATGCGCCGCTATGCCTGCGGCGCGGGTCTCTCCGAGCTTATCGCCTAACAAGTCACCGCCATCTACCCGGTTGTTTTACGCGCCCCGCGGCGCGAAAGCATGCAAGCCAACACAGAGAAGGAAAGGACATCCCCCATGAAGAAGGTCGCAATCGTCTACTGGAGCGGCACCGGCAACACCGCCGCCATGGCCCAGCTCGTGAAGAAGGGCGTCGTCGAGGGCGGCGCGGCCCCCACCGTGATCGAGGCCTCCGACTTCGGCCCCGCGCGCCTGGCCGAGTTCGACGCCGTCATCTTCGGCTGCCCGGCCATGGGCGCCGAGGAGCTTGAGCCCGACGAGTTCGAGCCGATGTTCGCCGACTGCGAGAAGCAGCTCAAGGGCCGCACCGTGGGCCTCTTCGGGTCCTATGAGTGGAACGAGGGCGAGTGGATGGAGACCTGGCAGGAGCGCACCGAGGCCGACGGGGCCAACGTGGTGGGCGCCGTCATCGCCTACGACTACCCCGACGCCGCCGCCGAGGAGGAGTGCATCGCCCTGGGCAAGGACGTCGCCGAAGCCCTGGCGTAAAGCGCGCCACTAGCACAACCCAGCCGCCCGAAACACATGTGGGGCGTGCTCAATTTCCGCGAGCATGCCCCATTTTTTTGGAAAACTAACGCCAAATTTCGTCGGCTCTGCATTCATACTATGCAAATTGAGCGTCTTTTCATACGTTTTAAACCAGTATTCGGCTATTTTTTGCGATAAGCACAGTCTTGCCTATTCATCAAGATGCTTTGACAGCAATCCCTCCATCTCTTATATTGTTGACACGATTTGCACAACGGAATAGAGGGGAGCAAGACATGAGCAGCACGAATCTTACCCAGCCGAAAAGCCCGACGAGCCACAAGGTCATGAAACTCGGTGTCCTCAGCGTGCCCCTCATATCCGCGACGGTCTGCGCGGCGGCTACGGCAGCAGCGGTGGCAATGCCCGCATGGGCCTTTGGCCAGGAACCTCGCGCAGGCGCCTGTCAGTGTCAAGCAGGCTGCTGCGCCACCGAAAGTCCGTCGGCACCTTCCTCGCAAGTTCGCACGTTACCGTGCGCCGATTTGACGGCGGATGTCTTTCTGTCGCTGTTTGAACCCGAGTATTACCGTTCACTGCCCAGCTCAGAGCTGGAGCTTCTACGTAGCGCGGACCTGGATGATTTGCCAAGCATCCGCACCTCGAACGGCGGACTCCCCGGTGCAAGCCTTGGGGCATGGATGGGTGCAAGCGCATCAAAGGATGGGCTTGAGACCCTCGAACCTCACTTCACGTTCAGCCCCATGAGCAACGGAGACCACACGGCACATGTGAGACTTGTCGTGTACAACACCGAGACGGGGCAGGTAATCTGCAATGAAGTGTACGAGGGCTCGGAATACCTTGAGATCTCCCGAGCGCTGACCGTACACGATTCCGTCCAGGCCTACTCTGCCATCGTTCTGGGATATGTGACAGACGGCAAGACAAACGGGGTGCCGGTGTTTCGGATGCTGACCCCGGAGATGTGACGCGCCACCTGCGCCCAAGGCGGCCCCGCCCCCGACCACCCGGGTGCGGGGCCGTCCTCATCTGCACCCAAAGGCAACCACAATCCCCCCATCATCCAAGCGTCATACACGCCGCGCGCCGAGGCCCGCGGCGCCCAAAGGCAACCGAAATCCCCCATCATCCAGGGGCCGCCACGGCTCATCTGCCATCATGCACCCGGGGTTAGGGCGCCTCGCGAGGGGTCAGAAAATGCCCCATGCGCTCATAAACGCACTCCCCAAAACGTATGAGACGCCCTTCCCCATCACAGGCCCTCTACAAATAGGCCACGCGAAACCTCACCCGAACCTAACCCAAAACAGGTTGATTTCTGCGACGTTTTACCTGGTAGATGGCCTATTAAAGGAATAGTCGACGTTTCTCGCCTGTTACGATGATGCACAGGCGCGCCGCTTTGGGCCATTATATGCACCAGCAAAGGCAAGGCGAACACGCCAGCGCCTTTGAGCTACCTTGACAATCCCTTAGCCAACGCAGCGTCCCCCTTGCGCTTGAGCGTTCTGGCATCCCCCTTGTAGGACGGCGGGCCCGGCATCTTCCCCCCTTGAGACCGGAGCACCCGCCGTCCGCCCTGTTTGTAAGGGCAGAAGCGCAAGACGCCTGCCCCCAATCATTGACCCGTGCGTCACGCCGCTGCACGCGCTGTAAAGCCGCGAAGGCTGAGGCCGGAATGCGAATCCACAGAGAGCAAGGCCATCCATGGGTCCGACGCAGCCCATGTACCGCCGGCTCAATCCTGCAAGGCGGGTTGCCTAGGTTTTACTCGCCCATTCGGGTACATCCCATACGTGACCAGCTCAATCCTGCGCGGTCTCATCAGCCAGCACACCAGACCGCCACATTACGCTTTGAAAGACAGGGGCGGTGAGGCCCGAACGCGAATCTACAGATGGCGAGCCCTGTGTTAAAGGCCTCGTGCGGCGAGCATATCGCCAAAGCCGGGAAACAGCCTCTCGAATCGCTCGATGCTGGGAGACTCGATGGACACCGGCTGCCCGGTGATGGGGTGCTCGAACGACTCGTTCCACGCGTGGAGCATGAGCGGCCCCGTCGAAGCGGCACGTGCGCCGTACAGCGCGTCCCCTACGATGGGGAAGCCCCGATAGGCGAGATGGACGCGAATCTGATGCTTGCGGCCCGAGCGCAGCGTCACGAGCAACAGCGAGGAGCTGCCGTCGGGCGCCTCCGCCAAGCGTTCGACCTCGGTGCATGCGTCCTGGCCCGCTCCCGGCGCGCATACGCGCATCTTGCGGGCATCGTGGCGGTCGCGCCCGAGGGGAGCGTCGATGCGGTCATGGGCGCGCGGATAAGCCCCTTGAACCGCCGCAAGATAGCGTTTCGTCATACGGCTGTGGTCAGCCACAAGCGCGTCAAAAAGGCCCTGGAACTCCACCGCCTTCGAGAAAAGCACGACGCCCGTGGTGGGAACGTCGAGGCGCTGCACCGCCTGGGGCGCAAGGAGGCCCTCGCCACGGGCAAGCAGCCCGCAGGCTGCGTCGCTCAAGGTGAGCTCACCCGTGCCGTCGCCGTGCACGAGCACCCCCGCAGGCTTGTCGAGCGCCAGCATGAAGTCGTCTTCATACAGGCAGGCAGGCTCTCCGAAGACTTTGCAGAATTGCTCGAAGCGACTCTCAGAAGGCTGCTCATCGGCTTCAGCGGATATCACCAGTATGGTAGCCCCGGAATCGAGAACGGCGCGCTTCTGCGCCCTCAGACGCCCCGAGAGGGCCTTCGAGATGCCCAGGGAAGCCAGGCATTCGGCGGCACCGCTAGAAGCGAGCTGCTCATCGACAGCAAATCGAAAATCGCGCCCATCACGGCCGAGATATTCCAAACCTTCCAAGGCAACCTCAATCTCTTGCGTAGGGATGGGGCGTGACGGCGCGAGCGGCAATAGGCAGGCCTCGCCGGACACATAGAGCAGCGGGCAGAGCAACGCGTAGATTTGTGGCTCCAGGCAAAGCAAACTGGCAGCAGGCACAGAGCATAGCATTAAACCAAAATGGTCGGCAGGATTGTGCCCGCCAAATCGCGGCCTGACGAAGTACACGTGGTGCAGCGCAGAGCGCGAAATACCCCAACCCGCTAGATCGCACTGCCCAGCAACATGTTCATGCGCCCCCGTAAGAGAGCGCGCGACCAGAGACGAACGCCCGCCCGATGCGCGTCCAGGCACAAAAAAAGGAGGCACCCGAAGGTGCCCCCTTTTGAAGTGCATCCCTGCGACCTATTGACCGCAGTCAAAAAACACCTGGTCAGCCACCTAGAAGGAGACTCGCCATGCCTTCCTTACTTGGAAGCCTTGGTGTCGGCCTTGGCGTCCTTGGTGTCGGTCGAAGCAGCCTTGGCGTCCTTGGAGTCAGCCTTGGTGTCGGCAGCGGCGTCGCCGGCGCTGGCCTGCTCGAGGCAGTCGTT
>CAVJGP010000116.1:0-9296 GCA_963648855.1 Alistipes onderdonkii | reverse complement strand
GGCCTTGGCCGTTGAGCCTCGGCCGGAAAGGCGCTCTCGAAACGGGCATTTTTGTCCTCACATTCAGGGAGATTGATGCATATATGAGCGAAGAATCGACACGCGCGGTCTCGCGCCGCGCGTTTTGCAAGGCGACGGGCGCGGCGGGCCTCGCTCTGGCTGCGGGCGATGTGGCGCGCCAGTCGGCATGCGCGCAGGATGCGCAGGCCGCGGCTGACGCGTCCGTTGAGGCAGACGACGAGGAGAAGGTTGTCTGGGGCCACTGCTCGGTCAACTGCTACGGTCGTTGCGCCCTGCGCCTGCACGTGAAGAACGACGAGGTCACGTGGATCGAGTCCGACACCACGGGCGACGACGCGTTCGGCAACCACCAGCTGCGCGCCTGTCTGCGCGGGCGCAGCATGCGCCAGTGGATCAACCATCCCGACCGCCTCAACTACCCGCTCAAGCGCGTGGGCGAGCGCGGCAGCGGGCAGTTCGAGCGCATCAGCTGGGACGAGGCCATCGACACCATCGCCGAGAACTACCAGCGCGTGCTGGACACCTACGGCCCCGAGGCGGTCATGATCGCCCCGGCTTCCGGCGTCATCGCCCAGAACATCCGCGACTTCCTCACGCGCTTCGTCAACCTGAACGGCGGCTCGCTCACGCAGAGCGGCGGCTACAGCGCGGCTCAGACCAAGGACGCCCTGACCTACGTGTACGGCAAGCGCACGGGCAACCTGACGAGCGACCTGGCCAACTCCAAGCTCATCGTGCTGTTCGGCGACAACTTCGCCGAGAACCGCACCTCCGGCGCCGGCAACACCTGGCACATGATCAACGCCATCGAGCAGGGCGGCGCGCGCGTCGTGGTCATCGACCCGCGCTTCACGCCTAGCGCCGCCACCCATGCCGACCAGTGGATCCCCATCCGTCCGGGCACCGATGCGGCCCTGGTGGACGCCATGGCCTACGTGATGATCACTGAGGACCTGGTTGACCAGGACTTCCTCGACACCTACTGCATCGGCTACGACGAGGACACCCTGCCCGAGGGCGCACCCGCCGGCGCTTCCTACAAGTCCTACATCCTGGGCAAGGGGGCAGACGGCGTGGCCAAGACCCCCGCATGGGCGGCCGACATCACGCGCGTGCCGCAGCAGACCATCGTCGACCTGGCCCGCGAGATCGCAACCACCAAGCCGTGCGCCGTGGTGCAGGGTTTGGGCCCGCAGCGCCAGATCAACGGCGAGCAAACCACGCGCGCCATCTGCATGCTGCCCATCCTCACCGGCAACGTGGGCGTCTCAGGCGGCGGCACGGGCTCCATCTGCGGCGCCTACACCCTCTCCGGCGTGAGTGTGCCCGCGGGCGAGAACGCCGTGAAGGCCAAGATTCCCACCTACATGTGGCCCGACGCCGTGAAGGACGGCCCCTCGCTCACCAAGCTGAACGCCAACGTGAAGGGCGTGGACCAGCTCACGCAGTCCGTCAAGTTCATCTGGAACCACGCGGGCAACAGCCTCACCAACCAGCACGGCTACATCAACGAGCTGCACGACATCCTGCGCGACGAGAGTCTCTGCGAGTTCATCGTGACGTGGGAGACCATGCTCACCGACTCCGCCAAGTACTCCGACATCGTGCTGCCCGACCTCATGGCCGTGGAGCAGCCCAGCATCGCCTCGGGTGAGTACTGCGGCAACATGGGCTACCTCATCGTGGGCCAGCCCGCCACGAGCGCCAAGTACGAGCGCAAGACGCTTTACGAGTCGCTGACGCTGCTTGCCGAGAAGATGGGCTGCAAGGAGGAGTTCACCGAGGGCCGCGACGAGGCCGGCTGGCTCGAATACCTCTACAACCAGGCGCGCGAGGAGGACGAGGAGCTGCCGACTTACGAGGAGATGCTCGAGCAGGGCGTCTACCGCCGCACGAGCGACAAGAAGGCCGTCGCGTTCAAGAGCTTCCGCGAGGATCCCGAGGCCAACCCCCTGGACACCGACTCCGGCAAGATCGAGATCTACTCCGCAAAGCTCGCCAACATCGCCTCCACCTGGGAGCTGCCGGAGGGCGACGTCATCACGCCGCTGCACGTGTACGCCCCTCAGGCCCTGGGCTACGACGACCCGCTCACCGCAAAGTACCCGCTCCAGATGATCGGCTACCACGAGCGCGGTCACGTGCATTCCTCCTACACGCAGGTTGAGCTGCTCCAGGCTGCCAACGACCACCGTTTCTGGATCAACTCCAAGGACGCCGCCGAGCGAGGCATCTCCGACGGCGACCTGGTGCGCGTGTACAACGACAACGGCGCGATGGAGCTGCGGGCCAAGGTGACCGACCGCATCCTGCGCGGAGTGACGGCCCTGGGCGAGGGCATGTGGTTCAAGGCCGACGAGGAGGGCGTGGACGTGGGCTCGTGCATCAACACGCTCACGGCGCACCACCCCTCGCCGCTGGCCAAGGCCACGCCTGCCCATACCAACCTCGTCGAAGTCGTCAAGGCCTAGGGCAATTCCGGAAAACCGCTGATAGGGGGTCGCGCTGGGGTTTCGCACGCGTCGGTGCGTCGGCAGGTCGGCGCTAGCGCGTGTCGCCCCCGCGCGCCCTGTCGTGGCGGTTTCTGGCTTTGCCCTGGTGGCGGCGCAGCTTACCCATAAGGAGCGATTGCATGTCTCAGATGGCGTTTTATTTCAACGGTGCGCGATGCACGGGGTGCAAGACCTGCGAGTTTGCCTGCAAGGACTACCACAACCTGCCGAACGACTACACCTATCGGCGTGTGTACGAGTACGAGGGCGGAAGCTGGGAGACAGACGACGAGGGCTTCGAGGTGCCCAGCCTGTTCTCCTACTTCGTGTCCGTGGCGTGCAACCACTGCGACGAGCCCGCCTGCGTGGCGGCGTGCGCGGCGGGGGCCATCGTCAAGGGCTCTCAGACGGGTTTGGTGGCTGTGGACGCTGATGCGTGCGTGGGCTGCAGCGCCTGCGCCACGGCATGCCCCTACGGTGCGGTGACGCTGGTGGACACGTCGGCTGGCAGCGCATGCGCCGTGAAGTGTGACGGCTGTGCGAGCCGCGTGGCCGAGGGCCTGGCGCCGGTGTGCGTGGAAGCCTGCCCCATGCGCGCGCTGGCGTTTGGCGAGGTGGAGCAGATGGCGGCGTTGGGCGAGCGTGCCAACGTGGAGCCTCTGCCGAGCTGCGAGCAAACCCGGCCCAACTTGTACCTCACACCCTCGCGCCGCGCGTGCGCCTCCGGTACCGGCGAGGGGCATGTGGGCAACCCCGAGGAGCTGTAAGGGAGGCGCGGCCGACTCGCATCATGAGCCGGCCGCGCCTCTTTGGCCTTACTGGTCGCGCCCGAGTGGGTGGCGCTATTTGCCGGGAGCGCCTATCCCTAGCTGGTGCGCTTGCGGGGCTGGGTCACGAGGGTGGAGCCGGAGATGATGGAGTTCAGCTCGGCGATGTAGCGCAGCACGAGGTCGCCGGGCTTGCGCTGGGCGTGCATGACGTAGCCTACACGCATGGTCTCGCTCGTCTCCAGGGGGATGGCCACGATGTCGGTCTCCATCTCGCTGGAGAGCACGCCGGTCGAGAGCGTGTAGCCCTTGCCACGAATGAGCAGGTTGGTGAGGGTTCCGCGGTCGGAGTAGGTGATGTTGCGGCTGTGGGGCAGGGCCGCGAGCGGCTCCTCGGCGAAGTGGAACGAGTTTGTTGTGCCCTGCTCGAAGGAGTAGCGCGGGTACTCGTCGAGGTCGGAGAGCTTGAGGGTGGCCCGTCCCGCCAGAGGGTGCTGCGCGCTTACGAACACGTGCGGCGTGGCCTCGAAGAGCTGGGTGAAGTGCAGGTCGGCCTCCTCGAAGACGCGCCCCAGCGCCCGCTCGTTGAAGTCGTTGAGGAAAAGCAGCCCGATGTCGGCGCGGAACTCCTGCACGTCGCGGATGATCTCGCTCGTGCGCGTCTCGCGCAGGGTGAAGTCGTAAGCCGCGGCATCGCAGGCGTTGACGATGTTGATGAAGGCCTGCACGGCGAAGGCGTAGTGCTGCGTGGAGATGGCCAGGCGCGCGCGGCGGGCGGGGTTTGCCTTGTGGGCGTAGCGCTCGCTGAGCAGGTCGGCCTGCTCCACCACCTGCCTGGCGTAGCCGAGCAGCTCCGTGCCGTCGGCCGTGAGCGTAAGGCCGCGGTTGGAGCGTCGGAACACCGAGATGCCCAGCTCGCTTTCCAGGTCCTTGATGGCCATGGAGAGCGTGGACTGCGACACGTACAGCTCATGCGCTGCCGCGTTGAACGAGCCCGACTGGGCAACCTCGATGAGGTAGCGAAGCTGCTGCAGGGTCATGAGCTCATCTCTCCTTTGGGCTGTGGCATTGCTGAGCAGGCAAAATGATAGACCAGAGCGCGGCGGTGCCGTCCGGCAAAGGGCGTTGCGGGCAAATCTGCGCATGGAGGTGGGGGCGGGGCTGTGCGAGCGTGCGCGGGAAAGGGCTGACCCTTGCGCCCCCAGCGACGGACGGGCCCCTGCGCACTCGGCGGGACATTGGTCGAGGACCAGCCCTTCTGCCTCCGACGACGGCAGGCCTCGGGTCAGCCGCTCTTTGCGCGGGGCACGGGGCTCGCCCTGCGTGCACCCGCGCGGAAAGGGTATCATGGGCCGACGTCGGCTCCACGAAAGGACTCGCCCATGCCTCAGAACACGCCCGCCGCGCGCAAGCCGCTCAACAAGCGCCTCGTCGCGGCGATAGCCTGCGCCGCCGTTGCAGTCGCCTGCCTTGTGGCGGCGTTTTGGGAGACGCCCTCCACGCCCATGTCGTACTACGACTTCTCGGTCGCGGTCACGGGCTGGAACGTCGACGAGGCGCAGATAACCCAAGACGGCATCTACTTCACGCTTGCCGACGATGAGACGCACACGCTCTACAAGACCGCCAACCCCGGCTCGCCCGACCTGAAGGAGCGCCTGTTGATTGGCGGGGCGCAGGTCAGCGACGCCGCCAGCGCGAGCGACGTGGTGGACACGCTCATCAACCTGCTGCTCGACGCCATCATCATCGGCTCGGTGGGCGTGGCCGTCTATAAGCTGGCCACCTACAGCCGCAACACCTTCAAGGTGGTGCGTAAGACGGGCGTCACCTTCGACGACATCGCCGGCATGTCGGGCCTCAAGGCCGAGATGCGCCAGGTGGTGGACGTGCTCAAGGCGGGCCCCGGTGCCAAGGGACGCGGCGTGCGCCCGATCAAGGGCGTCGTGCTCGAGGGCCCTCCCGGCAACGGCAAGACGCTTTTCGCCAAGGCCCTCGCCCAGGAGGCCGGTGTCAACTTCATCGCCACCAAGGGGGCCGACTTCCAGAGCGCCTTCATGTCGCTCGGCGCCCGCAAGATCCGCTCGCTCTTTAGGAAGGCGGGCAAGCACCGCCCCTGCATCGTCTTCATCGACGAGTTCGACAGCATCGGCGAGCGCCGCAACTACGCGGGCACCGGCATCGACAAGGAGAACAACCGCATCATCACGGCCATGCTTAACGAGATGGACGGCTTCACCTCCAAGGACGGCATCCTCGTGGTGGCGGCCACGAACTCCTATCGCTCGCTCGACCCGGCGCTCGTGCGTCCCGGAAGGTTTGACCTCAAGTACACCGTGAGCAATCCCGACAACGCCACACGCATCGAGCTCATCCGCATCTACAGCAAGGGTAAGACACTATCTACCGAGCTCACGGCCGAGAAACTTGCGCCCCTGTTCGAGGGGTGCAGCTGCGCCGACATCGAGGCGACCCTCAACGAGGCGGCCATGCTCGCCATGCTCGAGCAGACGCCGGAGATTGCCCTGGAGCAGGTGGTGCGTGCGGCACAGAAGGTTGGAGCTAAACTCAAGGCTTAGAGTGCTTCGTTACGCCTTGCGGGCCTTCACGCGAAACATCGGGGTGGATGCGTAGTTCACGCGCTCCTCGGGGGAGAACACGCGCTCCCAGACCTGCGGGTCCACCTCGACCTCGGCGGCGCCCAGCCCGCGCAGCACGCTCTCGTCCCATGCGGGCCGCACGACGGGGGAAAGCGGCATCTGGCGGGCGATGTCCTCCATGGCGTCGATGTCGGTGCCCGCGTACTCGTCCTTGATGCCGGCCTGCCGCGTCGCCTGGCGGTCGGCCTCGTAGGCCTGGCGCAGTTCCGCATCGTAGAGGTGCGCGTACCAGTTTGCGTCGTAGTTGAGCAGCAAGCCGCCTGGCTTAAGCACGCGCAGCCACTCGGCATAGGCAACCTCGGGACGGGGCAAGTTCCAGGTGAGGTTGCGGCTCACCACGACGTCGAAGGTGCCGTCGGGCACCGCGAGTGCCTCAGCGTCCATGCGCGCGAACTCGATGGCACCCTCCACGCCCTGCACTGCGGCGTTGGCGCGTGCCTCGTCGAGCATCGCGGGCGTGTAGTCGCCGGCCGTCACGCGAAAGCCCGCCCGTGCCAGGATGATGGAGAAGAACCCCGGCCCGCACCCCATGTCGAGCACGCGCAGCTCATGGGGCTGGGCGCTGGGAAACGCCTCGGCGATCTGCCCCACAAGCTCGGCCGTCCACGTGGCTTTCTGCTGGGTGCGCAGCTCGTCCTTGTTCACCTCGGAGTAGCCGGCCGCGCGGCCGGTCCAGTACGTCTCGTTCTCCTGCTTGAGGCCCTCAAGGTCCTGGCTCGCCACGTAAGCCTCGTCGTCCTTCATGTCTGCCATGTTGTCCTGCGTGCCGCCCGCCATGACCGCCACGCGGCCCTCGGCGTCCTTCGTGTCTGCCATGCTGTCCCGGGCGCCGCCCGTCATGCCCACCGTGCCTGCCATACGGAATCGCCCCCTACTTCTGCGCCGTGATGATGAACATGCGCGTGGGGTTGTAGAACTTGTCCGGGTTGGCGAAGAGCCTGTCAGAGACGCCCTCGTCGAGCTGGATGTCGCGGAAGCCCGCGTTGTAGAGCAGCTGCAGGTCCCAGGCGGGGCGGGCCGGCTGCTCGCCTGCGAGGTGGTCTTTGATGTGCTCGTACTCGGCCATCAGGCTGCGCTCGATGCAGGCGTGGGCGTTCTCCTCGGGCATGTCGAGCTCGTCGAGGGGGCGCTCGTGGCAGTAGTCGCCGTCGAAGTTGATGAGGCTGCCGCCGGGCTTGAGCAGGTGGTACCAGTGCGAGTAGGCCTGGTCGAGGTGGGGCAGCGTCCAGGTGAGGTTGCGCGTCACGATGCAGTCGAACGTCTCGGGCTCAAACGAAGTGCTCTCCGCGTCCATCACCTGGAAGTCTACGGAAAGGCCCAGGTCGCGGGCGGCGTGGCGCGCCTCGAGGATCATGCGCGGCGTGAGGTCGATGCCGCTCACCATGTGGCCCTGCTCGGCGAGGATGAGCGCGAAGAAGCCGCTGCCCGTGCCCACGTCGAGGATGCGCAGGCCGCGTCCCTCGGGCAGGAGCGGCTCTATCTCGGCGAGCCACTGGCCGTGCTTGTCGCTTGCGAACTCCTCGTTGTGCAGCTCGGCGAAGTCCTCCGCGCGCTGCGACCAGTAGTTCACCACGTGGGATTTTACGGAGTGACGCTGCTTGTGCTCGGGGGCGAAGACGCTGAGCGCGTCGATTTCAGGTGTGGTCATGCCGATGTCCGCCTTTGCGTGTCGAAGCCCTTTGCTGATGCGCGACAGCGCCCCTGCACGCGTCGTGGGCGTATCGTATCACGCAATGCGCACGCGTAACACCCACGACGCGCGGCAAGCTTAGCCTTCTTTGCCCATGAGCTCCTCGATGACGCCGGCGCGGTAGTTCTTGAACACGACGTTGCCCTCCTCCTGGGTGGCGTCGAGGTCCACGTCGGCCATGATGCCGAAGTCGCGGTCGCCGTCCGGGTCGCAGAGCACCTGGTGGACGTGCCACACGTGGTCGGTCTTCTCGTCCTTCTCGTCTACCAGGAAGAACGCCGTCGAGCGGGCGTCGGCGTCGAGCAGCACCTCCTCGTGCGCCTCGTAGTAGGCGTCGAGCACGCGGCTCCACTTGAGCTCGCCGAAGCCGAAGTCGGTGTCGAGGGTGCCCAGGGCCTTGGCGTCGTCCTTGGCGATGAGGCGCACGCGGCTGAAGAGGGCGTTGCGCACGAGCACGGTGAGGGCGCGGCGGTCGCGCACCACCACGTCTGCCAGCTCGAACGCGGCGACGTCCTCGCTGACGGCCCCGGTGTTGGCCCATTCGTCCACCAGGCTCGAGTCCACGGAGCGCACCACGAGGCCCAGCCAGGAGATGATGTCCTTGAGCTGGTCGTCGCGCTTGTCAAGCGGCAGCGTGCGGTCCAGGCACCGGTAGGCCTCGGAGAGGTAGCGCAGCAGGATGCCCTCGGCGCGGGCCAGGTTGTACGTCTGGATGTAGCTCTTGAAGTCTGCGCAGCGCTCGAGCATGTCGCGCAGCACCGACTTGGGGGAGAGCTGGTAGTCGCGCGCCCACGGCACGGCCTCGCAGTACTGCGTGAAGGCCTCGTCGAGCATCTCCTTGAGCGGCTTGGGGTACGTGACGTCCTGCAGGCGCTCGATGCGCTCGTCGTACTCGATGCCGTCGGCCTTCATCTCGGCCATCGCGCGGCTGCGGGCCTCGCGCTCCTGGGCGCGCAGCACCTGGCGCGGCTCCTCCAGGGTGGACTCGATCATCGAGATGGCGTCGAGGGCGTACGTCTCGCTCTCGGGGTCGAGCAGCTCCAGGGCCGCGAGCAGGAAGGGCGAGAGCGGCTGGTCGAGGGCGAAGTCGTCGGGCAAGTCCACCGTGGTCACGTACTCGGGCGTGCCGTCCTCGCCCTCGAGCTTCTCCACCACGCCGGCGTCGATGAGGGTGGTGAACACCTCGTCGCAGCGCGCCTTGAGTTTGGCCTTCTCGGCGTCGGACTGCATGGAGTCGTCCACGAGCTTGTACACGCGCGCCCACGCGTCGCCGCCCTGCTCCACCTCGGCCAGCACCATGGAGTTCGTGATGCGCAGGCGCGGGGTGAGCGTGGCGGGCACGGAGTCGATGAGCTTCTCGAAGTTCTGCTTGTTCCAGCCCACGAAGCCCTCCGGGGGCTTCTTCGTCTTGATGGAGCGGGCCTTCTTGGGGTCGCCGCCGGCCTTGGCGAGGGCCTTGGCGCGCTCGATGTCGTACTCGGTGGCCTCGGCGATGACGAGGCCCTCGGTGTCGAAGCCCGCACGCCCCGCACGTCCCGCGATCTGGTGGAACTCGCGCGACCCCAGGCGGCGCATGTGCGAGCCGTCGAACTTGGTGAGGGCGGTGAGCAGCACGGTGTGGATGGGCACGTTGATGCCCACGCCCAGGGTGTCGGTGCCGCAGATC
>CAVJGP010000115.1:0-9299 GCA_963648855.1 Alistipes onderdonkii | reverse complement strand
TTGCGGTAGATGTTGGTGCGGTGCGTGCGCACCGTGCTCTCCGAGACGCTGAGCTCTTGGGCGATGAAGGCCGCGCCGTGGCCGCGCGTGAGGAAGGGCAGCACCTGCGCCTCGCGTGCCGTGAGGCCGAAGTCGCTTGCGAGCAGGGCGACGCGCTCCTCCAGCGAGGGGCCGGCAGGGGTCGCCGGGGCGTCCTCGAGCGGGATGAGGTCCATCATGTGCGACCACATGCGCGCGCCCGGCGTGGTGAGCAGAAGCGCCGCCGAGCTCAGCAGGCACACGGCCGCCAAGAGGGGCTGGATGGACGCGGCAGCCGCTCCCTCGGCAGGCGCGGTGGCAAGCAGCGCCGCCAGGTTGACCACGAGGCAGATGAGTCCCGCGCAGGGAAGCGCGAGCGAACGCATGCGCCCCGGCATGCTGAGGATGAGCGCCCCCATGAGCAGCGAGTACAGCGTGCAGTAGGCCACGATTCCGATGTGGAGCAGCTGCATACGCACGCCGTCGGGCGCGAACGTGCCGCCCACGAGCGCGGCGAGCGCCACGAAGGGCAGAAGCGCCCGGAAGCCCGTGTTGATGAGCGCGCGGTCGGATGTGAGCGAGGTCAGCGGCAGGGCGAGCAGGCAGGCCGCCCCGCTGCCCAGGAGCACCTCGACGGGGCCATGAGACGCGTCGGCCGCCGCGATGCCGTTGGAGAGCCACGCCAGGCCCATGAGCAGGGGCAACGCGATAAAGAAGAGGCCGCGCGACATGGGCGCGGCGAACTCGTCGCCGCCTCCCATGAGCGAGGCGTCGAGCCGGCCGAACACGTCCCACCAGTCGGCCTGCTCTTGCTCGGGTTCCGGCTCGCCGGGCTGCGCGGCGGGGCAGCCGGGGCGCAGAAGGCTTGCAAGCGAGCCCAGCGTGCCGAGCACGGCAAGGGCGCACGACACGAGCACGGCTATCGAGCCCGCCGCAGGCAGGCGCAGGAGGGCGTGCAGCGCGAAGGCGGCCGCGCACACCTCCACGACGCCGACGAGGGCGCCGCGCGTGTCCGACCAGCGCACGCGCGAGAACCACGCGGCGCACAGCAGCACGCCGCCCGCGCCCAGGGCCGCCCCGCAGGCAGCGGGGGCCACGTCGGGAAGCGAGCATGCCACCCCTTCAACGCAGGTCAGAGCGCCCAGGGCCACGTTGCCTGCCAGATACAGGACCGCCGAGGCCACGAGCAGGCGCGGCGAGATGCGGGCCTGGCCGGGCTTGAGCAGACAGACGAAGAGGATCGCCAGGGCGCATCCCATGGCGGCGAGCGCCATCGGCACGAAGTAGGGCGCCGCCTGCCCGAACGCCGGCACCGCCCGTCCATGCAGACCGGGCAGCATGTCGAGCAGGGCCTGCCACACGGGCAGGCTGGAGAAGAGCGCGAGCAGGCTGGCGGTCTCCCCGGCCCCCAGCGAGGAGAGGGCGCGCCGCACCCGGGGGCGCGCAGGGCGCATGGCCGGCGTCATGCCTGCTCCTCGCTTGCGAGCGCGGGGCGCAGGGCATGGTAGGCAAGCGCCGCCAAGGCCGCGTTTATCAGCGCCTTTATCAGGTTGAACGGCAGCAGGTACGGCACGACGAGCGCCACGACGTCCTCGTAGCTCGCCGACAGGTAGAGCGGCGTCACCACGAAGTTGAGGCAGATGGAGACGGCCGCCGCCAGGCACGCGCCCAGCACCGACCCGGCCACGATGCGCGCTGGCGTGGCGCCTGCGCGGCACAGTCCGCCCAGCACGAGCGCGAGCGTGGCCGAGGCCGCGATGTTCATGGCGGCGCCCAGGGGGCTGATGGCTGCATGGGGCAGCCACGACAGCAGCGCCACGGCCGCGCCCGGCCAGGGCCCCCACAGAAGCGTGGTCAGCGCCACCACGATGCCCGACGGGTCGTACTTGAGCCAGGCCAGGTCGGTGAACATCGGTATCTCGATGAAGCTCAGCACCATCGACATGAGGATGAGCAGCACATAGGTCGCTGCCTGCTTGGATGAGACGGGCCTGGTGGGACGCATCACGTGCGGGGCCTTTCGGGGACGGGGCGGCTGGGGCAAGAGCGGGTGCGGACATGTGACGCAGTATAGCGCAGCGCCCCGGGGCCGGATGGCTTGCCGGGGCGCTGCGCAATGGGGGATGGGGGCTGTGCGTTTGGCTTGGGAAAACGATGGCGCGCGTCAGTTTGACATGCCGAGTCCAATGGGGGAGACGCGGTCATCGTTTTACCTGGTGAGAAGGGGTATCCGAGCCCTCAATCGCCCGCCCGGGGCGCACCGAGGCGGGCCAGCGGGGCTTGCGGCTCCTTACGCCTTCGAGCCGGCCTTGATGGCGGCGAACGCGTAGGCGCGGGCGTCGACGAGCGTGGCGCCGGTGATGGCGTCCACCCTCTGGCCCACGAGGCTGTCCTCGATGGCGTCGATGGAGGTCAGCCAGCTCAGCGTGGCACCGGCCTTCTCGGCCATGTTGGCGCTGTAGGAGGCGTCGTTGAGCGACTTCGAGCCCAGCTCCATACCCTCGACGATGTTCTCGCCGAACGCGCCGTCGGAGTTGGGCACGGGCACGAGGCCCTCGGTGTCGGCGGACATGCACTGGAACTCGTCGATGCTCGCGGCCACGATCTGCCCGGCGCTCACGAGCGTCACGGCGCTGGCGAAGCCCTTGCCGCCGTGCGCGGCGAAGGTCGAGCGGCCCAGGGCCACCTCGGTCAGGTCGCCCGAGCCATGGGCGACGAGCGTGTCGTCCTGGGCCACGGCGGCGATGGCGGCCAGGTAGTCGGGCGCGCTCGTGAGCGTGCAGCCCGCCACGGTGTCCACGCCGTCCAGCTCCTCGACGGTCTTGCCGGCCGCGAAGTCCTCGATGGCGGCGATGGAGTCGAGCCAGGTCTGCGTGGCGCCGCCCTTCTCGGTCATGGCTGCGGAGTACGCGTCGTTGTTGTCGGCCTTGGAGACCAGCGTGACGCCCTCGACGAAGTTGGCGCCCATGCCGGCGGCGTTGGGCACGGGCGAGAGGCCCTCGGTGTCGGTGCTCATGAACTGGTACTCGTCGATGTTGGCCGCCAGGACGGTGCCCGCCTCGTCGAGGGCCACGACCACCTGGGTGAACGACTTGTCGCCGTGCGCGGCCACATAGCCGCGGTGCAGGCTCACCGCCTGGCCGCCCTCGGCCTGCTCGGCGTGGGCGGCGCGGGACATGATGCTCGAGGCGGCGATGAGGGCGCTGCCCGCGACGGTGGCCTTGACGAGGTTCCTCCTGGTGATGGATTCCATGATGTGTTCCTTCCCCTGCTTGTGACGCGCCCACTGTGGACGCTGCGTTTCCGCAGGCGCCGCCCGACCGTGTGGCCGTGCCGTCCTGCGCTGACAGCTCCGCACAATAGGGCCCGCCGCCCCCGCCGCACCATCGGCGAAAGGTCCGGAATCCGCCGCCGCCCCGCCTCGCGTCCCCGTCCAAAACGTCCATAGCGCATGCGCGAGGGCTCGCGCGGGCCTAGACGAAAAGGATGATGGCGCGAGAAATACCAGGTAGATAGAGGAGATAAGAGAGGAAAGGCATGAGAGGTGCCACTCGCCCGGGTAGTGGGGCGATTCCATGATGCTGGATGGGCTTCCGGGGTTGCCGTGATGTCTCAGTGCTCAAACAGTTTCGGGGGCCAAGGCCCAGTGGGCTTGACCCCCGAAAAACTGCGCCTGAGACATCACGGCGACCGGCGCAGGCGCTGGCCTCGTTCACGCTTAGTTGGCGGCGAAGATGGAATCTCGCCTTGCGTTTCTTTGCGGCCTTGCGGGCCTTGTGGCTTGTGCCCGATTGGCTTGCCGGCCGGCGTTGCGCTTCCGCTACAGCTCGATGCGGCCGAACTTGCCGAGAAGCTCGGAGGCGGCGGTGCAGGCCTCGCAGCTGCAGTACTTCGCGCCCTGGGCCTTGCGCGCGGTCTCCTCGGCGAGCATCTTGGCGGCGGCCTCCTCGCCGAAGTACTCCTTGGCCGGGCCCTGGGCGAAGGCGATGGCGTCGTCGATGGTGGTGGGGCGGCCCTCAAGCACGTCGAGGAGCTTCTCGGTGGCTGCGTCGGCGGCGTCCTGGCCGTCTGCGGCCACGGCGTCCTTCCAGGCCTGGGCGGCGTCCTTGGTCACCTGGGTGCTCGCGCTCGACACCGCAAGCACGTCCACGCGCTGGGATACGTAATCGAACAGTTCCTTATCCATGGCGGTCTCCTTATCGATGGGGCTTGATGGCCGAAGACATGATAGACGTTTGAGCGGCGGCGTGGCGCGGAGAGGGCGAGGAAAGCGCCCGGGCCCCGGGGACGACATGGGATGCGCGAGGGCCTCGGCCTGGTTATTTGCCGCTTCCCCGCGCTGCTGGCCTGCGGGCGGGGGCGCATGCGCTACTGTGGGCGCGGACGAAATCTCACGCACCGCAGCTTATCCGTCTCTACGATTGGACGCATCCATGGAGTTCCACGGCAGCAACACCGCGCTGGGAAGCGAGCTGGTTGAAATCACCGAGCGCCGCAGCGCAGACCCCCTGCTCGAGGCCAGCGAGGAGCAGCCCCTGTTCCCCTGCGGCCTGGGCGGTCTCGTGCCCATCCGCACACTGAAGGCAAGCGGCGTGGAGTCGCTCACCTACGCCTTCCCCTTCGGCGAGGGCGTGGTGGTGGAAGAGGGCGCGAGCGACGAGGCCGAGATGCAGCCCGAGGGCGCGGGCGAGGCCGAGGCGCAGCCCGAGGGCGCTGATGACGGCGAGGGCCTGAGCGACGAGGGCATGGGTGCCGGCGAGGACGGCATGGAGCCCGAGGGCGTGGAAGAAGGGCCGGCCGTCGCAGGGGCCGATGGCGAGGAGTTGCAGGATGCTGCCGACGCCGCCCAGGCTGAGCCCAGCGAGGCTGCGGTAGACGCTGCGGACGCAAACGATGAGGACGTCGCCGAGGCGCAGGGCGAGGGCGAGCTCGCCGACGACGAGGTGTCTGACGAGGACAGCTCGGCCGCTGCCGACGCCGCCCAGGCCGAGTTCGCCATGCAGGACGCCGACGCCGGCGAGGACTTCTCCGACATCCCCCTTGTCCAGGCCACCGAGGCCACCAAGCCGGTGCTTGACGCGCTGCTGGGCGCGGTCGACCTGGTCAACGGCCTGCTCGCCTGCGCGAACGAGCTGACTGATTACACGTTCGGCCAGGTCTGCGCCGTGCAGGTGGGCGTGACGGAGCGCGGTGTGGGCTTCACGCGCGTGGAGCCTTTCCCCGCCGACAAGGACAAGGCCCAGTCCGACGTGGCCCTCACGCTGCACATCGAGACCACCGACGAGATGCCCGGCACCACCGAGTCGTTCAGCGCCGTGGTGGACTACAACGACCAGGGGAAGGCCATCCGCGCCGCCATGCTCGAATACGTGGGCGACGGCATCGTGTATCGCGCCGCTGCCAACATCGACGAGAAGTCCGGCGAGCTCTCCATCCACAAGATCGAGCGCCTCGACCGCACCGTGCACACCGAGCGCCTGCTCTACAAGCGCGGCCGCGACGGTCGCCCCGAGCGCCGCAACGACGGCGTTGCCGGGCGAGACGAGAGGCGCGGCGGCTTCGACGGCCGAGGCGACCGTGGCGGGCGCGACCGGTATGACGACCGACGCGGCGGGTACGGCCGTGGTGGCCGTGGCGGCTACGGGCGCGACGAGTACGGCGATCGCAGGGGCGGCTTCGGCCGCGACGACCGCAGGGGCTTCGGCGGCGAGCGCGGCGGCTATGATGACCGACGCGGCGGCTTCGGCCGCGATAGGTACGACCGCGACGACCGCAGTGGTTTTGGCGGGCGCGACAGGTACGACCGCGATAGCCGCGAAGGCCGCGGCGGCTTCGCCGGGCGCGACGAGCGCGATGGCCGCAGGGAAGGTTTTGGCGGACGCGGTGGGTACGGATCGCGCGGCGACCGTGACCAGCGCGGCGGGTACGGTGGCCGCGACGACCGCGAGGGTCGCGGGGGTTACGGCGGTGACCGTGGCGGCTACGGCCGCAACGAGCGTGATGGCTATGGCCGCGATAGCCGCGATGGCTACAATGGTGGACGTGGCGGCTATGGGCGTGATGACTCGCGTGGTGGCTTTGGTGGCCGCAGCGACCGTGACCAGCGCGGCGGGTACGACCGTAGCGACCGCGGCGGTTTCGCCGGACGCAGCGACCGTGGCGAACGCGACGGTTTCGCCGGACGAGACAACCGCGACCAGCGTGGCGGCTACGGTTCGCGCGGCAGCCGCGACGACTCCCGTGGCGGCTTCGGCGGCGATCGCGGTGGACGCGGTGGCTATGGCTTGCGCGACGATCGCGGCGGCTTTAACGGCGATCGAGGCCCGCGCGAGCGCTACTAGGCATGTCGGGCGGGCGGCCTGCGCACGACAACCCGTCGCCATGCGCCCGCTTTCCCAAGGCGGCAACACGCCACCGCACATAGCAAGTTAGTAGGGGCCGGCCCCATCAACGCCTCCCATCCCTCGCGGTGAAACATCGCCCAGGGGATGGGAGGCTTTTCTCTATCCGCCGCCACCAACCCGCGAAGAGCCGGCCTCGCACGTCCGGCGAGGGCTGCCGCCTCCATTTGCCCTCATACCGCTCGCGTCTGCCAAGCCCGTTGCCCACACTGCCCGTTCGCCTTCCCTCGCGTTCATTATGACGATGCTCAAGGCGTTCTTCGAGATACCCGGTTCGGACGTGCTCATGCCCGATGCCGCGCCGCTGTTCGAGGGGACGCGCGTGTGGGAGGCTTCGGACGGCAAGTACCGCGCCCACCAGGGGGCGTACCCCGTCGTCCATCTGAGCTTCAACACGGTGAAGAGGCTCGACTGGCCCGCGGCGCGCGGGGCCGTCCGCAGCCTCATGGCGCAGGAGTACATCAGCCACGACTGCCTGCGCAACAGCCCCACCTTGACCGAGGAGGACCACGCCTACTTCCGACGCGTCGCGGCCATGAAGGCGGAGCCGGAGGAGTTCGTCGACTCGCTCATGCGTCTGTGCTCCATGCTGCGCCGGCACTACGGCAGGCCCGTCGTGCTGCTCCTGGACGAGTACGATGCCCCGGTCATGGCCGGTTACACCAACGGCTACTACCGCGAGGTCGTGGACTTCCTGAAAGGTTGGCTGACGGGCACGCTCAAGGACGGCGGCTCGGCGCTCGCTTTCGCCTGCCTGACCGGCGTGCAGCCTATCACCAAGGAGTCCATCTTCTCCGACCTGAACAACCTGACCGTGAGCACGCCGCTGACCGTGAAGTTTGACGAGCGCTACGGGTTTACCGACCCCGAGGTGGTCGCTCTGGCCGCGTACCTGGGGTATGACGACTGCATGGACGAGGCGCGCGCGTGGTACGACGGGTACCGCTTCGGTCAGGTGGACGTCTACAACCCCTGGAGCGTGCTCAATTATTTGAAGTCGGATTGTGCCGTCGACGTGTACTGGGGCAACACCTCGAGCAACGGCGTGGTGGGCGACGCCGTGCGCCGGGCGGGCGAAGTCACGCTGGAGAAGATGTACGCGCTCCTGGAGCCGGGCGGCACCGTCATGGCTCCGCTCGAGCTGGGCTGCGTCTTCCCCGACGTGGGCATCCGCGAGGGCGCCCTCTGGTCGATGCTCTACCTCTCCGGCTATCTTACGACGGATGTGACGGCGATGCCCGGCAACAGCCGTCTGCGCAGGCCCTTGCGCACCCCCAATCGCGAGGTGTCCATGCTGTTCAGCAGCGAGGTAATCGAGCGCTTCACGCAGGAGGCTGGCGGTGACGACAACCTTGTTGCCCTGCATGACGCCCTGGTTGCTGGAGACGCCGAGGATTTCGAGGCGGCGTTCGGGGCAATCCTGACCAGCGCTCCCAGCGTGCGTGACCTCGTCTCGGAAAACAGCGTGCATATGCTGCTCACCGGGCTTCTGTTTGGCGTCACGGCCTATGCCAACCCGGTGTCCAACCGCGAGGCGGGGCGCGGCTACTTCGACCTGCGTCTCGAACCGCTCGATTTGGCTCCCGATGCGCCGGAGGCCTACGGTGCCGCCCCCGTTCGCCCGCTCATCACCGTGGAACTCAAGTTTCTCAAGGGCGCCGACGCGCCGGAGAACGCGGACGCCCTGCACGGTCGGCTCGCGGCTCTTGCCAACGAGGCGCTGGCCCAGATCGCCGAGCGCGGGTACGACGAGGGGCCCCTGCCGCCCGGTGCCCAGGGGCGCCTGCGCTGGGGCGTCGCCGTCGGGGGCAAGCGTGTGGCTGCCGCCTGCGAATGGGCGTGAGGGGCACCTGCGTTTTAGTGGGCATTCTGCCAGCTTGCGTCCCCTGTGCTCCCGCTTTTCATCGTTCGCTTTCCATCCCCCTCGCCGCCCGATGCCCTCATCCTGCCGCTTGCCGGGTGCTCGCGGCCGCTCTTCTCCTCCCGGCGCGCCAATCCCGCCGTCGGCGGCGCGTCACGGGGCCTCCATATCGGGTGCGGGCATGACGCGCACACTTGGCACACTTGTAGCACGTTCGTGTGACACATACCCGAGTGTGAAGGAGCATCCCATGGCGGTCAAAAAGGTAGTGGTGGCAGGCGGCGGTGTCCTGGGCAGCCAGATCGCGTTTCAGTGCGCGTACTGCGGCTGCGACGTGACTATCTGGCTGCGCAGCGAGGGCAGCATCGGCCGCGCGAAGCCCAAGGTGGACGCCCTGCGCCAGACCTACGTGGACGCCATCGAGGCCATGGCGGCGGGGGAGGGCCCGTGGTGCGCGGGCATCGCTGACTCCGACAAGCCGCTCGACAAGGACGCGTGCCTGGCGCGCGTGCAGGCCGCCCACGAGGGCATCTCCTACGAGCTCGACCTGGCGGCGGCGGTGCGCGACGCCGACCTCGTGATCGAGTCGATGGCCGAGGACGCCCAGGCCAAGCTCGACTTCTACGCCAAGCTCGCCCCGGTGCTGCCTGCCTCCTGCATCCTGGCATCCAACTCCTCCACGCTTTTGCCCAGTCAGTTCGCCAAGGCCACGGGCGCGCCGCAGCGCTACGCGTCGCTGCACTTCGCCAACTCCATCTGGAAGAACAACACCGCCGAGGTCATGGGCCACGACGGCACCGCGCCGGCCACCTTCGACGCGCTTCTCGCCTTCGCCAACCAGATCCGCATGATCGCGCTGCCCGTGCGCAAGGAGAAGAGCGGCTACCTGCTCAACTCCATGCTCGTGCCCTTCCTGCTGTCGGGGCTGGATTTGTGGGCGTCCGGCGTCTCGGATCCCAAGAGTATCGACATCGCCTGGGAGCACGGCACGGGCGCGCCGAAGGGCCCCTTCCGCATCA
>CAVJGP010000114.1:0-9349 GCA_963648855.1 Alistipes onderdonkii | reverse complement strand
CCCGCCTCAAGGACGGAACCGAGAAAGAGAGGGCTCATGAGCCGCGCATTCAACTTCAACGCAGGCCCTGCGGCGCTTCCGCAGGAGGTACTGGCCACGGCGGCATCCGAGATGCTCGACTGGCACGGCACCGGGATGTCTGTGATGGAGATGAGCCATCGAAGTTCGGCCTTCAAGCAGATCATCGATTCCGCGGAGGAGTCGCTTCGATCTCTGTTGGGCGTGCCCAGCAACTACAAGGTGCTCTTCGTGCAGGGCGGCGGCACGACCCAGTTCGCGGCGGTTCCCATGAACCTCATGCACACGGGCAAGGCCGACTACGTCCTCACCGGCACCTGGAGCAAGAAGGCCTTCGCCGAGGCCAAGCTCTACGGCACGCCCAATGTCCTGGCCACCAGCGAGGACCGCGCCTTCGCCTATATCCCCGACTGCTCGGGCCTTACCGCGAGCCCCGACGCGAGCTACGTGTACCTCTGCCACAACGAGACCATCGGCGGCGTTGAGTGGAGCGAGGACAAGCTTCCCCAGGTGGGCGACGTGCCCCTGGTGAGTGACGTGTCCTCCGACTTCCTCTCCCGCCCCATGGACGTGAGCCGCTACGGCCTGGTGTGGGGCGGCGCCCAGAAGAACGTGGGCCCCGCCGGCGTCACCATCGTCATCGTGCGCGACGACCTCGTGCGCGAGGACGTGCACCCCGCCACGCCCACGCTGCTGCGCTACAAGACCATGGCCGACTCCGGCTCGATGTACAACACGCCTCCCTGCTGGGGCATCTACATCTGCGGCCTGGTGTTCGACTGGATCGCGCGCCAGGGCGGCCTTGAGGCCATGGGGCAGCGCAACGCCGAGAAGGCCAAGCTGCTCTACGACGTCATCGACGCCAGCACGGTGTTCCAGGGCATCGCCGAGCCCGAGTCGCGCTCCACGATGAACGTGACCTTCACCTGCGGCGACGCCGAGAAGGACGCGGCCTTCGTGAAGGCGGCCACCGAGGCGGGCTTCGTGGGCGTGAAGGGCCACCGCAGCGTGGGAGGCATGCGCGCGAGCATCTACAACGCCGTGCCGCTTGAGAACGTGGCGACGCTCGCCCAGTTCATGCGCGACTACGACAAGGCCAACGCCTAGGCGGCGCGGCCAGCACGACAGCACTGACGACCGCAGCCGGCTCGCCCGGCCGCTCGGCACACCATACAGACATGCACGGCGGGCCCCGCCCGCCTCACCTTAAGGAGACAACGCTCATGCGCAACGTCAAGACCATCGACAACATCACGAAGAAGGGCCTCACCGACCTGGGCGAGGGCTACACCATCGTCGACGACATCAACGACGCCGAGGGCATCATCATCCGCAGCACCTCCATGCACGAGATGACCCTGCCGACCGGCATCGAGGCCATCGCGCGCGCAGGCGCCGGCTTCAACAACATCCCGATCGAGCGCTTCGCGCGCCAGGGCGTCGTGGTGTTCAACACCCCCGGCGCCAACTCCAACGCCGTGAAGGAGCTCATGGTGTGCCTCTTCATGATGGCGAGCCGCGACGTGCTCGGCGGCATGAAGTGGTGCCGCGACCACGAGGAGGACCCGGACGCCTACGTGCACGCCGAGGCCGCCAAGAAGGCCTTCGTGGGCCAGGAGATCAAGGGCCGCACCGTGGGCGTCATCGGTCTGGGCAACGTGGGCTCCAAGGTGGCGAACGCCCTGGTAGACCTCGGCATGAAGGTGTACGGCTACGACCCCTACATCGCCGTGAAGGACGCCTGGCAGCTCTCCCGCGACGTTGTGCGCCTCGACGACCTCGACGATCTGTGCTCCAAGAGCGAGTACGTCACCGTGCACGTGCCCAGCGAGCCCGACACCTGGGGCCTCATCGGCGCCAAGCAGATCGAGGTCATGCCCGACGGCGTGAAGCTCTTCAACTACTCCCGCGAGACCATCATCGACGAGGACGCCGTGGACGCCGCCCTGCGCTCCGGCAAGATCAAGCAGTTCTTCACCGACTTCTGCACGCCCAAGGTGCTGCGCATGCCCAACACCGTGGTGACCCCCCACGCCGGCGCCGGCACCGCCGAGGCCGAGGAGAACTGCGCCTCCATGGCCGTCTCCCAGCTCAAGGACTACCTGGAGAACGGCAACATCACCAACTCCGTGAACTACCCCGCAGTGCACATGGGCGTCTGCCGCGACGCCGGCCGCATCGCCGCCCTGCACGCCAACATCCCCAACATGATCGGCCAGCTCACCGCCGCCCTGGCCGCCCAGGGCGTGAACATCACGCGTATGGCCAACGAGTCGCTGGGCGACAACGCCTACACCATGTTCGACCTGGCAGAGCCCGCGACCGAGGCCACCGTGGAGGCGCTCAAGGCCATCCCCGGCATGTACCGCGTGCGCGTGGTGAAGTAAGGCAGCAAGGCAGGACTTCAAAGGGCGCGCCCACACGGTGCGCCCTTTTTCGTATATCGACTGAGACGCATAGGCTCTGAGCTGGAAGGATTCTTCGCATGAACATCGTCTGCACCGACCTTGAGGGCGTGCTGGTACCCGAGATCTGGATCGAGTTCGCCCAGGCGGCGGGCATCCCCGAGCTCACGCGCACCACGCGCGACGAGCCCGACTACGACAAGCTCATGGCCTTCCGCCTGAACATCCTGGCCGAGCACCACATGGGCCTGAAGCAGATCCAGGAGGTCATCGACACCATCGAGCCGCTCGAGGGGGCCCGCGAGTTCCTCGACGACCTGCGCGCCACCACGCAGGTGATCATCGTGTCCGACACCTTCGAGCAGTTCGCCCAGCCGCTCATGCGCAAGCTCGGCTGGCCCACCATCATGTGCAACACGCTTGAGGTGGCCCCCGACGGCGCCATCACCGGCTATCAGATGCGCTGCACGCCCAGCAAGCTCACCACCGTCAACTGCCTGCACGCCATGGGCTACGACACCATCGCCTTCGGCGACTCCTACAACGACCTGCAGATGATCCAGGCGAGCAAGGCGGGCTTCCTCTTCCGCACCTCGGCCGAGATCGCCGCCGCCCACCCGGAGATTCAGGCGTTCGAGGAGTACGCCGACCTGGCCGCTGCGGTGAAGGCCGCGCTGTAGGGAGAGCAGGACGACAGGGCAGGTTCGGGCGGGCGGCGAGCCCGCCGGGCAGGAACGGCTCCCAGCAGCCAGGCGCCGCACGCCGCAAACTGCACGGCCCAACCCTCCCGCCACGAACCGCGCGACCCAGCCCGCCCGCCGTGAACCGCCCTCCGCACATCGCACCGCACCCACGAGAAAGGCCCCGCAACCACACGCGCACAGGCGCTGCGGTTGCGGGGCCTTTTGCATGCCGGGATGCAAGCAAGCGGCTCCGGCGCCTAGGCGGACTCCAGCGCCTGCTGCTGGTGGTACTTTGCCAGCTTCAGGCCTTCCTTCACGAAGCCGTTAGAGAAGCGCCAGCGCACGAGGTAGGTGTAGCGCACCTTGTGCGCGTCCTCGGTGAACTTGCTGCGCTCGTAGGCCAGGCAGGAAAGGGCCTCCTGGGGGGCGCCGACGCTCACGAGGAAGGCCTCCATCTCGCCAAGCAGGCGCATCGCCGAGTGCGACACCGAGTCCACCCCCCAGCCGGGCACGTCGATCTTCACGGTGCGCAGGTCGAAGTGGGCCGCGCGCTTGAAGTTGGCCGCCGCCTGAATCTGCTGGGCGTCGCTCAAGTGCAGGGGCGGCAGGCTCGCCAGCCACACGAGCAGAAGCTGCGCGAAGTAGACGTCGGTCACGTTGACGCCCGCCGGGAAGAGCGGGTTGAGGTCGATCATGCGCAGCTCGATGTGGCTCGTGTTGCGCGGACGCAGGGTGTCCAGGCCATAGGTGCCGCGCGGCTTGACGCGCACGGGGTAGTACAGCTCGCTGGGCTGGCGGATGAGGCCCTGGTCGACGCAGCCCTTGATGCTGGCCGCATAGCCCTCGATGCTGCCGTAGTCCAGGATGGGCGTGAACTCGTTCCAATAGCCCAGCTCAGAGCAGCGCACGCTGCCCAGGCCCAGGTAGAGGTCGTTGCCGAAGTAGGCCTTCTCGGCGTAGGAGGAGTCGAGCAGCGGGCTTGCCGCCGTGACGGCCGTCACGATCCAGCCGTACGCCACGGCCTTCTGCGCAAGCTCCAGGTAGAAGGCGTCCTTGTAGGCGGCGAAGTCCTCCTGGCCGCTTTGGGCGAAGTCAGCCTGGAGCAGCTCGTCGGCAAACGAGAAGTTGAAGTGGATGCCGCTGAACACCATCTTGTAGCGGCCGTAGCGGTCGGAGAGGTACTGGCGGTAGGCGGTCTTGCTTGCCTGCTCGTCGCAGAACTGCGCGATGGGGATGTCGTCCTCGTTGCGGATGTAGGGCGGGTTGGAGAAGGGCCACAGCAGCTCGGGCTCCTCAAGGCCAGCCAGGGTGCGCTGCTCAACCGCGTCGTAGCTCGCAAGCTCGGCCACGCACTTCCTGGGGTCCGGCGAAATGCCCGTGTTTATCTCGCACTGGATCTCGGAGAAGTCGCGCACGATGTGGCCCTCTTCGCTGAAGGGGTTGGGCGTGTGGGCCAGGAAGCCCTCGGGCGTGACGCGCAGGTTCTCGCGCTCCAGGCCGAAGTTGCCCTCGAAGAGATGGGCGCGCACGGCCTCGTCGTCCAGGTGCAGCATCGTGGTTTCCTTCCTTCTCGACACAAGGGCCCGGGCACGCAAGAGCGCTCGCATGCCCGGGCCCCGCGCAGCGGATGTCTCGCCCGACAGGCCCTAGAACTCCAGGCGCATGAGGCGGGCCAGCGAGTAGATGTAGATCTTGAGCGAGCGCTGGAGCAGCTCCACCGAGATGCCTTCGTCGGGGCCGTGCATGGGACCCACGAAGCTGGGCACCGGCTCGGTGGGCTCCTCGGGGCCGAAGCTCACCGCGCAGGGGAACTTGCGCGCGTAGGTGCCGCCGCCCATGGTGACGGGGCCGGCGTTCTTGCCCGTAAACTCGTTGTAGGCGCCGATGAGGGCGCCCACGGCGGGGTGGTTCGGGTCGATGAAGAACGGCACGGAGTCGCGCACGCCCTCGAGCGTGGCGCCGAACTCGTCGGCGAGGGCCTGGAGCTTGGGCTCCATCTGGGCGCGCGAGGTGGACTTGGGGTAGCGGATGTCGATGGTCTGCTCGATGCGCTCCCCTACCTTGTGGATGGTGCCGCCGATGCAGGTGAGCGGGTCGAAGAGGTCGTCAGTGGCGTCGATGCCCAGGCTGGAGCCATCGGTGCTCGCGTGGACCTGAGCCAGCAGCTCAAGGGCCTCGCGCTCCTGCCCCGCGCACAGGCCCGACGCGAGCAGGTAGCGCACGAGCACGCCGATGGCGTTGAGGGTGCCCCCGGGGAGCGAGGCGTGGCCTCCCCTGCCGTGGGCGGTGATGAGGGCAAGCGGGCCCTCGGGGGCCTGGGCGCCCTCGGGCAGGCTCGACGCGTCGCAGGGCGCGACCTCGATGTTCTCGGCGGCGGGCAGCTTCGCGGCGTCGGCGGCCACCCAGGCCTGGGCCAGGCCGGGGATGGCGTTGGTCACCGTGCCGCCCTCAAGAGCGACGATGGCGCCGCCGGGCAGCACGGGACAGGCGAAGGTGGCGCCCAGATGGCCCTTCTCGCCCACGCCGGCCGGGAAGTTGGCGTCGGGCGTGAAGAGAAACGCCGGGGGCTCAAAGCGCTCCAGGTAGTAGGCCACGTCGGTCATGCCGCACTCCTCGTCGGAGCCGAAGAGCAGGCGCAGGGTGTAGGGCAGCTGCTCGCCGCGCTCGATGAAGAAGCGCGCCATGTAGGCCTGCAACACGGCCGGGCCCTTGTCGTCGAGCACGCCGCGGCCAAAGAGGAAGCCGTCGTGCTCGCGCATCTCGAAGGGGTCCTGCGTCCAGCCCACACCGGCGGGCACCACGTCCACATGGGCGATGGAGGCGATCTGCGTGGCGCTCGCACCAGGCAGGTCGGCATAGCCGATGTGGCCGTCCACGTCGTGGGGCTCAAGGCCAAGCCGTGCGGCCATGTCCAGGGCGCAGGTGAGGGCGCGATGGGCCTCGGGGCCGTAGGGGTCGGCGGGCGTGGCCTTGGTGGAGTCGGCCACGCTGGGGATGGCCACGAGGGCCGCGAGGTCGGCCTTCACGTCGGGCCAGACGCGCTCGACGTAGGCCTCGATGTCGGAGACGAGCTGTGCATCATCCATGAGAGAAGCTCCTTTTACTGCACGTTTTACCAGCGTATGGTAGCAAAAAGGCGCACCCAACCCGGGCGCGCCTTTTCTGATGCCTGGTTATAGCTCAGCCCGCAAGCCCCTAGGCCAGCACGTCGCCCAGGACCTCGCGCAGGCTGGCGGCGTAGCGCTCGTCGGCCAGGGCCATGCGCACGTTGGCGGCGATGAGGTTGGGGATGGTGCCCGTGTCGTAGCCCTCGGCGGGGTCGATGACCACGGCGTACATCTCCTCGCACTCAAGGGCGCGCACGAGGGCGTCGGTGAGCTGGATCTCGTTGCCCTTGCCGGGCTCCTGGGAGGCCAGCAGCTCCATCACCTTGGCGGAAAGCAGGTAGCGGCCGAAGATGGCCAGGTTGGAGGGGGCGTCCTCAAGGGCGGGCTTCTCCACCATCTGGTCGATCTTCCACACTGCGCCGGGCTCGGTGGCAGCCGCGCCCTGGGCGGCCTCAAGGGTGCCCACGAACTGGCCGCCCACGATGCCGAAGCGCGACACCTCGGAGTCGGGCACGGCGATGACGGCGATGACGCTCGCGCCGTTGTGGGCGCGGGAGACCTCGGCCATCTTGGGCAGGATGGTGTTGCCGGGCACCACGACGTCGCCCAGCAGCACGTAGAAGGGCTCGTCGCCCGTCTGGGGCGCGGCGCACAGCACGGCATGGCCCAGGCCCAGCGGCTCCTCCTGGTACACGTAGGAGACGGGCAGCGAACCGGCGTGATCGACGGCGTCGGCGTACTTGTCCTTGCCGCGGCCGCGCAACATCTCGGAGTAGGCCGGGTCGGGCGTGAAGTTGCCCTCGATGAGGGGCTTGGTGACGGAGGTCACGATGACGCAGCCGTCGCAGTCGGGCGCGGCGAGGGCCTCCTCGGCCACATGCTGGATGACCGGGCGGTCGAGCACGGGCAGCATCTCCTTGGGAACGAGGTGCGTCGCGGGAAGGAAGCGGGTGCCCAGGCCGGCGGCAGGGATGATTGCCTTCATAGGTAAGTCCTCCAAAAGGAAGTGAGACGGTGACGTGCAAAAAGCGCGCATTCGTGGTCAAACTCTAGCACGCCCCCGGCGCATGCGGACGGGCGCGCAGGCATCTACAGGCAGCGTGCACGCGCGAGGGGGTGCGAAAGAGCAGGCAAGCCGAAGGGGCGGGCGCGGACGGGCGGGACGGGCGAGGGCAGGCGCGCGAGCAGACCCGCCGTTGCAGGCAGGCGCAGGCGGGCGGATGCGGGCAGGCGCAGGCAGGCAACGGCACCCGACGGCCCCCTCGCCTAGCTCCAGGGGTCGCGCTCGAAGAGGGGCTCCCTGCGGGCGGGGCGGTCGGAGTAGGGGTCGTAGCCGTCGTCGTCCTCGTTGGCGGCGCGGATGAACGCCGAGGCGGCCGCGCGCTTGGGCGCGGCGGGCTTGGGGGCGCAGGCAGGTTTGGGGGTGGCGGGAACGGCAGCGCCCTCGGCAGCAGACGCGCCCTGCGTTCCGGCCGCGCCCTCGACAGCGCCCTCGCCCTCGCAAGCCCTTGCCTGCACGCCAGCCTTCTTCTCCTCGCTCATCGCCTACTCCCCCTTCGCGGCCGCGAGGTGCTCCTGCACCTTGGCCCAGGACTCGTCGTGGCTCGACAGGCGCGCGTCGTGCTCGGCCTGCAGGCGGGTAAGCCTGCCCATCTCGCGGAAGGTGAAGAAGCCCGTCACGAGGATGGCCAGGCCGTCGGCGAAGGCCGGGGCCAGGGGCAGCGCCGCCAGGGGCGAAAGACCCGTGATGCCGGGCAGCACAGCCGGCACGATAAAAAGGGCCGGCAGGTAGAAGATGAGCTGGCGGGTGAGCGTGAGGAAGGTGGCCTTGATGGGCTGGCCCGTGGCCTGGAAGTAGTTGGCGCACACCACCTGGAACGGCACCACGGGGAACATGAGCGTCATGAAGAGCAGGCTCTGCGCGGCGAAGTCGAGCAGGCTCTCGCCCACGTTGAAGAAGAGCATGATCTGGTCGGAGAGCGCGCGGCAGGCAGCCCAGAGCACGAGGTTGGTGACGATGGCGGCGCCCACCGTGCACCACAGGGTCTTGCGCACGCGGCGGTAGTTCTGGGCGCCATAGTTGTAGCCCAGGATGGGCTGCGCGGCGATGGAGAAGCCCAGCACCACGAAGAAGAGCAGCGAGATGACCTTGTTCACCGTGCCGATGGCCGTGAGGCCGCCGTCGGCCCCGATGAGGGCGTCGCTGGCGCCCAGGGTCGTGATCTGCAGGTTGAGCATGGAGGAGGTGAGGGCCGAGGCCACCTGCACGCCGAACGACGACAGGCCCACCGCCAGGATGGAGCGGATCACGGGGCCGTCGAAGCGGATGAAGCGCCTGCGGATGGCGAGCTTGGACTTGCCGCACAGGAAGTAGGCAAGCACGAGCACGGTGGTCACGAGCTGGCCCAGCACGGTGGCCAGGGCCGAGCCGGTCATGCCCATGCCCATCACCATGACGAGCACGTAGTTGGCCAGGGCGCTCACCACCGCGCCCACGAAGGTCACGGCCAGGGCCGTGTTGGGGGCGCCGTCGGTGCGGATGAAGTTGGACAGGCCCAGGCCCACCGCCTGGATGAAGAAGCCCACGAGGATCACCGAGCAGAACTGGTGCGAGTACTCGCGGTTGGCGTCGGTGGCGCCGAGGAAGTTGAGCGTGGGCGTGAGGAAGACGAGCGCGAGCACGCTCAGCGCCACGGGCACCACGACGAGCATGAGGAGCGTGACCGAGAGGGCCCGGTTGGCCTCCTCCACCTTGCCCTCGCCCAGGCGCAGCGCCGCGATGGCGTTGCCGCCCACGCCGAACCACGCGGCGAAGGCGCTCATGAGCATCATGAGGGGGAAGGCGACCGTGGTGGCCGCGATGCCGGCGTCGCCCACGCCGTGGCCCACGAAGAACGTGTCGATGAGGTTGTAGATGGCGCTCACCATCATGGAGAGGATGGCGGGCGGCGCGAACTTGAGGAGAAGCGCAGGTACAGGGGCCGAGCCCAGGGGGTTGGGGTCGGCCTGAGCGGCGGGCTTGCCCTCGCCGACGGCGGTAGGTGCAGTCAACGCAGATGCTCCTTGTTGCTTGGGGTGCCGGTAGAACGATGGGGGAATGAGTGAGGCAGGCGAGCGCTTGCGGGCGGGCGCGGGC
>CAVJGP010000113.1:0-9456 GCA_963648855.1 Alistipes onderdonkii | reverse complement strand
GGGTTCTTCACGAGGGCGCGGCCGATGGCGCAGCGCTGCTGCTGGCCGCCGGAGATCTGGTTGGGGAACTTGTCGCGCTGCTCCCACAGGCCAAGCGAGCGCAGCAGGTCGTCGATATCCAGGGGGTTCGCGCTCAGGTGTTGCGTGACCTCGATGTTCTCGCGCACGGTGAGGTCGCTCACCAGGTTGTAGAACTGGAAGACAAAGCCCAGCTCACGGCGGCGATATGCGGTGAGGCCCTTCGCGTTGAGGCCGTCGAGGCGCGTGCCGCCCACCTCGATGCTGCCCGCGTCGGCCGGCTCAAGCCCGCCCACGAGGTTGAGGAAGGTGGACTTGCCCGAGCCCGACGGGCCCAGGAGCACGCACACCTCGCCCTTCTCGATGTCGCAGTCCACCCCGTGCAGCACCGTCTGGCGCGACTCCCCCTGCCCGTAGCCCTTGCACAGCCCCCGCACGCTCAGATACGCCCTGCCGGACATGGTGACAGACCCCTTTCGCCTCGGCCTGCGAACGCGTCGGCTCGCAGGTAATAAGATATGGCTAACACTTGCTCGTACAAAAAAGCCCGACACGGGGCCGGGCATGTCTTGTCGCCATTCTGAAAGGGTTTTGGGATTGTGTCAAGCGTAACTAACTCTGCGCCTCTGGCGATTCTGCGGAGGCACCGCCCTTGCTGGCCTTGCCGCCCTTGTTCCCGCGCAGCTTGCGGTTGCGTGCCTGGCGGGCGCGCGCCTGAGCCTTGCGCGCCAGGTTGGCGCGGCGGTTGAGCAGGTTGCGCACGGTGTCCTCCATGCCCAGGGGCACGTACGTCATCGACTCCAGGTCCTCGGGCAGGTAGTCGGCCAAGGTCTGAGGGGCCACCTGCTCAAGCGAGCTGGGGCGGGGGCCGGGCCGCGACACGAGGGCGTGCACCGTGGCGCCCATCTGGCACAGGCGCTCCTCGAACTCGGTGGACACGTTGGCAAACGGCCAGCTCGCCTCGGCGTGCAGGTCGTCGGTCATGTGCGTCACCTCGTATCCGGCCAGCTCATACTGGGTGAGCGAGTACTTGTACAGCGGCTCGGAGTCGGTCTTCTGGCACACGGTGCCGCCCGGCGCGAGGATGTCGCGGTACGCCATGAGGCGCGTGGCATGCGACAGGCGGCGCGGCGCGGCCTTGCTCTGGGGGAAGGGGGCCGAGAAATTCAGGTGGATGCGGTCCACCTCGCCGGGCGCGAAGAAGCGGCAGACGTCGTCCTTCTCGTCGAGCACGAACACCGCGTTGTACACGCCCTCCTCGATGGCCCGCTGGGCGGCGAGCACCACGCAGATCTCCTCCACGTCCACGCCCACGAAGAGCACGTCGGGCTCGGCCTTGGCGCTCTCGATGGCAAAGCCGCCCTTGCCGCAGCCCAGGTCGAGACGCACCTCGCGGGCACGCGGCAGAAGCATCTGCGCCCAGCTGCCGGCACGCTCCTCGGCGTCGTCCACGATGGCGTCGGCGAAGAGCCTGCGGCGCTCGTCGAGGTTCTTGGGTTTGCGTGCTCGCATGAGAGGTGCCTTTCGGGTCGGTGCGTGGGGCAGTCGCGCAAAGGTGCACGGGCGGAGCGGGGGCGTGCGGCGGCGATGCGGCCGGCTGACGAGAGCGTGCGCACGAGGCGTGAGCGTCCGTCGAGGCGCGCGCTGCGCATCCGCCGCTTACCGGCGACACATGCACGGCACGGCTGCTTTTGAGACGATGCGGCACGATATCACGTCGCCCCAGGTGGCTTGTGCTATAAATGCGCTCACAAGACAAACCCCATCGTGCGGATCGAGCGCCCATGCCCAAGAAGCCCCAGGAAAAGCACGCCATCGACGAGCCTTTCGCCAAGGCCGACATGGGCCGACTCACCCTTGCGAAAGCCTGGGGGCACCTGCGCACCATCACCCACCACAAGCTGCTCGTGATGCGCTACTGCTTCCGCGTGGGCCTCATCCGGCAGGGCCTCGCGCACGACCTCTCCAAGTACTCGCCGTGCGAGTTCATGGTGGGGGCGCACTACTACCAGGGCTTTCGCAGCCCCAACTCCGCCGAGCGCGCCGACAAGGGCTACTCGGAGGCCTGGATGCACCACAAGGGGCGCAACCGCCACCACTGGGAGTACTGGGTGGACATCAAGGGCAACGGCGACCCCACCATGGAGGGCAAGCCCATGCCCACACGCTACGTGGTGGAGATGTTCTGCGACCGCATCGCCGCAAGCCGCGTGTACAAGAAGGACGACTACACCGACGCAAGCCCGCTGGAGTACTACGAGTTGGAGCACTCAAGCGGCATCGAGCTGCCGGTTCACCCGCTTACCGAGTCCCTGCTCAAGCGCCTGCTCACGATGCTGGCCGAGCAGGGCGAGGACGCCACCCTGCGCTACGTGCGCCACGAGATCGTAGGCAAGCGCCACGTCGAGGGCCCGGGCGTCAGGTTTTAGCGCAGGGCGCGGGGGCGGGCGACGACTCGCGCAGGCGTGCTTTCCAAACCTCTCAGACAGAGTGAGCCACGGGGGTGGACGGCGGCATGTGCGCACGGACGGTATTGCAAGGCGTGCGTCGGGCCCAGAAAGAGGGCTTCTCTCGCCCCACTGGACATAGGTAGTCCCGCGACGGGCACGCTGGCTAAGACAGCGCAAGCTTCCTATACAAAGAACCCTCGCCCATCAAGGGCGAAGTATTCCACCTGATGGACGAGGGTTTTTGTATGCACGCATATATGTCGGTATGCATGTATGTATAAGCGTATGTGCTCATATGTTTATCGGAAACATATGCGCAAGGTGTTACTCAGCCGGCGGCACCTCAGGTTTGGCCTTGGCAGCGGGCTTGCGCGAGCGCGTGCGCTTGGCCTTGGGCTTGGCCGGGGAAGCCGGCGCGTCCTGGCGAGGTTCGGCGTCGCCGCTTGCATCGGACGATGAAGCCGAGGGCGCTTCAGCTGAGGCGGACGACACGGGCTCGGCCGGAGCGGGAGCGGGAGCCGGGGCGGGAGTCTCGCTGGTGGCAGAAGCTGTCGGAGCGGCAGCCTCGGCCGAAGTCGGGGCTACCGCTGCCGCAACGGACTCCGTACCAGAAGGAGCCGAGGGCATCTCGGAAGCATGCGCAGCCGGGGCGGCCTTCGCCTTGCGCGAGCGCGTGCGCTTGGCTGCGGGCTTGGTATCAGGCGCAGGAGCCTTGGAGGCCTCGGGGCCGTCTCCCTGCGAACCCGCAGGCACCGCCTTCTCGGACGCCGCCTCGGCCTGTGCAGGCGCAGCGGTATCCCCATCGCCCGTCACCGCGGCCGCCGCGGACTCGCCCTGCGTCGCATCCGAGGTCGCGCTTTCGGCCACGGCCGATGCGGCCTTGGCCTTGCGCGTGCGCTTCTTGGCGCCGGACTTCTGGGCGGCCATCTGACGACGCTCGCGCGCAGTGTGACCCGAAGCGCCCTCGACCACAGCCTGCTCGCCCTCGGGTGCGGGAGCAGGCGCAGCCGCGGCCTCGGTGCCATGCACTTGCTCGGACGCGACCGCAACAGCAGACTCGACAGCAGGTACAACCTCGGATGCATGCGTACCTGCGGCCTCAGCAGCGGGTACGCCCTCATGAACGTGATTCGAGTCAGCCGCAACCTCGGAACCATGCGCACTTGCAGGCTCAACAGCAGGTACGACCTCATGAACGCGAGCCGAGACAATCGTGGCCTCGGAACCATGCGCACCCGTAGTCTCAGGCGCGTGCCCGGCAGGTACCTCAGACTTCTCCGCAGCCACCTGCTCCTGTGCCTTGCCCGAGCGCGAGCGGCTCGACCTGCGCCTCTTGCTCTTGGGCGCGGCCTGCGCCTCGCCCGCAACCTCGAAGGTCCCCGCCACGGCAGGCTGGCCCTCAGAGGCGGCAGGCGTTGCATCGCCCTCGGCAGATGCCTGGCCCTGAGACGCGGCGGCGTTCGCCTTCGCTCGCGCGGCGGTCTTCTCGGCCTTCGCCTCCAGCTGCGCCTTGGCACGCCAACCGGGACGCTTCGCCTTCACAGGCTGCTCGTCCTGCACAGCATGCGCGTCCGTTGCGGACTCGGCCGACCCGGCAGCCTCATGCCCCGCGTTCTCCTCCGGCGACGCAACCTCGGCGACAGCGACCCTCTCAGCACCCGCCTGCACCGACACGGACGCGCCCGCCGCATCAGCCTGCACGGTCGCGCCAACAACGCCAGCCGCCCCGTCGTCCTCGCCCTCATGCTCGCTAGCGTCTGCCGCCATGGCCAGACGCACCGCAAGCGCAGCCTCGGCATCGGCGGCCTTTCGAGCCGCACGCGAGCGACGACGACGCGCCGAGCGCGAGAGCGTCTTGGGCACCTCTACCTGCGACTCCTGCCCCTCAGCAGCCGGCGCCGCCACAGGGTCGACCGCAAGCGTAGCCGTCGACGTGGGGCCAGACGCGACGGAGGCCATACTTGCGGCGTCAGGCGCACCCGCAGCCCCCACCGCCGTTGCATCCACCGGCGCGCCCGAAGGCGCGAACGCCCCAGAAGGATCCACCTTCCCCTCTCCGCCCTGCGCGGCAACACCCTCGCCCTGCCCACTCGCCAGCACGCCGCCCTCGCCACGCCCCTCGCGCGCATCGACGGTGCTCGTCGCCTGCACGCTCACAACCGCCTGCTCGTTCGCGTTGCCCGCAGCAACCTCCACCTGCGCCGCCCACACGGCCTCGCCGACCTCGCGCCCGGCCTCCTCAAGCAGCTTCTCGCCCTCGATCATCACGCGGTCGAGCGTCGTCTTGGGCGCGAACTGCTCTTCCAGCGGCAGGGGCAGCGTGCGGAAGGTGCTCTCGATGTGGTTGCGCTCCTCGTACTCCACGCGGGCGCGCAGGTCGGCGGCGATCTGGCTCATCTGGTCGGCCAGCTCGCGCAGGCCGAACGAGAACCCCGCATGCACCACGCCGGTGCTCATGTGCTTGGCCAAAAAGCCGTTGCACGGAGAGTCCTTCGCCGAGAGCGTGGTGCGGTAGATGTTGCTGAACAGGTCGGCCACCTGCACGCCAGCCGAGTACTTGGAGTCCATGTAGCGCACCTGCAGGTCGGTGACGAGCGGCTCGTCGCGGTGCATGAGGACGTTGCCGATGCTCTCCCGCACCATGTCCTCGAAGCTCTCGCGGATGCCGCCGCGCATGTCGAGCGACAGGCGATAGGCCCGTCCGCGCGGCAGCTCACCGCGCTGCAGGTAGTAGGCCATGGCCTGGGCGATCATGGAGTCGTAGAGCAGCTCCTTGTCGAGCTTGCGCTCGCAGGCGTAGGCGGCCGCCGGGTCGATGGTGAGCAGGAAGATCTGCAGGTCGTTCTCCTCCAGGAGCTTCTTGGCAAGCTCGAGCTTCTGGGGGGTCTTCATCTGCGAGGCCTTGATCTCGGCCTGGGTGGTCTTGTTGCGGGCGATGGAGGTCTCGAGCTTGGCCAGGTCGCTCACCAGCACCATCGCCATGGTGAACACCTCGCCCCCGAAGCCCAGCGTGCCCGACTCGTCCAGGTACAGGCGCAGCGGCATGGTGGCCGAAGCGGGAAAGAGGAGCATGATATGCCTTTCTACGTGTGCCCTCGCAAGGATTCGTCGGCAACGCTGCGTCCGGGCCACCATGGCGCCGGGAGCCTTGCCAAGCCGGGGCATCCGTGCCCAGCGGCCGTCGAGCGAGAGCTGTGCGCCGCACTATACCACGGGGATATGGAGACCCATGCTTCGCGCATGCGAGACACCGCCGCCACCGGCCAGCGGCACCAACTCCCCCAACCCGCCCGCTATTGACGCCCCCAGGAGCGCGCACCCTCTACGCAGTATCGCCGCTAGCTTCGGCGAGGTCTATACGCCACGCACCCAAGGTGTTCGCCCCACACGGGGAAGACGGACAACCCCCAGAAGCGTCACGCGATATAACGGAGACGAGCCCCGCAGGCAGGTCTACCGGGCAGACATCCTGCACTCATGGCACACGGCCTCAGAGGGCGGCTCTCCCAGGGCTTATCCCTGATGCATCCTCAGACACGGAACGGGTGATCGCCGAGCAACACGGAGCGTCAGCACGGGACGCTCGGCGAGACCCCCCTATGGTCTTACCTCACGAACTCGCGAGTTTACGAGGGTATACGAGTTGGGTAATCGAACCGCCCGTGAAGAATCAGCGGATAACACCAGGTTAAAATTGGTGCATCCGTCGGTGCATCCTCGCTGATTCATGGGCATATGCCACGTCTCGGCGAGACACCATTTCCGTTTCGCTCTTTGAACGGCGATTTCGTACGCGAGGGTGCACAATCCATCACCCAACTCGTATACCCTCGCATCGCGAGCTTTACCTAAAGGTGCATTCAAGTTGCTACTGTCGATACCGCCATGAGCGGGCGGCGGCGGTCGTATGCAGGCAAACATCGCGCATCATTTTGGAGCGAAGGGCAGGCCCTACTCCCCGTCGGAAGGCCGTGAGGTCATCGCAGCGTGCTCGCGGGCCACCTCGGCCATGAGCACGCGCAGGGGCCAGAGACGGTTGTGAGCGGTCAGCATGGCCTTGTGGGCTACGGGCACGCCTGCCTCACGCATGGCGGCGAGCACCTCGTTCAGCTTGGGACCGTCCATGGAGCACACGAGCATGAACTCCTCGCAGGAGACATCCTGCGGTGCGGCCTTACCATGCATGCGCATGCCGGGCAGGCCCGCCACGGCGCCCACGAGGTCGTCGAGGTTCTCGGGACCGACGGTTCGCACGCGCACGCCCAGGCTCTCCATGACGGCGCGCACGGCGTCGCCGCGCTCGCTACCGGCGTCAAGGCCGTAGAGCGCCACCGTCGCCTGCGCCTGGCGTGCGCCGCCCTTCGCGTTGCCGGCCTTGCCCATCCCCTGCCTCCTCAAGCTTGTCCTCACGCGGCGAGGGCGCGCGCCTGCGCCCCGCCCGTCGCCTATCCTCGTTTCCCGCAGCGCATCACACGCCGCAAGTCTCCCCTATGCTTGGGAGGGGCCGCCCGCCTTCTTGCACGCAGGGCACAGACCCCGAAACAGCAGGTCATAACCGCACAGCTCATAGCCGGGAGCCGTCATCATGCTGCACAGGTCGAGCCCGGCCGCCTCATCTGCAAGACAGACGTCGTCCACGCGGCCGCAGACCACGCACTGCACATGGTAGTGAGGCGCGAGGGTGTCGTCGAAGCGGTCGGCCCCGCCGGCCACCGGCACCTTGAGGGCGCAGCCGTCCTCGCTCATCCTGTTGAGCGTGCGGTACACCGTGGCCTTGCTGATGGTGGGGTACTGCGCGGCCACCGCCGCATAGACGTCATCGGCCGTGGGATGCATCCCGTGCAGCTCGCCGAGCTTCTCCGCGATGACCGTCTGTTGAACTGTGTTGCGCCGCGCCATGGCCCCTCCTTTCGTGATGTCGCAACGCTATCATTAATGGGATTTATTATCAATAGGGTTGAGATATTGCTTTTGCAGCGTTATCAAGGCATTGCAAAGCCCTGCGGGGCATCATTCCCGGCAAACTGATGACATGGCCCCCGGCCCCACGTCCCTTTCGCCACCTAGCTGCCAGTCAGCATGCGCCGACATCGAGTCGCAGATGCGACGCTGGCAAAGCGGCACCCACAGCAATATGCATATACAAATCTGACAGTTGGGGCAGCAAACGAAGCGAGCAGAGCGACTATATTCTCCCGGATACACTTGGGTTGGCTTGCGTTTAAGTCGCCGATGGTCGCCATGAGGACTTGCAATCCGGCGCCAGTCGCCATCAGTTTCACCAGCTAAACGCGGCTGTGCCGTTACCCGATATCCAAGCGATCTGATATATAAATATGCCGGTATGAATATTTGCACATTCACACCGGCATATCGATTCAACCCGCATATCGCCCGCACGCTCGGCCCATCAAGCTCATACGCCCCGACTGGCACGCACGTGCCCATCCCGCCGAGTGTCTCATCAACTCATCAAGCATTCTCGCTGGATAATCGACCATTCCACCAGGCTTGCATTCGCAAGCCGGCAACTCTACATCACAAGCGAGTGGTACAGCAGGGCCAGGATCATTGTGAGCAGGCCGGACACGCCGATCGCGATGCCGCTCATGGCGCCCTCGATCTCGCCCAGCTGCATGGCGCGGCTCGTGCCGATGGCATGGCTGCATGTACCGATGGCCACGCCGGCCGCGATGGGGCTCTTCACATGGAACACCTTGATGAGCGTGGGGGCCAGGATGGACCCCATGATGCCCGTCGCGATGACCACCGCCACGGTGACGGAGGTGATGCCGCCCAGCTCCTCCGACAGGCTCATGGCGATGGGCGTCGTAACCGACTTGGGCAGCATGCTCATTGTGACGGCCTCGTCCAGGCCGAACGCCTTGCAGAGCAAGAAGGCGCTCAGCATGCTCGTGATGCTGCCCACGAGGCATCCCACCATGATGGGGATGAAGTGGCGCTTGAGCACGGCGATCTGGCGGTACACCGAGTAGGCGAGCACCGCCGTGGCCGGCCCGAGGAAGAATGAGATGAGCTGCGCGCCCTCCTGGTAATCCTGCAGCGGGATATGAAACACCGTCAAGATGACGATGATGAACGCCGTGGCCACAAGCAGGGGGTTGAGCAGCGGGGAGCGAAGCTTTCCGCTGAGCCAGCGAGCGCCCTGGAAAGCCAGAAGCGAGATGACGATGCCGAAAGCAAACGTTGCGACTGTATGCATGGCAGACTACCTTCCCTCAACGCCGGCGCCTGCGCCGTCGGCAACCTGCTGGGCGCGCTCCTCGCGACGGGCCATGATGTTGGCCACGGTAGAGACGGTAAACGACGTCACAAAGAAGACGATGATGGTGGTGAGGAACGTGATGAGCACGAGCTTGACGATCACGTCCTCTATCTGGCTGAAGATTCCCATGACGGCGACGGCGGCAGGCACGAAGAAGATCGCCATGTTGTCGAGCAGGAAGTCCGCCGCCTCCGAGATGCACTCCATCTTGATGACCCCGCCGAGCATGAAGACGAGAAGCAGCACCATCGAGCAGATGTTGGAGGGCACGTCCACCGGAAGAAGGTCGCTCAGACGCTCCCCCGCCAGGCAGACGGTCACGATGAGCGCAAGCTGCAGCACGATGCGCACCGCCTTGCGCCCGTAGGTGAACAAAGCCTCGCCAAACGGCAGCGAGTAGTGCTTATGAAGCTTGCCCGTCGAGGAGCTGAGGTCGTTCTCCCTCAAGGGCGACTGCAGCAGGGGAGCCGCGCCGTCGATGCCCTCTCGGGCGGCGGCCTGGGCGAGCGCTTCCTCGTCTACCAGGTTCGCCCCAACTTGAGCGTTCGTTTCGTCGTTCATTTCTTGCAATCCGTTCCTTTTGAATCTCTCATCCGGCTCAGTTGAGGGACAAACCTTACGCCGACGCCGCGCGTTGCCGCTTGAGGCCCCACGAAACTAACCCGCTCTCCAAATAGGCGGCAAAGAACCGCCACATTCCGA
>CAVJGP010000112.1:0-9682 GCA_963648855.1 Alistipes onderdonkii | reverse complement strand
GGCCTGGCACCCGCGCCGCGCACGCTCACGAGCCGGGGCGGCTCGACGCCGGGGGCTGCGGCCGCGTCGTCGCGCGTGACCTGCACCTCCAGGTGCTCGTCGCCCAGCTCGTCGGCGAAGAGCTCGGCCCACTCGATGAGGCAGGCGCCGTCGCCCTCGAGCACGTCGAAGAGGCCGATGTCCTCGAGCTGGTCGGCGTCCTCCAAGCGGTAGAGGTCGAAGTGGTAGAGCGGGATGCGGCCCGCGTCGTGGACGCACATGATCTGAAACGTCGGGCTCGTCACCGAGCCCTCGTCGCCCAGGCCGTGCGCCACGCCGCCCGTGAGGCAGGTCTTGCCCGCGCCCAGGTCGCCCGTCAGAAAGGCGACGTCGCCGGCCTCAAGGCAGCGGCCGAGAGCCTCACCCAAGGCGCGCATGGCCTGGGGCGTGGGGCACCTGAAGCGGCCCTCGCCCAGGACCTCGGGCATGTCATGTTGGGTCATCGGGGCATCTCCTTTGGCGAGGCGGCGGGGGCTTGCAGGCTCACCTCGCCGCGCACCAGGGCGCCCATGAGGCGAAAGTCCTGCTCAAGGGCCGGCATCTTGAGCTGGTCGCGCAGGACGGCGGCGGGATGGAACGTGGGGAGCACGAGGAAGTGGCCCGTCTTGAAGATCTTGCCGCGCAGGTGCGTGATGCCCGCCTCGGTGCGCAGTATAAAGCGCGTGGCGGGGTTGCCCATCGTCATGATGACGTCGGGCCAGATGCTGCGAATCTGCTCGCGCAGGTACGGCGAGCAGAGCTGCACCTCCTCGGGGCGGGGGTCGCGGTTGCCCGGCGGGCGACACTTGAGGACGTTGGCGATGTAGACGTCCTCACGGCGCAGGCGTGCGGCGCTCGCAAGCATCTGGTCGAGCAGCTCGCCGGCACGTCCCACGAAGGGAACGCCCTGCTCGTCCTCGGAGGCGCCGGGGGCCTCGCCCACGAGCACGACCTTGGCGTCCTGGTTGCCCACCCCGAAGACGATGTTCTTGCGCCCCTCGCTCAAGGGGCACAGGCGGCAGTCGCCCATGACCGCGCGGATCTCGTCGAGCTTGACCTCGCGGGCGCGCGGCGCCTCGTGGCCGGGAATCTTCAAGACGCACGGCATGGCCAAAAGCCCCCTTCTGCGCGCTCCCCCATGCACCGAGTCGCCGCGACGGGGCCGTATGGGCACCGCGCGTCGAACGCGCGCGATGCCCATGACCTGCGGGGATGCCATTGAGACGACCCCGCAGGCAACCCCGCCCCGGCGAGGTGGCAGCTTCTAGACGTACACCTTGGGCAGACGGATGTCGAACTGGCAGGCCACCTCGTAGTTGATGGTGCCCATCTTCTCGGCAAGCTCCTCGATGCTCACAAACTCGTTGCCGTCGCGGCCCACCAGCGTCACGACGTCGCCCTGCTCCACGGGGCGCATGCCGCCGGGGAGGTTGTCGGGCACCTCGAACATGCACTGGTCCATGCAGATGTTGCCCACCTGGCGAAGGCGGCGGCCCTGGCACAGCACCGAGAGGTTGTTGCTGTAGACGCGCGACAGGCCGTCGGCGTAGCCCAGCGGGATGGTGCAGATCTGCGTGCCGGAGCGGGAGATGCGGTAGGTCATGCCGTAGCCCACGCCCTCGCCCACCGCGGGGCACACGGCACGGGTCACGCGGGCGCGCACGCTCATGGCCTGCTTCAGCTCGAGCTTGTCGCGCGTGGTGTCGGCCGGGTGCAGGCCGTACAGGCCCACGCCCACGCGCACCATGTCGAAGTGGTACTCGGGGTGCAGCACCGTGGTGGGGGTGTTGGCGCAGTGCACGATGCCGGGGTTGATGCCGGCGTCGCGGATGGAGGCCACGGCGTCCTGGAAGCGGCGGGTCTGGACGGTGAAGTCCCAGTCGGTGAGGCGGTCGGCCGTGGCGAAGTGGGTGAACACGCCGTCCAACTCCACCCCGCGCAGCTTGTCGGCCATCGTCATGAACTCGGCGGCGGACTCCGGGCTCACGCCGATGCGATCCATGCCCGTGTCGACGGCCAGGTGGTAGCGGGCGACCTCGCCCTGGTTCAAAGCCTCCTCGGCAAGCTTGCCCAGGAACTCCAGGTCGTACACGGCCGGCATGATGCGCTGGGATACCAGGGTGCCCACCGAGGTGATGGGGGGCTGAGCGAGCAGGATGATGGGCTCGTGGATGCCGCCCTCGCGCAGCCTGACGCCCTCGGCCACCGTGGCGACCGCGAACATGTCGACCCCCACGCCGCGCAGGGCTTGCGCCACGCGCACCGAGCCATGGCCATAGGCGTTTGCCTTCACGACGGCGCAGAAGCGCGTGGGCTCCTTCGTGAACGACTTCCAGGCACGGGCGTTGCTCTTGATGGCCTCCAAGTCGACCTCGACCCAGGCCCAGCGATCCTGCGGGAGCAGGCGTTCATCCAACGACACGGTTCCTCCTCATCGGCGCGTCGTCGACTCTGGCAGGCGCGCGGTTGCTTGTCTTGAAACGTATGAGTATAGCGCTTGGCGGCGCTACTTCTTGCGACGCACCTTACGTGCACGGGGGCGGTCCTGGGGGGCGCTCACCTCGTCGTCTCCGGCGTGCTTGGAGGCGCGGGCGTGGAAGTCCTCGAGGCGGTCGCGGTTGAGCTTGCGCGCCTTGATGTCCGGGCTGAGGTCGTCCGCCTCGGCGCTGCGCTGCGCGGCGCGGGCGCGGGCGATATCCTCAAGCGACAGGGCCGGCATGATGGTGGTGGCGCACGCCGTGGGCGCGGGCGGCTCGACGGACTGCTCGCACACCTGGGCGCGGGCGTCGGGCTGTGCCTGCGCGAACTGCCCGGACACAGCGGCAGGCGCGGCGGTCGCGGCGGGCTGGGCGGCGGCGCGGGCGGCCGGGGCGGCCTGGTCTTGGGACGCAGAGACGGCAGGCATGGGGGCCGAGGCCGAGAGGTGCTGGCTCAGGAAGGCCGGGACGACCCCGCGGGCGGGCTGGACAGCGGGCTGCTGCGCGACGGACTGCTCGGCGGGCGCGGGGGCGGGCTGCTCGACGGGCCGCGCGTCCACCTGGCGCATCGCGCCGCTGACTGCGGCCGCGCGCTGGGCCAAGAACGCGGGGACGGTCGCGGCGGGAGCGGTGGCAGGCGCGGGAGCGGGAGCGCTGGCCTGGGCGGCCGGCGTGGCTACCTCACGGCCCTGCGCGTCGACCCTCACCGCAGGGCGGATGATGGCGTGGTCGCTGAGGGGTGCCGGGTTGGCCTCGCAGGCACGCGACGTCGGGGGGTCCTGGGGCTGCTCGGCAGGCGCGGGCTCCTGCGAGTCCGCCTCGTCGCCCGCCTCGTCGCAGGGCTCGTCGCCCTCATCGCAGGCCTGCGAGTCCTCGTCGTCCTCGTCCAGCTCTTCTTCCTCGTCCTCGACTTCGGCCTCAACCTCGTGGTACTCGGGCTCGTCGAGGTCGCCCTCGTAGGCACCCACCTCGCCGGGCACCTCACGCATGCGCATGCCGCCGCTGGCGGTAATGAGCTCCTCCACCTCGGGGTCGAGCGCAATCTGCGGCTCGTCGTCGGCCTCGTCGCCCTCGACTGCGGGCTCGGCGCTCAGAGCGAGCATCGCGCGGCGCTGCACCTCGTCGAAGGCCAGTCCCACGTAGTCGATGAGGTCGCTCGCCATGACCCCGCGCGACCCCAGGCGCTCGACGGCCTTCTGCGCGGCCGTGGCCTGGATGCGCGTGGCGGCGGCGAGAAGAAGGGCGATGTCTCCCCCGGTCGGCTCCAGCGGGCCGCCCAGGTCGCACACCTGCTGGGCCAGAAGCCCCGCGCAAATGCCCGCAAGGACGTCTCCCGTGCCCGCAGTGCCCAGGGCAGAGGGGCCCGCCTTGGGCACGAGCGTGGCGTCGACGCACGACACACAGCTGACGTCGCCCTTTGCGATGAGGGCGAAGTTACCCGAGCCCACGGCCCACGCGAGGTCCTGGGCGCACGCCATGCGCTGCGCCAGGCACGAGAGGCCCTCGGGGTCACGGCCCGTGAGGCGCGCGAGCTCGCGGGCGTGGGGCGTGAGGACGAGCGGGGCCTCGCGGCGCAAAGCCCCAGGATTTGCCTCAGCGCTCCCCTCGCAGATGCGCCCAAGGGCGTTGAGCGCGTCGGCGTCGGCCACAACCGCAGCCGAGCTTGCCATGAGCGCGCGCACCACCTCGACCGCGCCCAGCGAGCCGCCCATGCCCGGGCCCACGAGGACGCAGTCGGCCTTCTGCGCAAGCGCGGCAACCTGCTCGGAGGCCTGCATGTCGAAGCAGCCGTCGGTGCCGGCCGTGAGGCCCACCACGGGTATGCTGAGCAGGTGGGACTGCGCGACCGCCACCACGGGCTGCGGCACAGCCAACGTCACGTAGCCCGCGCCGGCGCGTGCGGCGGCCTTCGCGGCCATGATCGCGGCGCCGGGGAAGCGCGCAGAACCCGCCACCACAAGGACGCGGCCGTGGCCGTACTTGTCGGCATGCTCGTCGCGCTCGGGCAGGGCGTCGGCGTAATCGGCCTCGCCCAGCTTGTAGGAGCCGCAGCCCTGGGCCACGTCCTCCATGCCCTCGTCGTCGCCTACCAGACCCGCCACCACAATCTGGCCGGCGGCCTGCTTGCCCATGCCGCACACCAGGCCGGGCTTGAGGGCGAACATCGTGAGCGTGACGTCGGCCTGGAAGAAGGCACCCTGCGCCATGCCCGTGGTGGCGTCGATGCCGCTGGGCACGTCAACGCTGACGAGGGTGCCCTCGAAGTAGTCGTCGGCCGCCTCGACCCACATGCTGAAGGGCTCGGGCATCGCGCCCTTGAAGCCCGTGCCGAACACGGCGTCGATGACGACCTCGGCCTCGCAAAACAGGCCTGCGACCTCGTCGTAGTCGGGGGCCTCGTGAACCGTCACGCCCGCACGCACCGCCTGGTCGGCAGCCTTGCGCGCGGCGTCGGTGCGCATGAGCTTCGGAGCCACGGGGGTCACGACGTCGACCTGCATGCCGTGGCGAGCCAGGTAGGCTGCGGCCACCCAGCCGTCGCCGCCGTTGTTGCCCATGCCCACGAGCACCACCGCAGGGCCCGACTCGCTGGCGCGCATCGCCTGCATGGCGACCACCGTGCCCGCGCGGCGCATGAGCTCGGGCGAGTCGATGCCGGCCTGCTCCAGGGCGTTTTCGAGCTCGCGGACGTCCTTGACGGTCAAAATCGGCTGCATTCCTCACTCACCTGTCTTCATGTCGAGCTCGTCGAGAAGCGAGCGAACCTGTTTGAACTGCTGCGCTATCTGGGCCTTCTCGTCCTGGACGTCGCGGGGGCGCTGCACCTGCGAGGCCTCGTCGGCCGCAAGGGCGTTGGCGACGGCCACGCCTGCGGTGTGCGAGATGGACAGATACACCTCATGCACGCCCTGCTGCTGCGCGGCGGCCTTCGCGCCGCCCTCCAGACGCGCGATGGGCTTGCCCTTCGAGTCGTGGTCCACCCACACGTCGGCGAAGTCCACGCCCGCGCCGAACCCCACGCCCAGCGCCTTGAGCACGGCCTCGCGCGCGGCGAAGAAGCCGGCGTAGGTCGCGCCGGGGCTTCTGCGCTTGGCGGCCCAGTCGCGCTCCTGCTGGGTGAACACGCGCTGCGCGAAGCGCGGCGTGCGCTCGAGAATCTGCTCGATGCGCGCTATCTCAACGATGTCGACGCCGATGCCAGCCAACGATGCCCCCTACTCGGTCGTGACGGATTTTGCCAGGTTGCGCGGCTTGTCGATGTCGCAGCCGCGCGCCAGGGCCACCTCGCGGGCAAGCTGCTGCAGGGCGACGGCCACCGTAACGGGATAGGCCCACTCGGGCGCGGGCGGCACCCACATCATGCGGTCGGCCAGGGCCGCCACCTCGTCGTCGCCCTCGGTAGCCACGGCGCACACCATGGCCCCGCGCGCCTTGATCTCGGCGATGTTCGAGATGGTCTTGGCGCGCACGGAGTCGTCGGGCACCACGACGAGCACGGGGAAGCCCGGCTCGAGCAAGGCGATGGGGCCGTGCTTCATCTCGCCGGCGGCATAGGCCTCGGCGTGCAGGTAGCTGACCTCCTTGAGCTTGAGCGCGCCTTCCTCGGCGCTCGCGGCGTTGAAGCCGCGGCCCAAGAAGAGCGCGCTCGTGGCGTTCTCGAAAAGGGCGGCCGACACGTTGGCCTGGTTCTTGCGGTCGAGCATGGCGCGCAGCTGGCCGGGGATGGCGCGCAGGGCGGCGGCGCGCTGGCCGAAGTCGCGGCCGGTGAGCACGCCCTTGGCCTGCGCCAAGAAGAGCGCGACGAGCGCCATGGCCACGAGCTGGGCGGTGTAGGCCTTGGTGGAGGCGACGGACACCTCGGGACCTGCCTGCAGGTAGACGGTGGCGTCAGCCTCGCGGGCGGCGGTGGAGCCGAGCACGTTGGTCACCGCGAGCACCTTGGCCCCCATCGACTTAACCTTGCGCGCGGCCATGAGGGTGTCAGCCGTCTCGCCCGACTGGGTGATGACGATGCACAGCGTGCGCTCGTCGGCCAGGGCCTGACGGTAGTTGAACTCGCTGGCCACGTCCACCTCGACGCGGATCTGTGCCCAGGCCTCGATGAGGCGCTTGGCATACAGGCCCGCATGGTAGGAGGTGCCGCAAGCCACGATGTACACCTGGTCGAGGTTGCGCAGCTCCTCGTCGGAAATGTCGAGCTCGTCGAGGGCCACGCCCTGCGGGGTGAGCCTGCCCTCGAGCAGGCGCTCCACGGCCTCGGGCTGCTCGGAGATCTCCTTGGCCATGAAGTCGGGCCAGCCGCCCAGGCTGGCCGAGGAGGCGTCCCAGTCCACATGGAGAATCTCGGGCGAGACGGGCGCGCCCTGCGCGTCGACGAGCTCGATGCCGTCCTGCGCCGTCATGCGGCCCACCTGGCCGTCCTCAAGCATGATCATGTCGTGCGTCATGCCGAGAAGCACCGTGAGGTCGCTCGCGCAGGCGCAGCACCCCGGCGTGCTCGCAAGCACCAGCGGGGAGCCCTTGCGGGCCACGACTACCTCGCCGGGGCGCTCGGCGCACACGACGGCCAGGGCGTAGGCACCCTCCACGTGCGAGACGGCCTCGCGCACGGCGGCCAGAAGGTCGCCCTGGTAGGCGGCCTCCACCAGGTGCACGACCACCTCGGTGTCGGTGTCGGAGGTGAAGCAGTGGCCCTCGTCCACGAGTTGGTCGCGCAGCTGAGCGTAGTTCTCGATGATGCCGTTGTGCACGACGGCGAAGTTGCCGGAGCAGTCGCGGAAGGGATGGGCGTTGCGCTCGGAGGGCACGCCGTGGGTGGCCCAACGCGTGTGCGCGATGCCGGTGCAGCCCTGCATGGGATCGTCCTGCGCGGCCTGGGCAAGCACGGCGACGCGGCCCTTGCGCCTGATGGAGCGGAGCTCGCCGGAGTCGGACACCACGGCCAGGCCGGCCGAGTCGTACCCGCGGTACTCAAGGGCCGCAAGGCCGCTCAGAAGAAAGGGCTGTGCCTGCTCATGCCCCACATAGCCAACGATGCCGCACATGGGCTCCTCCTTTATATGCCAGGGCTTTCGGTTGATTGCTCAGACGTCACATTGTACCAGGAGCGCTTCGCGTGCCAGGCGGCCCGGGCGCAAGCACACGGCACCTCAACGGCCACGACACCTGCAACGCACGCAGCAATGGGCACGGGCCGCAAACGAAAAAAGGAGCCCCGCCAGACGGCGAGGCTCCTTGCATGCAAAGCTGGAGAAGAAGCTTAGCGCTTGGAGAACTGCGGGCGCTTGCGGGCCTTCTTGAGGCCGTACTTCTTGCGCTCGACCACGCGGGCGTCGCGGGTGAGGTAGCCGGCCTTCTTGAGGACGGGACGATAGTCGCCAGCCTCGAGCAGGGCGCGGGCGATGCCCAGACGCAGGGCGCCGGCCTGACCGGAGATGCCGCCGCCGTCGCACAGGGCGATGACGTCGAAGTGGCCCTCGGTCTCCGTGACCTTCAGGGGCATGATGGCCATGTCGACGAGCTGCTGACGGCCGAAGTACTCGGCGGCGTCGCGCTTGTTGACGGTCACCTTGCCGGTGCCGGGAACGATGTGAACACGGGCGACGGCGTTCTTACGACGGCCGGTGCCCCAGTAAATGGCTTCGTTGCTCATCGGTTACGCCTCCACGGAGATCTTACGAGGGTTCTGGGCCTGGTGGGGATGCTCGGGGCCGGCATACACCTTCAGCTTGGTGGCCTGCTTGCGGCCCAGGGTGGTCTTGGGAAGCATGCCCTTGACAGCGCGCTCAACGATGCGCTCAGGATGCTTGGCCATGGCCTCCTTCCAGGTCTCCTTCCTCAGACCGCCGATGTAACCGGTGTAGCGGTACCAGACCTTCTCCTCCTCCTTGTTACCGGAGAGGCGCACCTTGTCGGCGTTGATGACGACGACGAAATCGCCGGTGTCGACGTGGGGCGTAAAGGTAGGCTTGTGCTTGCCGCGAAGGATAGCGGCGACCTGGGCGGCCAGACGGCCGAGAATCATGCCACCGTTCTTGCCCTCGGCAGCATCAATGAGCAGCCACTCGCGCTCGACTTCACCGGGCTTGGCGTAGTACGTGGTCTTCACGTAAAACTCCTCCAACTCATACTCGCATGGGATTGTCACTGATACAGAGGTTTCACGGGGCTCTGCGAAAGTGAACTAATCGAGTCTATGAACCGAGGGGGTGGGTGTCAATGAGAAAGGGGGCAAAAGCCCCCTTTCCTACCCTTACTCCATAAATGCGCGCGGGCCTAGCCCTTGAGCGTGAGCATGGTGAGCGTGGCGGTGCAGAAGTAGCCGTTCGTGTAGGTCTGCCACTCGCTGTACTGCTGCGAGGAGGACTGGCTGTACACCTGGGACGCCGCGCTGAAGACGGCGAAGGCCATCTCGTAGTTGGCCGTCTCGCCGTTGAAGTCGTAGGCTGCAAGGGCGGTGCCGTACACGCTGCCGTCGGCCCAGGTCTTGGTGTCGGCGTTCCAGTCGTCGCCCACGATGTTGAGGATGTAGGTGGCGTAGTCGGCGCTCGCCTTGGTGTTGTCGCCGTCCTCGGGGGCGGTGGGGGCGCTGGGGGCCGAGCCGATGGACTGGGTCACCGTGTCGCGCAGCTTGGCCACCTGCGCGCCCTCCACCACGATGGTCTTGGCCTTGTCCTCGTCCAGGCCGTAGTAGGTGGCCAGGGTGGCGTAGTCGGAGACGCCCAGCGTGGTCTGCATGTACTCGAGGGCCTCGTCGTCGGAGATCTCGACGCCGTTGGCCAGCACGAGCTGGCGCAGGATCTGGTTGCGCACATAGGTGAGGATGTCGTCGGCCGTGGGCGCGGAGTATGTGCCGTCGTCGTTAAGGCGCTGGGTGAGGTTCGTGGCGTCGTCGATCACCATACGCGCCGTGACCTCGATGGCAGCCCCGTCGTAGGTGTAGACGGCCACGGCGTCGTCGAGCTGGTCCTCCGTGAGGTTGCAGGGGGTGGCGCTCAGCTGGGAGGCGTACTCGCTGAGCTGGCCCGCCGAGGCGCCGTCCTGCTGGGCGTCAGACGAGGCGTCCTTGACATCGGCGGAGTCTGCCAGGGCCGTGCGGGCGCCGCACAGGGCAAGGGCGGCCAGGCCGGCGGTGATGGCCTCCCGGCGTGACAGTGACATGAGCATGGGATCCCCTTTCGCGCCGC
>CAVJGP010000111.1:0-9889 GCA_963648855.1 Alistipes onderdonkii | reverse complement strand
CATCTGGCAGATCTTCTCGCGGCGGGTCATGCCGGCCACAAGCGCGGCCACGTCCTGCGCCTCGACGGCTTGCGTCACGAGCGCACCCGGACCCGACGCCCCGGCATCCTGGGCCTGCGCGGCAGCCGGGCACAACGCGCCCGCCCAGCCCCCGAGGGCCGCAGCCCCCGCGACGCCGGCCGCACCGGCCACGAACGCACGACGGGTGACGCCCTGCGGCTCGCCCATCCCCATCTCACGCACCACAGCTTCCTTCATAGTACGCCAGCCTCCCTGCCCGGGCAGCGCGCCCGCGACCGTCGCCTTCCATAGGACATGGCAACTATACCGTGTTCGCGCGCTACAATTCCCCCGCACAGGCACGCACATTCATGCCGCATCGCCGCGCGCGCCTCACACAGCCCGCCCGCACTCAGGCCCACCTCGCCCCATAAAACCCCACTTTTCCTGGGGTGTTGATTAATCCACACTTTGCCAGTGCGTTGCCATTGTGCGTTTGAATAAGTCGGCCTACTTTGTGGAATCACCACGCCACACCTGTGGAATATCCCACACACCCGCAGGTAGACGAACCACAAAGGAGAGGCATCGCATGAATCCGGCAGACACTATCAAGCGCGGCGCGCTGAACGCGGCAATCGACTACCTCCTGGCCAACCCTGAGGAGAACCTCCCCAAGGCCATGGAGACCATCAACAAGTACGTCCCCGGCAACATCTTCCCCACGCAGCGCGAGGCCTTCACGAGGGCCATCGAGGACAAGAGCAACTGGTACCAGCTGCTCCTCAAGGTGTGCCACCTCAACCCGCAGGTGGTGAACGGCCTGCTCAAGACCTTCATAGTGGACGCGAACATCCTGGCGTGGGGCAAGCAGGAGAAATCGCGTGCCAAATACGGCTGCAACATCCCCTGGGCCATCCTGCTCGACCCCACGAGCGCCTGCAACCTGCACTGCACGGGCTGCTGGGCGGCCGACTACGGCCACAAGCTCAACCTCACGCTCGAGGACATCGACTCCATCATCTGCCAGGGCAAAGAGCTGGGCGTGCACGTCTACATCTACACGGGCGGCGAGCCCCTCGTGCGCAAGGACGACCTCATCGAGCTGTGCCGCAAGCACTCCGACTGCGCGTTTCTCTGCTTCACCAACGCCACGCTCATCGACGAGAAGTTCTGCCAGGACATGATCGAGGTCAAGAACTTCATCCCCGCCATCAGCGCCGAGGGCTTCGAGGAGACCACCGACGCCCGCCGCGGCCAGGGCACCTACAAGCGCATCCAGCACGGCATGGACCTGCTGCGCGAGCACGGCCTGCCCTTCGGCGTCTCCACGTGCTTTACCAGCCAAAACGCCGCCTCGGTGTGCACTGAGGAGTACTTCGACTGGATGATTGAGCAGGGTGCGCTCTTCTGCTGGGTCTTCACCTACATGCCCGTGGGCACCGACGCCCCCACCGACCTCATGGCCAGCGCCGAGCAGCGCGCGCAGCTCTACCGCCACATCCGCGCCATGCGCCAGACCAAGCCCCTCTTCACGCTCGACTTCTGGAACGACGGCGAGTTCGTGGGCGGCTGCATCGCTGGCGGCCGCCGCTACCTGCACATCAACGCGCGCGGCGACGTGGAGCCCTGCGTGTTCGCCCACTACGCCAACGTCAACATCCACGACGTGAGCCTGCTCGACGCGCTGCGCTCGCCCCTCTTCATGGCCTACCACGACGAGCAGCCCTTCGACGGCAACTACCTGCGCCCCTGCCCCATCCTCGACAACCCCTACCGCCTGGAGGAGATGGTGCGCAAGACCGGCGCCTACTCCACCGACCTGGTGCACGAGGAGAGCGCGCATGACCTGTGCACCAAGTGCGAGAAGGCCGCGCTCGAGTGGTACCCCGTGGCCACGCAAATCTGGAACGATCCTGCCGACCCCCAGGCCGCCAAGCGCCGCGACAACGACCAGGGCATGTCGGTGAGCGACATGGAGAAGTTCAAGAAGCTCGGCCGCGACCCCCACGAGATGCACGCCCCGCAGGGAGCAGCGGAGTAGCCCGCCAGGCACGCACGCCTAAGGGCGCCATACCCTGAGACGCGAGGCCCCGCCCGGGAATGCGAAGCTCATTCGCGCCCCCGGGCAGGGCTTTTTGCGGGCACAAGCTGCGCGCACGCGCGAGATGAAAGCCCCGCCGGAAACGCAGCGAACCGTTCACGCCCGGCGGCGTTCGTGGGCGCGGGAACAACATTGGAAACCTGAGGCCTCCCCTGGGAATGCGAATCCACCCCATCGGGCGGCGCATTTCAGAGGCGCATGCGATAACGAGAACCCAGCCTCGCATCCCTTTCATGCCAAGAAACCGTTCTTTCGTGAGAATAGTTTCTTGGTAGGGCCCTGCTCTAAAACTATTCTCGCCGAAGAACAGTTTTCAACCAGAGACAACTCCCCATAAGAAGTCGTGGGGGCTTCCCATCTCGCACCCCGCGTGCAAGCGCGTCGGGCGGCATGCGGCATCCGTCTCGCATTCCTTTATGGATGTTTGAGCCAGGCGCAGGCGATGGTATAACGGCATCTGTTTAAGTGTTTGAACAGATGCAACGATTGCCCGTCCCCGCTCGAAGGGAGCGCTGTGAACTCGCAGGAAGAATCGCTCAAGCTGCGCACGGAGTTCGCCGCATGCCAGAAGCTGCTTGCCGCCTTGGGCGACGAAGCGCGCCAGCAGCTGCTCTCCGTGCTGATCATGGGGCCGTGCGCAGGAATGCGCGTGGTCGACATCGCGCAGCAGACGAGCCTCTCCCGCCCGGCCATGTCGCACCACATGCAGATTCTCGGCCAGCCCCAAGGTCTGACCTGACCAAGGCTTGACCTGCCCATACATCGCCATCAACTGCAGGCCCAACCACACAAAGCCCGCCCAGCCCATGTGCTTTGACGCGTCCTCTCATGTAAGGAGAAACAAGCCATGCTCACCATCGAGGAAGCCGTCCGGCAGCGCCACTCCGTGCGCCAGTACACCGACGAGCCTATCTGTGCCGACATGCGCGCGGTCCTCAACGAGGAGATTGCCCTCTGCAACGCGCAGGGTGACCTGCATATGGCCCTCGTGTGCGACGAGCCCGAGGCCTTCGCCGGGGGTCTCGCGCACTACGGCAGCTTTCGCGGCGTGACGGACTACCTCGTCATCGCCGGCAAGCCCACGGCGGACCTAGACGAGCGAGCCGGCTACTTTGGCGAGAAGGTCGTGCTTCTTGCCCAGCAACTGGGGCTCAACACCTGCTGGGTGGCGCTCACGTTCAAGAAGCGCCTGGTGAAGAAGACGATTGCCTCCGGCGAGCAGCTCGCCATCGTGGTCGCTATCGGCCATGGGGCCACGCAGGGCGCCCCGCATAAGAGCAAGACGGCAGAGGCCGTCTCGCGTTGCGCGAGCGCAGCGCCGGCATGGTTCGCCCGCGGCGTGGAGTTCGCGCTCCTCGCGCCCACGGCCATGCACCAGCAGAAATTCCGCTTCGAGCTGCTCGAAAGTGCCGGTAGCAGCGCAGCCAAGCCACGCGTCAAGGCCACGACCGCGCGCGGCGCCTACGCCAACATCGACCTCGGCATCGCCAAGCTGCACTTCGAACTGGGAGCAGGCACCGACGCATTCGAGTGGGCGTAGGCTTACCCCAGCGCGGCTCCCAAGCGGTTGCCGGCCCACACGACCAGCAGGCACACCGCCACGTTCGCAGCGATGTTGCCAGCAGCGCCGAGAAGGTTCCCGGCTTCGATGAGGGCGAGCGTCTCGTTAGAAAACGTGGAGAAGGTCGAGAGGCCCCCGCAGAGTCCAACGGTAAGAAAGGCCTTTGCGGCAGGAGGAATCGGGCTTGCGGCACACATGCCCGTGACAAGGCCGATGATGAGGCCCGCAAGCACGTTCGCAACGAATGTACCAGCAGGAATGCCCGGCAACGCCACCCGCAGGGCATTCCCGATGCCCCAACGCCCCAAACTCCCCAGCGCCCCTCCGAGCGCCACCGCTACTGCCTCCACAGCCCCTCCCTCACCAGTACATTTGCGTCAGGGAAAGTGTAGCATCCGCAAACTGCCAGGCGAGATAAGCGCACGGCGCAACACATGCAGGGCCAGCCGACGCGCATCGTCCGTCAAGAATCCGCCAGGTCCACCCGGCACGCGGTTGCCAACTGCCGCAAAGCCGAGTTTCTGTCCGGGGGATGGCTATACTGACCATATCTGTCATCAGCCACGGTGCGGCGCGCACCCAAAGCGGACCGCCCGATGGTTCGGGGCGCAATGGGAGCACGCAGGGGACGAAGGGGAGACGCGACATGGGCTTTTGGGCCGATATCGTTCAGGACGGCAAGAAGTATATGGTGCTCATTGATGCCGAGGAACTCTGGGCCTGCGTCGCGCGCACGGTAACGCAGGGCTGGGATGTCCCAGACGACGTGCTGCTTCGCAGTTTTGGAACAGCGCGTTGGGCATGCATGCCGGGAACCTGCCAGGACGGGCTATTCTCGCACTGGGTGGAGTGCAACTCCGATTACCGTTATCAAATTACCGAGGGTCTTCTGCCCACAAACGTGTGCCGGCGCAAAGACGAATGCCCGCTGTACCGCGGCGCTGGCGGGCCGTGCGGCGGGTGGGTAGTGACGCTGGATAACCCGACCGTCTCAGATATGGCCTCGTGGCTTACCTGGGATGCGCTTGTGCAGCTGCATAAAAAACTCGGCATAGCAATGTCGTCGGAAGAGTATGCGTTGTTGAAGCCTATGCGCTTCGAATATCAGATACCGAAGTACTGGCACGTGGACGATCCGATTGCCTTGGCGGCGGAGGTTGTGCGGCGCCAGACGCTCTGCGAGGACCTCATCGCCTTCGGGCCGCCTGAAGTCAGCGACACGCGCATCACGCTGTCGTTGCGACCCACGGAAGCCTTCTTCGACAAGATGCATGAGATGCAAGCCGCAAAGAAAGCCGCTGCGGGGCCCGCAGGGGCAAACGGTCAGAACCCCGAAGAGTTTTCCCCGACCCTGCTGGTCCTGGGATTGGCATGCCTGGCTTTCGTGATTGCCATATTCCTCCAGGCTTCCCACTGACAACTGCCCGCCAGCCTGCGCCGGCCTCACCGCGAACCAAAAAACGCCGGCGCCCCGCGAGCGCTTGGGCTCGGGAGGCGCCGCCGTCCTTAGGCGTGCGTGTGTTCGACCGCCTGAGCGGCCGTGCGAGCGGGGGCTCGCTTACTTGCTGGCCTGCTCCAGGCAGTCCTCGACGGCCGCGAAGATGGCCTTGGAGGTCACGGAAGCGCCGGAGTAGGCGTCGACGCCCTCGGTGCCGTTGGCGGCAACGATCTCGTCGGGAAGGGTCTCGATGGCCTTGGAGCCGATGCCCTCGGTCTCGGAGTTGTCGCCAACCTCGACCTTGGTGATCTTGCCGCCCTCGATGGTCACGGTCACGGGCACCTTGCCGCCGATGCCCTTGCCCTCGGCCGTGTAGGTGCCGTCGGTGTAGGCGCCGTCAGAGGAGGCGGCGTCGGTGGAAGCGGCCTCGTCGGTGGTGGCGGAGCCGGCGTCCTCGGGCGGGTTCTGGGCGCCCAGGATGGCCTCGACCTCAGCGTCGGTCAGGTCGTAGCGCAGGTAGTCCTTGTAGAAGGCCTTGACCTTGTCCTCGATCTGCAGGTCGGGGAAGAGCTCGGGGTGCAGCTTGGCGGCAGCCCACTGCACCTGGAGCAGCTCCTCGACGCCGTAGCGATCCCAGCCGAAGACGCCCTTCGGGTTCACGTAGACGGCGCCGTTCTGGACGGCGGTGATGGAAGCCCAGTCGGCATCGTTCAGAATCTGGTCAACCTCGTCGGCCTTGCCGGTGATGATGACGTCGGGGTTCCACTCGATGATCTGCTCCAGGGAGAACTCAGCCTGGGCGTTGCCCGTGGTGGACTCGGTGTTGGCGTTCTTGCCGCCGGCGGCGTTGATCCAGGTGTCGATGATGGTGCCGGTGCCGTCGAGGTTGAAGGTGTACACGGAGTTGCCGTGCAGCACGCTCGGGCGGTCCTCGTCGGCCAGCTCGTCGGTCTTGGCCTTGACGTCGGCCACGGTCTGCTCAAGCTCGGCCACGTACTTCTCGGCGATGGCCACGGCGTCGCCGCCGAACACCTGGGCGGTCAGGGTGACGGACTGCTCCATCTCCTCATAGGTCTTGAAGGAGCAGTTCACCAGCGGGATGCCCAGCTCGGCCAGCTTGTCGCGCATGTCCTCCTTGGAGTCGAACACCACCTGCGGGCCCATGGCCACGAGGTCCTCATAGTTGAAGTCGTCGCCGAAGGTGGCCACGGCGCCGCTCATGTTGGGGCACACGCGGTACATCCAGGGGTAGTTCTCGGGGGCGCAGTGGGTGGCCACGATGCCCTCGGAGTTGGTCAGCATGATGGAGACCTCGTTGTGGGCGTACCACGCGTCGGCGAACTTGGTGATGGTGGTGGGAACCTCCACCTCGTGGCCGGTCATGTCGGTGACGACCTGGGTCTCGGCGGCGTCGGCGGCCTGCTCGGCGCGGCCGGTGTTCACGCCCAGGATGCTCACGCCAGCCAGGGCCACGGCGGCAGCGCCGGCCATCTGGACGAAGTTGCGGCGGGTAAGGCCGAGCTTGGTGATGTCGTTTGCCATGTCAATCAATCCTTTCGAAGTCTGCCGCCCCGGTTTGAGGCGGCTATCGAAGCGGCGCAGGCGCTGGGGCCCTCGCCGCAATGGAACCAAAACTTAGGCGAGCATAGGCACGCACGTCTTGACGGGCAGGCCGTCGTCGGAGGTGGCCTGGGTCACCTTCACCTGGATGCCGTAGGCGCGGTGCAGGTTCTCCTCGGTCACCACCTCGTCCACCGAGCCGTCCAGGATGCTGCGCTCACGCGTGATGAGCACCGCGCGCGAGCAGCACAGGTAGGCGTGGTCGGGGTTGTGCGAGGTCATGATCACGCCGCGACCCGAGTCGGCCAGGCGCTTAACGCAGGAAAGCACGCGCACCTGGTTGCCGAAGTCCAGGGCCGCCGTGGGCTCGTCCATCACGAGGAACTGCGGGTCCTGCACGAGGGCACGGGCGATGAGGGTCATCTGCTGCTCGCCGCCGGAGATCTGCGTGAACACCTTGTCGCGCAGGTACGACACACCGAGCTCCTCAAGCACGCCCTCGGCCTTCTCGTAGTCCTCACGGGAGGGCGAGGAGAGCACGCCCAGGTGCGAGGCGCAGCCCGCGAGCACCACGTCGAGCACGCTGAAGGGGAAGGGAGGCTCGTGCAGCTGGGGCACGTAGGCAACTACCTGGGCGAACTCGCGGCGCGTGAAGGTGGAGCGGTCGCGCCCGTCGATGCTCACGACGCCCTTCTTGGGGGCGAGGAAGCCGAGCATCGTCTTGAAGAGGGTCGTCTTGCCCACGCCGTTGGGGCCGAGCAGGCACACGACCTCACCGGTGTTGAAGGAAAGCGTGACGTCGTGCAGGATGGTGGCCGACTTGTAACCGCAGTCGATGCCGTGCGTCTCCATGATCATGACGCACCGCCTCCCTTCTGGGTGCGCAGCAGGATGATGAAGAAGAAGGGCGCGCCGATCACAGAGGTGAGGATGCCCAGCGGGATCTCCGAGGCCATGAGCGAGCGGCAGCAGGTGTCCACAATCACAAGGAAGATGGCGCCGAAGATGAGCGAGAGCGGCAGCACCACCCGGTTGTCCGGCCCCGTGACGAATCTCACGAGGTGCGGGATGATGAGGCCCACCCAGCCCACAACGCCTGCGATGGCCACGACCGCCGAGGTCAGAAGCGTGGCGCACACGATGAGCACGGCGCGCAGGGCGGCCACGTTCACGCCGAGCGACTCAGCCTCGGCGTCGCCGAAGGCCAGCGTGTTGAGCCTCCAGCGCAGGAGCAGCAGCGGCACGGCGCCCAGCAGGTACGGGATGAGGAAGACCTTGATGCTGTCCCAGGTGACCTTGGCGATGGAGCCCATGAGCCAGTAGGTGATCTCGGGCAGCTTGGAGTCGGGGTCGGCCGTGTACTTGATGATGGAGACGAAGGCCTGGAAGAGCGTGCCCACGATGAGGCCGCACAGCACGAGCAGAAGGGTCATGTTCGTGCCCTTGCCCACGCGCTTGCTCGAGAAGTACGTGATGATGACGGCCACGAAGCCCATGCAGAAGGCCGAGATCTGCACAATCTGGTTGGAGGCGTCGAGCAGAAGCGACAGGGCCGCGCCGAAGCTTGCGCCCGCGCTTGCGCCCAGGATGTCCGGCGACACCATGGGGTTCTTGAAAAGCCCCTGGTAGGCGGCACCGGAGATGGCGAGCGCCGAACCCACGAGCACGGCCGCGATGATGCGCGGCAGGCGGATGTTCGTGACGATGGTGACCTGGCCGGCGTCGAAGTCGCCCGCAAGGCCGAAGAACTGCTGGCCCAGGATACCCAGCACCGTCTGCGGCGGGATGGAGGAACGCCCCAGGCCCAGGCTCACCACGAAGAGGGCGAGCAGCACACCAATCGAGAGCACGGCGGCCACGATAGAGGCGCGGCGGCGCGCGCCGAAAGCCCCCGTGTTGGGGATGGCACGCACGGCAGCGCCGCCGGCCTCTCCCTCATGTTGAGCCGCAACGCCCGAAGGGGCCGCCGCAGCCTGCACCTGCACGTCCTCACGCGAGGACTCAGGCGTCGAGTTCTCTTCCATCCGCCCCTCCCAAGGGTGTCTAGCCGAGACGCTGATTTGTCGGAAAGGCAGAATAGGAGTGTTGCGAGGGCGCGGGCGTGTCGCAAATGTGAACCCACCACCCCGCCACATTCTACGGGGTTATGCGGCTCCACACGTTATATGTGAAGCATCTAGCTGGGATGATGCTGCAGAATCATCCGATGAGGCCGAGTGCGCCCCCAAAATCGGGTCGCGGCGGCGCGCGAGAAAACACGAGGTAGACGGCCACCATCCCCCAGGAAGTGCCGTTCACGCAAAATCAAGGCAAAGGGGAAATTCATACTCCCTGGGGAAGCGAAAGCGAACGCCGAGAGCGAAAGATGTCTGCCGAAACGCAGGGGTTGAGAGCGAGAGAGGCTGGCCGAAATGCGGGGCTGAGAACGAGAAAGACCCGCCGAAACACGGGAGCTGAGAGCGAGAGAGGCTTGCCAAAACGCGGGGCCGTCGAGAAACAGCCCCATCCCGAACCATGCGCCAAATCATAGACGCGCGGGAAAACACACACGGAGCCACAGCCTAAATAGGGAATGCCATCTCTATTACGGGCAACGATTTGTAGCACTCTTCGTGACATGAAGACCACGGACGAAAGGGCAGAGCATGAAGTGCGGAGCTTGCGGTGCACCGGTGAAAGAAGGGGCTCGCTTTTGCGCGAACTGCGGGGGACGTTTTAAGTGGCTAGACGCTGGCGCCAAGAATGCGACGCGAGAGACCCCTCTCACCGAGGAGGGGCTTAACCGACAGTTCGAACTGAAGGAGTGCGAGGCCGAACTCGCCATGTGGCGCGAAGAACTGGAGACTCGCGAAGGATGGTTTGGCACGTGCGGCGTCATCGGCGCGGTTTTCTGCGTTGTGATCCTTGTCGCGATGATTGGGGCGTTGCCTTCATCTATACATTTTGGGCCGTATTTTGTGGGCGAATTGCTCGGCGCTCTTATTGGCCCCCTCTTTCTCCTTGGGTTCGCCTTCTTCACGCCCTACGGCATGGTATGGACCTGGCGCTGGATCAAAAGCAACACCCAGATCCGCGGCTGGATTATTATCGGCGGCTGGGTAATAGTCATCGTGTACTTCGTGCTCTTCTCGATTCTGCTGATAATCGGCGGCATCATCGGCATCCTGGCGTTCTTCTGGATGCAAAAGTCGATTGACACAGCCCAGGAAAACGTCGACCGTCTCGA
>CAVJGP010000110.1:0-9893 GCA_963648855.1 Alistipes onderdonkii | reverse complement strand
CAGTAAAACCAGCATGTGAGGGCGGCGGGCAGTCTTGCGAGCTTGCGGGCGGGGCGGGCGGGAGCGGCAAGACCGGGCTGTGGGTGTGGCAGGCAGGGCTTGCAGGCGGGGCTTGCAGGCGGGGCGGGGCGGCAGGCGGCCTTGCGGGCTTGCCGAGGCCGCGTACGGCGCGTCCCATCCTTGCGAGGCCGCCCTTCCCCGCGCGAAAACACGCCTGGCAGGCCTATACTTGTGCGCCGCACACCACGACCGCATGCTCGCGAAAGGCCCCCGACTGTGACGTTCACGCGCCAAGACACGAAGATGGTGAAGGGCGTCGCCATCCTGCTCATGCTCTGCCACCACCTCTTCGCCTTCCCGAACCGCCTGCAGGACGGCAACTCCTACACGGCGCTGTTCACCTTCACCTCCACCAACTCCGCCCAGCTCATGGGCTTTTTCGGCAAGATGTGCGTGGCGCTCTTCCTCTTCTTGGGCGGCCTGGGCACCTATATGGCCTGGCAGTCAAAGCGCGCGAAGCTCGAGAGCCAGGGCGACACCCTCATGGCGCAGGAGATGTCGCGCTTCACGCTGGCCAAGGTGAAGGGGCTCTACGGCGCTTACCTCAAGGTGTTCTGCATCACGGTGCCCATCGCCGTGCTCCTGAACGATGCGCGCGTGACTTTCACCGTCGACAAGCTCTTCTGGAACGCGGTGGGCCTCAACATCTCCTACAACGGCGAGTGGTGGTTCTTCACCGACTACCTCATCCTGCTCGTGACCTTTCCCCTCATGCAGCGCTTCGTCGACCGTCGCCGCGCCACGCTGGCCGGCAGCGTGCTCGCGTGCTGCATCCTCACCGCGATTGCCACCTGGGTGATACCGGCTATCTTTTCGCTTGAGTCGCTGCAGACCTTGGCGAGCACCGTGCTGTACAAGAAGCTTGCCGAGACGGCCCTGTGGGCACCGTGCTTCCTCATGGGCGTCATCTGCGCGCGCTGGGACGTGCTCTCGCAGGCAAAGACGCGCCTGGCGGGCCACGGCATGGCCTGCGTGGCGTGCGCCCTTGTGCTCGTGGCGCTCGTACCCCTGCGCTACATCCTGGGCGTGGGCTATCGCTATGACTTCATCTACGCTCCCGTGATGGCCGTTTGCCTGAGCGTGCTGGCCACCAGCCGGCCGGGCGCACGCGCAAGCCAGGCGCTGCAGGCCATCGGCGCGCACGGCACGGGCATCTGGCTCACCCACAGCTTCTTCTGCTACCACTGGTGCCAGGGTCTCGTCTTCGCCCCGCACTGGGCGATGCTCGTCCTGCTGCTCCTGCTCGCCATGTCCTGGGCCACCACCTGGCTCATCGACCTCGTATGGCGCGCCATCGGCCGCGCCGCGCAAGCCCTCGACGCCAAGACGCGCTACGAGGTGCAGGGGTAAGGGCGAGCCCGCAGGGGCCGCGCATCGGCGCAATCGCTAGAGGGCAAGGATCAACTCGCAAACTCGCACATCAACATGCTGCGGGGCACGAGGATAAAAGCGCACTTGCACACCCGTGCACCACAGAGCCGCGAAGCGCTAGGTGACGACGCAGCCGCAAGCCAACTCATCAACGGGCCGCAAAACCCAGAGACAGCGGTGTGTTCGCGAGTCCGTAAATCCACACGCCGACGGGCCGCAAAGAGCACCGGCCAAGGGCGAGCTTGCAACCCCACGCTCAGCAAGCCAAGAAGGCTGGTGAAGTATCGCGAGTCCGTCAGCTTGCATATCGATGAGAGTTTTATCTTGCTCCACGTGTGACGTTTTGCCTGTTTACCAGGCCTGTTAGGCTTCTGTGACATGCTCGCCCGATACCATAAAAATCACATATTCCCTCGTCCAACCCTACCGTATCGTTTTAGAGGAGGGACGCGACCGCATGCGCCCCGCATATAAGGCGAGGACAGGGGGGCCGACATGGCCGACATGCATGGGGCAAGCGCGTGGGAGAGTCTCACCATCGCGAACGACTTCGTGTTCTGCAAGGCGATGCTCGATGACGAGCTGTGCCGCGAGGTGCTCGAGGTGGTGCTTGGCGTAGGCATCGAGCGGGTGGAGCACGTGGGCCGACAGCACATCCTGGATGCAGGGCCCGGGTCGAAGTCGGTGAGGCTCGACGTCTATGTGCGCGACGGACAAGGCACCGTGTACGACGTGGAAATGCAGGTGTGCGCCGACACGGGCCTAGCACGGCGTGCGCGCTACTACCACGCGCAGATGGCCGTGGAACAGCTGGAACGCGGCTTCTCTTACCGGGCGCTGCCGGACGCTTTCTCCATCTTCATCTGCCTGTTCGACCCCTTCGGCCAGGGCCGAAGGGTATACTCCTTCGAGAACAGGTGCAGGGAGAGCACGGAGCTCGCCCTGGGCGACGGCGCGCTCACCGTGTTCCTCGCGGCGACGGCGCCCCCGGACGCATCCCAGCCCGAGGCCCTCAACTCCCTGCTCGACTACATCGCCGGGAAGAAGGCTGCCGCCGGCCTGCCCGAGCGCGTGGACGCACGCGTGCGGGACGTCATCGGCAGCTCGGATTGGAGGCGCGAGTACATGCTCCTAGAATGGCGCGACCAAGACAACGTAGAGAAAGGCCGTAGGGAAGGGCGGAGCGAAGGGCGCAAAGAAGGGATTGCCGAGGGGGAAGACAGGCTCGCCAGACTCATGACCGCTTTGTTCAAACAGGGTCGTAGCGCCGATGCCGAAAAGGCGGCAGCCGACCCGCAGGAACGGGCGCGACTTGCGGCGGAGCTAGGTATTGGGCAACCGACCAAGTAGATGCCGCCACAACTTACGTCACTGAATGGAGGTGCGAGTACATGCTCCTGGAATGGCGCGACCAAGATAACTATGAGAAGGGCTGGAAGGAAGGGTTCGCGGAAGGGTACGCCGAGGGGACCGAACGCTGCGCGAAGCTCATGAGCACGCTGTTCGAGCAGGGGCGCGTGGACGATGTGAAGAGGGCCGTAGCTGACCCGCAGGAACGGGCGCGCCTGGCGGCTGAGCTGGGGATAGAGCTGCCAAGCGAGTAGATATGATCGTCGCTTGCAGGCGAGTTCGGGATAGAACTGGCGAGCGAGTAGATATAATCGTCGCTTGCGGGCGAGCTTGGGATTGAGCCGGCGGGCGAGTAGACGGGCGGGCGACCCGGCGGTGTGGCGCGGCAGAGTCGCCCGTTCGGCTGGCGGGGCTATCGGTAGTGCTTCAGGTCGTACAGGCCGGTGCGGACTTTGCGCACGGTGGGCCAAAGCGACGCGAAGAGGGCGGGCTTGCCCAGGAGTACCTCGTACTTCTTGAGCGCGGCCTCGGTGGCATAAGGCTCAAGCAGGGCGCGGTGCTCCTTGTAGAACGGGTAGAGGGTGGTGCTCAGCAGCTCCGCCTGGGCCCTCACCTCCTCGGGCGACGACTCAAGCGCGCGGTTGCACAGATCGTTCAGCGACGACGCATAGCGCTCAATCATGAGAGGGCCAAACTCGGGCCAGAGGGGTTGAATCTGCAGGTAGCGGTCCTGATGAGCATGCGTGAACTCGGCCTGCACGTTCAGGTTCCATGTTCCCAGGATAGTGTTGTCGCGACGGTAGTAGTTGTAGAGCATCTTGTTCACGTGCACCACCTTGTGCGCACGCTGGAAGATGGCAGGCATGGCAATCATGTCCTCGAAGACGCGTCCCACGGCGAACGGGACATCACCCAGAACCTCACGCCTATAGAGCTTGTTCCAGGCGAAGCTCTCCAAGTCGCGATTCTTAACGATCTCGTACATTGCCTTGCGCTTGCTATAGATTCTCGTGCGCGGAAACTCCTGCACCACCTCGTGATCGCGGTAAATCTTCCTCACGCAGCAGCATGCGATATCCGCGTCTTCCGCTCGCATCGCCTCGAGCATGGCCTGAATCATCTCAGGCTCTACCGTGTCGTCGGAGTCCACAAATCCGATAATATCGCCCTGCGCTATCGCAAAGCCCGCGTTGCGCGCATCAGACAGTCCGCCGTTCGGCTTATGAATCACCTTGATGCGCTCGTCGGTATGAGCAAGTTCATCGCAGATAGCAGGGCACTCATCGGGCGAACCGTCATCCACGAGAATAATCTCAAGATCACGATAGGTCTGCGCAATCACGCTGGCTACGGAGGAACGCAGCGTGCTGGCCACCTTATATACCGGGATGATAACGCTTACCAGGTTGTTCATCTTACTCACCCAACAGACGGTTGAACTGGCGCAGAGCAAGTTCGTTGCGAGCAGCGTAGTCTACGTTCATGGGCCGTACTTCCCCACGCGTAAAGGCAAGCATCCCCTCGTAAATGCCTTCTTCGCTGTCGGGGCACAGATAACCGCCGTACTGAATCAAGAAATCACGCGGACCGCCGATATCGGTGGAAACCACAGGAACGCCCAGGCAGTCAGCCTCCAAAACCACCATGCCCAGACCCTCATACAGCGACGGGAAAACGAACAGGTCGCTCTTGGCGAGTATCGGCATGGGGTTCGCAAGTGAGCGCACAATGAGAATCTGCCGATAATGGCGCTGTTGGAGAGCAAATTTCACTGTCTCGTCATAAAGGTTGCCATGGCCTCCCACAATCATGAGTTTAGAAGTGGGATACAGGTCGCAGAACCTGTCGAAGGCGGCAATGAGGCGCTTGTGACCCTTCTCAGGCGAGAAGCGGCCGATGGTAATGAACTTGTAGCCCTCGTTTTCGGTGAAATCGTTGATGCCACCCGGCGTCCAGGAGCGCACGAGCGTGTCTTTTTGAATGTCAAGGGGTAGCTTGGCTCGAGCACGCACGCCCTCTGCATCATGGAAGTTGTTGACAACGAGGACGTTGTCACGCCGACCCGAGATGGCCTCGACAATGTCCATAAGATGCTCTGATACGACGCCAACGTGCTCGAAGGACGAGTACATGAGCTTGAGCGTCGGCCCGTGCTGATTCCTCTTCTCCGTCAGCTCCTTGAGCATGTCGTTATGTACGATGACCGACCTCGTGGCGTCTGAGGCCAGGAACAGCAGGTTGACGTTGACACCGTACCCGTCGAACTGGATGACGTTGGAAAACTTGACGCCCCAGTAGTAACGGTCCCATTCCCTCCTGAAAAGGCGGGCGAGTTCCTTGGGATATTCGATATCCCAATCATCCTGCTCAACGCGGAAGGCGTCGTATGCGGCGCGCTCCTCGGTTGTGTAGTACTGGTCGGAGAAGAGCGGGATGTAGTCGATGCCCTCGGGAATGGCCTTGATACGCGTGGGATCTGCGTCGATCTCCTGGCGCTTGAATGCCAGGATGTAGTTCCTCTCTGAGGTATCCACACTCCTCAGCATATTGAAGAGCGTCGTCGTGATGCCGTTCTTGGCAAGGCTGCCGCCAAAGACGAGGACGTTCTCCTTGCCGTTGGCGATTGCCTGGGTCTGGCAGCAATCCTGCCCCAGGAAAACCTGACGGCAGATGCGCTCCGCCGCCGTGGCATTGTCGTAGGTGCAGAAGCGCTCAAGGAACTCGGCATCGTCGTAGGTTTTGCCCGCGCGCATAGCGCCCAAAAGCTCGCGCACCGTCTTCACCGAGGGGAAAGGCAGGTCTGAGAGGGGGAAGTACGTGCCGCGGTCTTGGAAGTACTCCTCCTCGTCGTAGGTGAAGAGGATGATGTTCTTACGCGAGTTGGCAAAATCGAACATCACGCTGGAATAGTCAGTGATGAGGCCGTCCGTGGCGTTGAGCACGTCGTAGGGCTCATAGCCCTCGGGGAACGCCACGATGTGGTCGAACTGGCAAAAATCAATCTGTGACTGGTTGAAGACGTGAAGCTTCACAAGCAGCAGCTCGGAATCGTCCAGGTAGCAGTCCAGCTCACTCAGGTAATCAAGGACATCGATGAGCTGTGAGGAGTTCTTACTCTTGTCGCTGTTGCCCTTGTGCGTGGGCATGTAGGCATAGACGGTCTTGCCCTCAAAGCCCAGCTCTTTACGTACCTGCGCCGCCCTGTCCTTGTCGAAGAAGACCGAGTTGCGCGGGTAGCCCTCCATCATGGCTCGACCGCTTGCGACCTTGTCCACCATGTACGACTTGAGCATCTTCTCGCGCATGTAATCGCTGGGGAACAGCGCATAGTCGCTGGAAAGGTAAAAGTGCTGCACAGTGCCGACTTTGTGCTCCTCGGTGGGCGTGAACTTGCCCATCAGCTTGAGCGGCGTGCCGTGCCAGGTGTTGAGCATAACCTGACCCTCGCGCTTTACAAAGGCCCACGGCACACCGGAGTCGGACACGAGGTACTTCGCACGTTCCATCACCTCGGTGGCCTGCCACTCGGTGTCCACAAACTCAAAACGGGAGACGTCCATGCCATACCGCGCACAGAGCGCCTCGACCTTTGCCTGAACACCGTCACGCACCCTCACGCATATGCGCAGGTGGGCGTAGGCGGGATTTGCGCAAAGCTCCTGGGCAATGCGGAAGATATTGCCGGTGAAGTCCATGCCGTCGCGAGACTCAAGATAGACCAGGCCGTCGTCAATCGGCTTGTTGTAGTACGTGTCGTAGTACACGTCGCACTTGTTTTGTGGCTCTGCTTGGGCCTTCTGCTTTCTGGCAAACATTATCCACCTGTCGTCGGTCGCGATGCGCTGGGCTAAGCCTGGGAGGGCTGGAGCTTCCCGGCAAGTTCCTTTTTTATCTGCGTGGTAGAAATCTCGGGCGTGCGAGACAGGTAGACCACCTCGCAGTAGTCCTTGAGGAAATCGAACTTGCCCTGCCAGTCGTCGCCGATAACGAACGTGTCCACCTTGAACTCGCGCACGTCCTCCACCTTCTGCTCCCAGCAAGTCTCAGGGATGACGAGGTCGACGTAGCGGATGGCCTCGAGGAGCTGCTTGCGCTGCTCGTAGGTGAAGTAGCACTTTTTCTGCTTGCTGTTCCAGTTGAACTCGTCGGTAGAAAGGGCCACGATGAGGTAGTCACCCAGCTCCTTGGCACGGCGCAGCAGGTTGATGTGACCATAATGCAGCAGGTCGAACGTGCCATAGGTGATGACCTTTTTCACCTCATGCCTCCCAAGCAGAAACGGCTAAGCGATACTGAAAGCATCTTTATACCATATGGAGCAAATGCCGCCGCACCGTCTCGGCGCATAGCACATGAATTGCGGGGCATTGGCGGTATGCGGCGTGCGGCGCGCAGGCCGAGCCTGATTCTGCGACGGCCGTGCGGACCGCGGAGGCGCGTTCGGGAGCGCCGCATTGCGCGGGATGGCGGACCTGGAGTTGCAGCCATCCCATGGCATACCGCGCAGGCCTACCGCTTGACGCCTCGGCCCCGTGGTCGCCGAGGTATAAGCCGCCGTCAGGGCGCAAAGATTCTCGACGTGTTCCTCGGCCTCGCCGTCGTCGAATCAAAGACCCGCGCCCAGCGTCATGGCGATAGCCTGCGGACCTGCAAGTGCCGAACAGGCCACATAATCCAGCGCGCCGTCGCCGGCTATAGCCTCTACTCGCGCAAGTGTCGCAGCCGCTTGACCCTTCGCTAGTCCTTGCCGCTCTTTGACCCCCACTCGCGCAAGGCGCAAGTGTCGGTTCGAACGGAAGCGGAAGCGGGCAAAGCCGGAATCGAACGGACGGGGTATCATGACACTAACCGTTCGACCCCAGTAAGGCAGGTGGGCTTCCATGTTCTACAGCTACGCAGAGTTCAACGACGGCACGCGCATCGCCTATTCGCAGATTCTTGAGGACGGCATGGTCGAGATCGGCGTCGAGCGGCCCAGCGACGAGGGCTTCGATTCGGCACGTTGCCGCGTTCCCTCGTTTGCATGGAGCCATGTGGAAGGCTTCTCGAGCGAGGACGTCGCGCAGCTTGAGCGCTATATCCGCCAAAACCTTCCCCTCATCTGGCGTCTCGCAGAGGAGGAGTCGAAGGTCTATGCCTAAGATTGTAAAGCTCGGCGACCTCGTCCTGTTCTTCTGGATTGACGAGAACGGCGAGCCGGCCCATGTCCATGTGGCCAAGGGCAAGCCGGCGCCTGACGCCACCAAGTTCTGGTTGACGCGAACCGGAGGCTGCATACTTGTTTCGAGCGGCTCGAAGCTCACCGGCCGCGAGCTCAGCATCGTCCGCGACTACATCACCCTCAACCACAAGGACATCTGCGACCTCTGGAAGGAAGCGTTCCACGGAGACATCTCGTTCCTGAAGTAACCAGCTCGCAGGCGGCCCTGCTTACAGACCCGGCAGTATTCGGCGAGCGAGCAGGGCCGCCCTCTTCTTGGCTGACAGGTGGGGCGAGGCGAGCAGGCGGCGAAGGAGGGCGTCACGTTTGGCGCGCCAGGCGGCAAGGTCGGCGGGGGCGGGAGCCTGGTCGGATGTGCGCGAGGCACCCGCAAGGACGCGGCCAATGCGATGGCAGAGCACCGCGTCGGACAGGTCGGCAAGCTCCTCGTCAGCCTGGGCGCGGTAGAAGGCCCCGCGCTCCTCAAGGGCCACGAGCGCGTCGAGCGAGTGCGCGTTGACGCCCGCCGCCATGATGCTGCCGGGGCGCTGGCGGTAGAAGTAGAGCGGCTCTGCGCAGACGGCCACGCTGTGGGCGGCCCAGAGGGCGCGCCACACCACGAACTCGTCCTCATGCTGCCGGCCGGCGGGGAAGCGCACGCCCTCGAACAACGAGACACGATAAAGTTTGTTCCATAGCACGCCCCACGTGCCCGTGCCGTCGAGTTGCAAGGCCCGTGAGGCCTCGCGGCCGTCCATGCGCTCGAAGGGGGCCGCCCGGCCGCCCGTCGCTCCGACTCCCGCCAGCCCTCCCCTCTCGGTCACAAAGCCGCACTGGGCGATGTCGGCGTCGGCGCCCAGGAGCGTCTCAAGAAAGCGCGGCGACACCTCGTCGTCGCTGTCCACGAAGGAGATATAGGCACCCCGCACCTGGTCAAGGCCGGCGTTTCGCGCGGCGGCGACCCCGGCGTTTTGCTGATGGACCACCTTGAAGCGCCCGTCGGCCGCCGCATAGCGCTCGCAGATGGCGCCCGACCCGTCGGTGGAGCCGTCGTCCACCAGGATGACCTCGAAGTCCCGATGCGTCTGAGCGCACAGGCTGTCCAAACAAGCGGGCAGGTAGGCCTCCACGTTATAGAGCGGCACGATGACGCTCACCAGGGTGTCGTGCATGGCAGGATCACTCCATCTCTTCGGCGGTGTACGGCAGCATCGGTCAAACGTATACAGCAGAGTCGCGCAATCTCAACGGTTTTGCTCATGCGGCCTTTGATTTCTTTGCCTCTCCTTGATTTCTTTGCCTGCCGTTGATTTCTTTGCCTGGTGCAGGTCAGAGGGCAAAAACGGCGCTGGACGGCTCCGCGGGGCTAGGATGCGGTGTAGGCTTGGAGCACCTGGGCGGCGGTGTGGGCCATGTCATAGCCGCAGGCGCGGACGCGCTCGGGGCCGCCTACGCGGTCGGCATCGGGGATGGTGGCAACGCAGGCGGCATCGGCCCACGAGGCGGCGTCAAGCAGCAGGCGCGAGAAGGCACCGCCGGCGGAGGCCTCGGCGGGAACTCGCAAGGAGGCCAGCACGGGCAGGCCCGCGGCCTGGGCCTCGACGGCCACGATGCCCAGGGCCTCAAACGTCGACGGCATGCAGAGCACGTCCATGGCCTGGTAGAACGGCACGACGTCGGACGTCGAGCCGCAGAAGACGACACTCGCGGACACCCCGAGGTCCTCGGCGCGAGCGCGAAGGCGGGCCTCGTAGGAGCCGTCGCCGTCGTCAATGCCCACAAGCAGCAGGCACGCGTCAGTCCGGCCGACCTTGTGCAGGCACGCCAGCACATCGAGCAGGAAAAGCTGGTTCTTCTGCTCGCAGAGCCTGCCCACGCACCCCAGGGCAAGCTGCCCCTCGGAAAGCCCCAG
>CAVJGP010000109.1:0-10006 GCA_963648855.1 Alistipes onderdonkii | reverse complement strand
GCCGCGAGGGGTCGAGCGTCACCTGGCCCACGCTGAGCAGACCCTCGGTGCGCACCTGGGCGGCGTCATGGCTGGCAGCGGGCTGGGTTTGGGGATCGGCCGCCGTCGGCGCGACCTGCACCGCCGTCGCCGCAGGCGCCGGCCCCGACGCACTCGCCCGTCCCGCGCCGCCCACCCCGCCCGCAGGGTGCTGACGCAGCGCCGCGCGGATGCGCGCGAGCAGCTCCTCGATGGCGAAGGGCTTCGTGATGTAGTCGTTGGCGCCGGCGTCCAGACCCGCCACCTTGTCCATCACGGCGTCGCGGGCCGTGAGCAGGATGACGGGCACGTCGCTCTCGCGGCGCAGGCGGCGCAGCACCTCCAGGCCGTTCAGCTCGGGCAGCATCACGTCGAGCAGCACCAGGTCCCAGCGCTGCCCCAGGCCCGTGGAGAGGGCCGTGCGGCCGTCCGCCGCCTTGCCCACCTCGTAGCCCTCGTGACCCAGCTCAAGCTCCAGGAAGCGCGCTATCTTCTCCTCGTCCTCCACAATGAGGATGCGGCCCATCGATGCCATGCAAGACTCCTCCCTGCGAAACGCGTCAAGCCCGACGGGCGCGATGCCCGCCGGGCCGAGATTCTACCGCCTGGTGTATGCGGGGCGGTGTGGCCCCGCACCGATGACAGGCCTACTTCGCATCCGAGCCGGCGCCGGTCACGTCGTGCTTGAGCTGGGAGGCGCCGTCGGCCGCGCGGTCCATGATGTCGTTGACGTCCACGCGCACCTCGCCCACGCCCTCGAAGCGGTACTTGAACTCGCAGAAGAGCCCGATGACGAGCAGCGGCACGCTCACCCAGAAGGCGCACACGAGAAGGATGGCGAAGAGCAGCGTGGGGACGCTGAGAACGCGCTTGCCACGGCGCTCCACCACGAAGGACGTGTCCACCGAGCGGCGCAGAAGTCCCCGCAGCCACCCCATGCAGCGCGAGAACGCCGCGCCGAAGTCGGCCTTCTTGGCCGAGGCACGCTCGTAGTCGCTCTGCGCCTGCGACATCTCCTCGCTGGTCTGGGCGGCGTGGCCGGCGCTCGTCTGGTACTGGCCGGTCGTGCCCTGGGCCACCTTGCCGGCGCGCTCCAGCCACACCACGGCGTCGAGCACGTCCTCGCTGCAGGCATCGAGCGCCTCGCGGGCCTGCTCGAAGGTGACGCCGCACTTCGCGCAGATGAGCTCGGCCTTCTCAAACTTGTCCATGATGTGCCCCTTTCGTCGATGTGGCCCCCGCGGTTTGCGAAGGCCTTGTTTGGTCATCGGCAAATAAGGTACAGACACCCGATTAACCGCTGAGTGGCGCAAGATTAAGCGTCCATGAAGGATTATAGTGTCAGGCGTTTAATCCGCCCCCTGGGGCGACACGGACACGCAATCACAGAAGAGAAAGGTGCGTTCATGCTCGTTAGCGCTGCCCCGATGCTGCGTGCGGCCGAGAAGGGCCACTACGCCATCGCCGCCTTCAACACCAACAACCTCGAGTGGACCCGCTCCATCCTCACCGCCGCCGAGGAGGCCCAGTCGCCCGTCATCATCCAGTGCACCTCCGGCGCCGCCAAGTGGCAGACCAGCTTCAAGGTGGTCTCCGAGATCGTGCACACCCTCACCGAGACGATGGGCATCACCGTGCCCGTGGCCCTGCACCTCGACCACGGCACCTACGAGGACTGCTACAAGTGCATCGAGGCCGGCTTCACCTCCATCATGTACGACGGCTCCCACGAGGCCGACTTCCAGGTGAACCTGGACCGCACCGCCGAGCTCGTGCGCGTCGCCCATGCCAAGGGCCTCTCCATCGAGGCCGAGGTGGGCGGCATCGGCGGCGTGGAGGACGGCGTGGCCTCGCTGGGCGAGGTGGCCGACCCCGAGCAGTGCCTGGCCATCGCCAACACGGGCGTGGACTTCCTGGCTTGCGGCATCGGCAACATCCACGGCCTGTACCCCGCCAACTGGGCCGGCCTGCAGTTCGACGTGCTCCAGGCCATCAAGGACAAGGTGGGCGACCTGCCCCTCGTGCTGCACGGCGGCACCGGCATCCCCACCGACCAGGTGAAGCGCGCCATCTCCATGGGCGTGGCCAAGATCAACGTGAACACCGACCTGCAGGTGGCCTTCGCCAAGGCCACGCGCGCCTACATCGAGGCCGGCAAGGACCTTGAGGGCAAGGGCTACGACCCCCGCAAGCTCCTCAAGCCCGGCACCGAGGCCATCGTGGCCCGCGCCAAGGAGCTTATCTGCGACTTCGGCTCCGAGGGCAAGGGCTGGGCGTAGGAGAAGGCCGAGCGGCATTCTCGCCAGCCAGAAGCACCAGATACGCGAAGGCCCCGTCTCCCTGAGTGTGAAAGGGAGGCGGGGCCTTCGTTGTGGAGCAATGCAAACACTGGGCGTGTAGGTTACGGATGCAAGCGGGGACAATGGCCGAACGCCGCCGAACAGTTCGGCCAGTAGCCCGCGCGTGCCCCATCACCACCTGGCGTAGAGGCAAATCGTCGTCGCGTCTCAGCCCGCCGGGTTTCTCTGCTCCCTACGCCTGTCCTCGAAAGCCGGAAAGGCGGGGCGTCAACGCGGCCATCGCACGGCTCAGTGCCCTACGCCTGCTCCCTACGCCTGCCCGCGGAAGTCCGCGCCGGGGTTGAAGAGCGCGCCCTGCGCGAGCATCTCGGCTCCTACCTCCAGGTACTCCTGCGCGCCCTTGAGCACGTAGCCCTCGTACTGCTCGTCGGAGATGGTGCGCACGGCGCGGCCGGGCACGCCCATGATGAGCGTGTGGGGCGGGAACTCCTTGCCCTGGCTCACGAGGGCGCCGGCCGCCACGAGGCAGCCCTCGCCCAGGTGCGCGCCGTTCATGATGACGCTGCCCATGCCCACCATGCAGTTGTCGTCGATGGTGCAGCCGTGCACGATGGCGCCGTGGCCCACCGTGACGCCGTCGCCCACGATGCAGGGGCAGTCGGTGTCCACATGGAAGACGGCGCACTCCTGCACGTTGCTGCCCCGCCCGATGACGATGGGCGCCATGTCGCCGCGCAGGCAGGCTCCCGCGAAGATCGTGGTGTCGGCCCCGATGGTGACGTCGCCCAGGATGGAGGCCTTGGGCGAGATGCGGCAGGCCGTGTCGGCCTTGACGTTGAAGTAGGCGCTCATGCGCGGCTCCCCTCTCTTCTGATGGCACGACCGTCGCTTGCCCGCGAACGTGCAGACAGGCATGCAGACGGCCGCCGGCCAGGTTACACAAACAAAAAAAGCGCCAGCCCGCAGGCCGGCGCTTCAGGATGCCAGATACAAAAATGCCCTTCGTGAGATGGCGACGCCCTGCTCTCCCACAGGGTTGCCCCTGCAGTACCATCGGCGCGAGTGGGCTTAACTTCCGGGTTCGGTATGGGACCGGGTGTACCCCCACTGCAAGAATCGCCAGCTCACGAGGGGCATTCCTGCAACCTCGTGAATCTCGTGCCAAGTTTTGCTTGTGAGATGGCGACGCCCTGCTCTCCCACAGGGTTGCCCCTGCAGTACCATCGGCGCGAGTGGGCTTAACTTCCGGGTTCGGTATGGGACCGGGTGTACCCCCACTGCAAGAATCGCCAGCTCACGAGGGGCATTCCTGCAACCTCGTGAATCTCGTGCCAAGTTTTGCTTGTGAGATGGCGACGCCCTGCTCTCCCACAGGGTTGCCCCTGCAGTACCATCGGCGCGAGTGGGCTTAACTTCCGGGTTCGGTATGGGACCGGGTGTACCCCCACTGCAAGAATCGCCAGCTCACGAGACTCACTGAAGCAGTTCGTGAGGCGCTCGGCTCAGTGCTTGTTGCCGTTGCGCGAGGAGGTATATTGCCCCATCCGCGCACAGGATGCAAGTCCCAATCTTCGAATGCACCTTTTGTTCATCGTCTGTACACAAATACCTCCACTCCCCGCCACGACAAGCCTGTACAGGAAGATGCTTCCATATCGTGCTGTATGATCGGGGGATGCGCAGCTCGGACAGGCGGCAACCCCCGCCGTCTCTCTTGAGAAGGCCTAGCTGACGCAATCGGAGCGTCGAGTTGCTCGCGCAGGCATCAAGAACATCTGAGTGCTCATCAGAGCGCCCCTGGGTTCCTTGTGGAAACGCAAGGGTCTCAGGGGCGTTTTCGTGTTAGATGCAGAATACAATAGTGCCTTACAAGGAGACGCACGAGAACGACCGGGAAGAGAGGCGCACATGGCACAGACCCTTGAGGAGCGCAAGGCGTACGAGAAGCGCGTGGTGCGCCTCATGGTAGGAATCTATTGCCACGACGTGCACGGCGGCGCGAAGGGCGAGCTCTGCCAAGAGTGCGCGGCCCTGGCCGACTACGCCGACAAGCGCGTGGACGCCTGCAGGCGCGGGCAGGAGAAGACCTTCTGTGCCAACTGCCCCTCGTCTTGCTACAAGCCCGCCATGCGCGAGCAGATTCGCGTCGTCATGCGCCACTCCGGGCCGCGCATGCTCTTCCACCATCCGGCGCTGGCCGTGAAGCACCTCGTCTGCGGCATCCGTGAGAAGCGCCGGCTGAAGAAAGCAGCTGAGAAGTAGCGGCTCGCGGACCAGCGGGGCCAGTGAGTCCCCAACTGCTCGCGCAGGTCAGTGAGGCTGGTGCCCGCTCAGATGCTCGCGCGCAGCACGCACCCATGCAGGCACCTCTTCCTGTGGCAATCCCAGCACCGCCTCGGCACTTCCCAGCTCACAAGCGGTATCGTAGAACCAGCACTTGTACTCGATGGTGTCGAGCGTCGCCTGGAGCTGGGCCATCTGCTCCTCCACAAGGCGGCGGCGCTCGTAGAACATCTCGCGACGCAGGGAGAGCGTCTCGTCGCCCTGGCGCACCCAATCCATGAACAGCTTGATGTCCTTGATGGGCATGCCCGTGCGCTTGAGGCAGTCAATCACCCCAAGGGTCTCGATGTCGGCATCGCTGAAGGCGCGTATGCCGCCCGAGGTGCGGCCCACGTCGATCAGCAGGCCCTCCTTGTCGTAATAGCGAAGCGTCGAGGCGGCGACGCCCATGCGCTGCGCCACCTCGCCTATCGAATACGTCATCGCAAGCTCCCAACGCGACTGCCGGCCCACCAGCCAAAAGGCATGAAAAGCACGGGCTCACCAACATGCATTGTCCCATGCTCTTACTTAAACCCAGGTCTAAGTCAAGAAAAACTCCCCTAAAGCACGTCGAGCTCCAGGAGCGTGCGCTCGCACCACACGATGGAGGGGTCGTCGAGCAGGGCCATGAGCTGCTTGCGCGCGGTGAGCGGGGCCGACCACACCAGGCCGCAGCCCGCCTCGAGTTGGGCGGGGATGGGGATGAGCTTGCCGGGCACGCCCCCCTCGTCGCAGGCCTTCTGGAAGGCCATGGCGCCCGTGTGGTTGAAGAAGGTCACGATGAAGCGAATCTCGGTGTCCATGACGGGCATCTCCTAACGGTTGAAGAGCGGCTCCCCTGCCGCCGGCCCCGACAAGACGATATCTTGGATGACCTGGGAGACTTCCTCAAGCGGCTGGGTGTGGTCGCCGCGCAGCCACTCGCCGTACACCGCCACGGCCCCGGCGAGCAAAAAGCGCAGGCGCATAAGCTGAGGCTCGCTGGCCTGCCCCACCTCAAGGCCGTAACGCCGCTCCATATAGGTGGCCACGGCGGCGCGGATGTGGTCGAGGGTGAACTCCAGCGACAGCGACCGGGCGATGTAGGCGAAGAACTCCACGTCGGAGGAGATGATCGCGTTCACCTTGTCGAGCACGCCCCTGAGCTGCTCGGGCCGGCGGCTCTGCGCGGCCTCGATGTCCACGCACGACAGGATGCGCTCCACGAGCGACTCCACCTCTTCGTCGAAGAGCGCCTGCACCGAGCCGTAGTGCAGGTAGAACGTCTTGCGGTCGATCTTTGCCTGGCGGGCCAGGGCGCTCACGGTGACCTTGTCGAGGCCTCGCTCGCAGATGAGGTGCCGGAACGCCTCATGGATGGCCGTGCGCGTCTTCACCACGCGCTTGTCGAGCTTTGCTGTGGCAAGGTCGGACTGCAGGTCCTCAGGCTGGGAATCGTTCATGGCTACACCTTCCTCGGACGGCGACTGCAGCGAGGCCCAAGCCGAGGCTGCGACACCGCCCATGGCCTGCGCTGCTCCACATTCTAGTTAGCCTGATGACTATTCCACACGTGTAGAAAACTATTCACCCAAATAGCGAAGGCACAGGGAAAGCGTGTCGGGCACCCAGCCGGGAAGCGTGGAGGGCACCGGGTCGGAGTCGGGGCGGCTCGCAAGCCAGGCGGTGAGCTGCAGGCGGCGCATGATGATGAAGGTGGGAATCATGGCGAGGTCGCGCTCGTCGAGCGCGCGCAGGCCACGGTAGCCCTGGAGCCACGCGTCGATGAGCTCGGGCACGTCAGGTCGCGCCTCGATGAAGCTGAGCGACGCCGCCAGGTCGAAGAGGTGCCAGCCGCGCCCGCAGTCGTCGAAGTCGAGGAGCTTGAGGCGGTCGCGCTCCACAAGGAGGTTGGCGAAGCGCATGTCGGAGTGGATGAGGCCGAAACGCCCCTCGGGACGCCCGTACTCTTCCAGACGCGTACGGACCTGCGCCGCACAGCGCTCGAAAACGTCCAGCTCCTCGGCCGTAAGGCCCGGGAAGGCGCGCCAGTCGCCCCAGACGGCCTGCGGCCCCAGGACGGCGTCCCAGTCCCACACGCCGCGCACGCGCGCAAGGTCCTCGTTGCCCGACTTGCCGTGCAGACAGGCCGCGAAGGCGCCGAGCTGGCGGAAGAGGCGCGGCAGGTCGGAGCGCACCTCGTCGGGCTCGACGCCGGCCATGTGGCGGAAGGCCAGGCCATAGAGGCGCGTCCCGTCGAGCTCGACCGTCTGCACGTAGCTGCCGTCGAGCGCCTGGAGCGGCTCGATGACCTCGAAGCTTGCAGGGAGGTGCGCCGCGCGAAGCTCAAGGAGCCATGACACCTCGGCTTGGAGCTGCTCAAAGGTTCGGTAGCCCGGGCGGCACAGGCGCAGGGTGGCAAGCGGCATGCCCGAGGCCGCGCGGACGCGGTAGGTGCGGTTCTCCGAGTAGCACAGGGGCTCGACCTCGCAAGCCTCCAGGCCCTCGTAGCGGCTCAGAAGCGAACGGGCGGCAAGGTCGCACAGGGCGTGCATGTCCAAGGTTAGCGACTCCTCTTGTTGACGATGAGCAGGCAGACGGTGAGCGCCAGGGCCACGAGCGAGAAGCCCGCGCCCACGAGGCCCGCATGGGCCAAGCCGGGCCCGGCGACCACGGCGCCGCCCACGGCCGTGCCGAAGGCGATGCCGATGTTGAACGACATGGGCTCAAGCGAGCTGGCGAGCGTGAGGGCCTTGGGGCACTTGGCGTTGGCCGTATGCATAAACATAGATATGCACGGCACCGACTGCACGTACATCATGAGGCCGATGGCCATGATGAGGACCAGGCTCACGGGCATCTGCGGCGTGACGAGGTAGAGGCCGAAGAGCAGCGCCGCGTCCACGATGAAGAGCGGGACGAGGGCCTTGACGCCGACGCGCGCGTCGAACCAGCCCGAGAGGATGTTAGAGAAGAAGGTAATCGCGCCGTAGGCCATGAGGGCCAGGCTCGCCTGCGTGGCGTTCATGCCCAGCACGTCCTCGAAGTAGGGCGTGACGTAGCCGTAGAACACGTAGATGGCGCCCACGGCGAACATGAAGATGGCCATGCTCAGAAGCACGCAGGGCTGCTTGAGCAGGACGATCTGCTCGCGCCAGGTGGCGGGCTCGTCGGTGGCGCCCACGCGGGGCAGCACGGCGATGAGCAGCGCGCACACCGCCACGCACAGGATGAGGACGATGTCCATGCCCACGTGCCAGTCCCAGGTCTCGGCGATCATCTTGCCTGCCGAGGTGGCCACGACCATGGCCACGGAGAAGGCCGCGTAGATGACGGAGATGCCCAACGACACGCGCTTGGGCCCCAGAAGCTCGGGCACGAAGGTGACGCCCACCGCGAGCAGGCCGCCCGACACCGACCCGATGAGCACGCGGGCCGCCATGAGCAGGCCGAACGTTGGCGCGGCGATGGAGAGCAGGTTGCCCAGACAGAAGATGACGCTGTAGGCGATGAGGAGCGTGAAGCGCTTGAAGCGGCCGGTGCCCAGGGCGAGCACGGGCGTCACGAACGCGTAGGAGATGGCAAACGTGCTGATGAGCATGCCCACCTCAGACAGGCTCACGCCGTAAAAGTCGGCTATCTCCGATTCGATTCCGATGACGATGAATTCCGAGCAGCCCAGGGTAAACCCGAGGACGACGAGCAGGGCGACGCACAGCATGGCGCGGCCCGAGGACAGGGACTTCGCGGCAACCACCGAAGACCTCGACTTTCGTGCCACCTCTTTACGTAGCCACGACGCGGGGCAAGGGGCCGAACACCCACGTCGGCGGGCTCAGCCGCCGCGCGGCCTTTGCTAGAGCCCTAGATGAGACTCGCGAAATTGTACCAACAATGGGATGCCGGGGGCGGGCCTTCAAGAGAAGCACGCATGCCGGAAAAAGCAGGCAGGTGGGGCGACCGAGGCGAGCGGGCGCGGGAGGAAGCGGCGTGGGTAAGCTCGGGCCAGCTCGCACACCAGCCCACACCGCGAGGCATCTTCCCTCGCGCCTCCCCCGCCGCACGAAAAGGCCCCGCCCGCAAGCCCCTCTTGGGTCGCTTGCGGGCGGGGCCACGGCCTCAGCCAGTTTATCGAACCGAGGAAAGCCCAGGCCTTACACCGCGGGGCTTGCCAGGCGCACGCCCGCGGTGGAGTTCACGTCACACATGGGCTCGGCGACCTCTACATCACCCTCGCTATCGTCCGCGTTCTGAGGGCGCGGGCCCGCCTGGCGCACGGCCTCGGGAGCGTGGGGGTAACGGGCGGCAAAGTTCTTCTGGAACATGGAGGCCAGGTGGTCGGCAGCCTTGTCGTAGGCCTCGGGGTCGGCCCAGGTGCCGCGCGCGTCGAGAAGGGCCGCGTCCACGTCCGGGCAGCTCAGGGGCACATCGACGCCGAAGCGCTCGTCATGGGCGAAGGGCTGCTCGTCGAGCTGGCCGGAGAGGGCAGCGCGCACCATGGCGCGGGTGGCGGAGAGCTTCATGCGATGGCCCACGCCGTAGCCGCCGCCGGTCCAACCGGTGTTCACCAGGTAGACGCGGGCGTGGTCGCGCTCGATGCGCTCGCGCAGCATCTCAGCGTAGTGCAGCGGGTCGAGCGGCATGAAGGGCTCGCCGAACAGCGCCGAGAAGGTGGGCACGGGCTCCTTGATGCCCTGCTCGGTGCCGGCGACCTTGGAGGTGAAGCCGGTCATGAAGTGGTACATGGCCGCCTCCTCGGACAGGCGCGAGATGGGAGGCAGCACGCCGAAGGCATCGGCGGTGAGGAAGACCACCACGCTGGGGGTCTGGCCCACGCCCTCGAGCACGGCGCCGTCGATGTGCTCGATGGGGTACGCCACGCGCGTGTTCTCCGTGATGCGCGTGTCGGAGTAGTCGGGCTGGCAGGTCTTGGCGGAGATGATGACGTTCTCGCTCACCGAGCCGAAGCGGATGGCGCGGTAGATGTCGGGCTCGCCCTCCTCGGTGAGGTCGATGCACTTGGCGTAGCAGCCGCCCTCGATGTTGAAGACGGTCTCGTCGGACCAGCCGTGCTCGTCGTCGCCGATGAGACGGCGGGTGGGGTCGGCCGACAGGGTGGTCTTGCCGGTGCCGGACAGGCCGAAGAACACCGCCGTGCGGCCCGTCTGGGGGTCGACGTTGGAGGAGCAGTGCATGGAAAGCACGTTGTCCTCCACAGGCAGCAGGTAGTTCATCGTGGAGAAGATGGACTTCTTGATCTCGCCGGAGTAGCCGGTGCCGGCCACGATGATGATGCGGCGCTCGAAGTTGATGGCCACGACGGACTCGGTGGCCGTGCCGTCGGTGGCGGGGTTGCAGCGGTAGTCGGGCGCGGCGAGCACCAC
>CAVJGP010000108.1:0-10269 GCA_963648855.1 Alistipes onderdonkii | reverse complement strand
GTGAGATGGCGACGCCCTGCTCTCCCACAGGGTTGCCCCTGCAGTACCATCGGCGCGAGTGGGCTTAACTTCCGGGTTCGGTATGGGACCGGGTGTACCCCCACTGCAAGAATCGCCAGCTCACGAGGGGCATTCCTGCAACCTCGTGAATCTCGTGCCAAGTTTTGCTTGTGAGATGGCGACGCCCTGCTCTCCCACAGGGTTGCCCCTGCAGTACCATCGGCGCGAGTGGGCTTAACTTCCGGGTTCGGTATGGGACCGGGTGTACCCCCACTGCAAGAATCGCCAGCTCACAAGATACATTGGCTCTTGTGAAGGTGCTTTGCGTTCAAGCGCTCAGCACGAGAAAGAAGTATGCGCCTACGTCACCAGGATTGCAAGTAGAATCTTCCGGGACGTAGGCGCATCACAGGTTACACATAGATGCGACCGTTACAGGATGCCGACCATGGGCGCGGCCATGAGGGCGACGCCGCAGGCGGTGGTGAAGGCGTAGGTGGCGCGGCCGCTCGGCTCGGTGCGGTTGCGGTCGAGCAGGATGGCCCCGGCAAGCGCGAGGATGAGGCCGATACCAACGGCGAGGATTGCGAACAGCATAGGTGGTGCTCCTTTCGGTATGGCGCGCTCGTGTCTTGAGGGGACGGCCCTTCCGTCCCGCGCGCCCCAATCTTTGACGTCGCTGCGCACTATACCCACTTGTGGAAACAATTTCCGTTGTAGAACCCACCGTTTTCTGTCAAGATTGTGCCGCTCGCGTCAAAACATCTACCGTTCACGTCGCTGAAGCTTCCGTGAAGGGCAAAGGAGGCCGCCATGGCAGCAACCCCGTACACGTTCGACTTCTATTACGTGATGCGCTCCCTTCTGTTCGAGGGCCTCACGCGCGCCGAGGTGGAGGAGCTCTTCTCCTGCATCGCCCCCGACCTCAGGCACTACGAGCGCGGCCAGGCAATCTTTCGGGCGGGGGAGGCCGTCACGCACATGGGCATGGTGCTCGAGGGGGCCGTGCGCGTGGAATGCGGCAACGTCTGGGGCGAGAACACCCTGCTCGTGATGGTAGAGCCGGGCAAGACGTTCGGCGAGGCCTACGCGTGCGGCACGCCTGGAAAGCCCCTGCTCATCGACATCGTGGCCGACAAGGACAGCCAGATCCTCATGTTCGATGTGGAGCAGCTCATGGCCCCCTGCCTCATGGGCTGCGGCCGGCACCGCCGCGTCGCCACCAACTTCACGCGCCTTCTGGCCCTGCGCAACACCGAGCTTTCCCGGCGCGCCTTCATCACCGCGCCGCGCACGATCCGCGAGAAGGTGCAGTCGTACCTGTCGTTTCAGGCCGCCGAGCACGCAAGCTCGAGCTTCGACATCCCACTCAACCGCGAGCAGATGGCGGCCTACCTGGGCGTCGACCGCAGCGCCCTGTCGGCGGAGCTGTCGCGCATGAAGTCTGAGGGGCTCATCGACTACCACATGCGCCACTTCGAGATTCTTCAAATGGCGAAGGGGGTAGGGGTGGACACGCCTTTTGGCTGGTAGCCGGCCCGTCATTGCAGCAGTAGAGACGAAGCGCCCGGTCGCTATGACATCCAGGCGAAGTACTTTGGGCGTATACTTCGCCCGAATTGACTGTATTGGACAGACTGAGAGAGCATCCCATGAACCTCGCATCTCCCGCGCGGCCCGGCCGCGCCCTGAGCGCCACGCTTGCGCTCGCCGCCCTGCTCGTGTGTCTGGCGCTCGCCGCCCTCGGCTGGGCGCCGGCCTCCCCGGCCCGCGCCGATTCGGCCCCACAGGCGGTGGGCAGCCTCACGTGCGACCGCTGGGAGGAGGCGCGCGAGTACGCGAGCGTGGGCGAGCTGCTCTCCGAGGCCGCCAAGCTGGGCGAGAACTCCTCCGTGACAAGCGTCACCATCGACCTGTTCTGCGACTGGAACACCCACGACGCGGGCCGCATCGTGGTGGCGCAGGGCAAGTCCTACACGCTCAACCTGCACGGCCACGTGCTCGACGTCCACAAGGCGGGCACCTACGGCAGCCCCTGGTACGCGGAAGGGGAGGGCGAGGCCGTCCACGTGGAGGAGGGCGGCACCCTCACGGTGAACGGCGGCACGGGCGAGGAGGCCCAGACCTCCCACGCCGGCACCCTCTCCGACGTCCACATCGACGCCGACGGCAACGTGACCTCGGCATTCTGGAAGTTCGACGGCACGGGCGACACCGCCCTGTACGGCGGCCTCATCACCGGCGGCGCCTGCGACGACCACTACGGCTCGGGCGGCATCTCGGCCGAGGGCACGGGCTGCAAGGTCTACCTCAACGACGTCACCGTCGCGGGCAACCTCACCGACCGCTTCGACAGCAGCTACGGCCACGGCGCGGGCGTGGCCATCCACGGCAAGGACTCCACGCTGGAGCTCAACAACTCCCGCATCGTGTACAACCACGCCGAGGGCATGGGCGGCGGCGTCTATGTGCGCAGCTCGGGCTGCACGGTCACCCTCAAGAATGGCAGCGAGGTGTCGCGCAACCTGGCCATCTACCAGGGCGGCGGCATCATGTTCGACGACGGGTCGCTCACCCTCTCGGTCGATTCCTCCAGCGTGTCGTACAACGAGACGCACGATGACGGCGGCGGTATCTATCTGGGCGGCAGCTCCTCTGGGACTGCCGCATACCTGTACATCACGGGCGGCTCCGATGTCTGCCACAACCACTCGGGCGACAACGGCGGCGGCATCTACTCCAATACCGGCGTGACGGCGCGCATCGACGCCAGCTCGGTGAGCTACAACAGGGCGGACGGCAACGAGGCCCTGGACTACTATGCCGGCGGCGGCGGAATCTACCTCTACGGGAAGTCAAACCTGCAGCTCGGCGACGGCACCGAGGTGTCGCACAACAGCGCGTGGGGCGGTGGCGGCGGCATCGAGGTGGAGCAGAAGTCCACGATCGTGCTCGACGGCGCGCACATCGACGCTAACAGCGCGTATGCGGGCAACAGCGATTGCGGCGAGGGCGGCGGCATCAGGTTCATCCACGGCAGCACCTCCTCGGCCTCCGACTCCGACGTGATGGAGCTGCAGCTCAAGAACGGCGCGACCATCTCGGGCAACGCCGCCGACGGCAGGGGCGGCGCCATCTTCGTCCACAAGTTCGGCCTCAACGTCACGTCGGACGGCACCGGCGCGATGAGCGACAACACGGTCGCGTGCACCAACAGCGCCTCCGACTCCCGTTCGGGTGGCGGTGCGATCTTCGCCTTCGGGTCGAGCCTGTCGCTGAGCGACGTCACCCTGACGGACAACTACGCGGCGTATAGGGGCGGCGGCATCTACTACTTCACGGGCACGCTCTCTATGAGCAACGTCCACATCACCGGCAACGCGGCCAAGGAGGCGGCCGGCGGCGTCTGGATCGGTGCCAGCCTGCGCTGCACCCTCTCCGGCACGATTGTCGTGAAGGACAACTCGATCAAGCAGGCGCAGGACGCCCAGGCCAGCGCCAACTCCAATATCTATGTGAACGACTCGGGCGGTGAGATCCTGGGCACCGCGAGCCAGGGCAGCTGGATGGGCTTTACCGTCGGCGAGTTCAAGGGCCAGAGCTACCGCCTCACCGGCAGCGAGGACATCCGCAACGGGCTGGGCGACACCTGGCAGGAGGCGGTGTTTTCCGACGACCCTGCCTATTCGGTGGCCGAGTGGGACTCCCAGCTCTATCTCAAGTACGTGGCCAGCAAGTACTCCCTGACCATGGAATGGGGGTCGGGCAGCAGCGCCTCGTATGAGGTGGCGTATGGGCAGGTCATCTCGCTGGACGGCAGCACCTATGCCCACCCCGGCTACGGCGAGGCCCCCGCGTACTGGGAGGTGACGGGGCTGGGCCAGAGCACACGGCTTTCCACCGACGGCTCGGGAAACGCCTCCTTCACCATGCCCGGCAACGTCGTGAGCCTTCGCGCGGTGTATGTGCCCACGCTCCAGGGAGGCAGGTTCACGCTGAACAACTCCCTGACCTGGAGCGACCTTGAGGAGCACGCAGACGACGCGGCGTATTGTGCCGAGCACACCGACGTCCTGAACGTGTTTCTTACCGACAACCGCAGCTCCATGCACGACGTGCTGGCCTACGTGTCCCAGTACATCAGCCTGTCGTGCCAGGTGGAGACGCTGAACGACACCACCAAGGCGATCACCTACACGCTGGATTTCCAGCCCGCCCTGCTTGAGGAGCTGGGCATTCGCGCGGAGTACTCCGGCGCACTGGAGTCGTTCTCGGCGCGGCTGATAAGCCCCAGCATCGCGGCTGTGGGAGGGGAGGAGTGCACGGCGACGGTGGGCGATGACGGCGGCCTGCGGGTGACCGTGCGCCAGACCTATCGCGAACAGTGCACGGTCACGTTCGACCCTGCCAACGGGCAATATACGATCGAGCACAAGGTGGCGAAGGGCAGTCGCACCCAGGCCCCCAATGCCCCCGCGTGGCAGGGCCATGTGTTTGCGGGCTGGTTCAAGGGCACGGACGAGCAGGCCTTCGACTTTACGACCCACATCACGGAGAACGTCACGCTTGTCGCCAAGTGGACTGCCGTCACCTGCACGGTCACGTTCGACCCCGCCAACGGTGAGGACTCCTTCGAGCGTCAGGTTGCCTACGGCGAGCCTGTCGCGCGGCCCGACGACCCCGTGCGGGACGGCTACACCTTCCTGGGCTGGTGCACGCAGGACGGACAGGCGTATGGCTTCGACGGCGCCGTCGAGGGCGACCTGACGCTTACGGCCGCCTGGCAGGAGCCGGCGACCTCCCCGTTCGTCGACGTCTCCATGGACGCCTGGTACTACGATTGGGTCGTCGAGGCCGCCAAGCTCGGCCTCATGAGCGGCTACACCGATGCGTTCCAGGTCTCGACGGGCTATTTTGGCCCTGAGGACCAGCTGACGCGCGCGCAGGTGGCCACGGTGCTCTGGCGCATCGCGGGCTGTCCCGACGCCGCCGATGGCGGTTGCCTGCCCGACGTGCTCCCCGGGCGCTACTACTCCCGCGCCGTGAGCTGGTGCGTTGAGAAGGGCGTCGTCACAGGCTACCTGTCCGGGCCTTATGCAGGCACGTTCCGCCCCGACGCGCCTGTCAGCCGCGAGGAGCTGGCAGTCATGGTGTATCGCTTTGCTTCTCAGATGGGCGTGACTACCTCAAACGTGCCCACGGGCAATTTCGAGCGCTGCCTGGACACCGGCGACGTCTCGAGCTGGGCGCACGACGCCCTCGTGTGGTGCGCCGCCGCCGGGGCGATCACCGGCAAGGACACCTCGCAGGGCCTGCGCCTCGACCCTCAAGACGGCACCACCCGCGCTCAGGCGGCGAAGGTGCTCGTGCGCATCAACGCCCTCACGACGGGCAAGGAGCAGCCCTACGTGCCTGCCGAGCAGGACGCGGCGGCCCAGGCCGAGGTGCAGGGTGCGTCCACCGAGGCGCTGGCGACGGCTGAGGATGCCTCGTTCGATGAGGCCGTGACCTTCGAGGATGTGAGTGGCGGCGGCGCTGGCGCCGAGGGCCTCGATGGCACGAGCGAAAGCGACGCCGGTGGCGAGACCCTCGATGGTGCGGGGGAGGGCGGTGCTGGCGCCGAGACCCTCGACGACGCGAGCGAAAGTGACGTCAGCGTCGGGCCCCTCGATGGCGCGAGTTTCGACGGCGACACGGCTGCCGACCTCGTGACCCTGGAGGATGCCGCGTAAGCCCAGAAGGCACAGTGTGCGCCGACGGCGGGGGACGTCCCCTTGCCGTCGGCGCGTCTTTTCGCCCGCCTGCCGCTCGACCGCTCATGCCCGTGCGGTCGGCACGTGTGGCTCTCATGCTAAAATCGCTCCCGTATGCCCCAAGCACGCATGTGCGCCTTTGTGCGCCAAGCCTTTAAAGGACGGAATCTCTTATGGGTAAGTATTTCGGCACCGACGGTTTTCGCGGCGAGGCGGGTGTCGGCCTGACGGCTGAGCACGCCTTCAAGATCGGCCGCTTCCTGGGCTGGTACTACGGCAGGCTCAAGAGCCTCACCAAGCAGCTGCGCTCCTCCGACGAGTCCAGCTGCGCGCGCATCGTCATCGGCAAGGACACGCGCCGCTCCTCCTACATGCTCGAGTACGCCCTGGCCAGCGGCATTGCGGCCAGCGGCGGCGACGCCTACACCATGCACGTCACCACCACGCCCAGCGTGGCGTACGTCGCCCGCACCGAGGACTTCGACTGCGGCGTCATGGTGAGCGCCTCGCACAACCCCTACGCCGACAACGGCATCAAGCTCATGGACGGCAACGGCGAGAAGGCCGGCGACGACCTCATCGCCCTCGTTGAGTCCTACCTCGACGGCGAGGTGGACTGCCTGGGCTTCAAGGGCGCCGAGATTCCCTGGGCCACGGGTGCCGAGGTGGGCGCCGTCGAGGACCACTTCGCAGGCCGCAACCGCTATGTGGGCTTCCTCATCTCCCAGGGCATGTACTCGCTGCGCGGCAAGCGCATCGGCCTGGACTGCGCCAACGGCGCCTCCTGGTCCATCGCGCGCAACGTCTTCGAGTCGCTGGGCGCGCGCGTGTACACCATCGGCTGCAACCCCGACGGCACCAACATCAACGCCGGCGTGGGCTCCACGCACATCGAGGCCCTGCAGGAGCTCGTGCGCGCCGAGGGCCTGGACTGCGGCTTCGCTTACGACGGCGACGCCGACCGCTGCCTTGCGGTGGACGAGCACGGCGATGTGGTGGACGGCGACAAAATCATGTACATCTGTGCCAACTACATGAAGGCCAAGGGCCATCTCGTGCCCAACGAGGTCACCACCACCGTTATGAGCAACCTGGGTCTGTACAAGGCCCTCGACGAGGCGGGCATCGAGTACGCGAAGACCCAGGTGGGCGACCGCTACGTGTGGGAGCACATGCGCGAGTCGGGCTGCCGCATCGGTGGCGAGCAGTCGGGCCACATCATCTTCGGCAAGCTCGCCACCACCGGCGACGGCATCCTCACCTCCATCAAGCTCATGGAGGCCGTCATGGGCCGCAAGGCCACGCTGTCCGAGCTGGCCGCGCCCGTGCACACCTACCCGCAGGTGCTCATCAACGTGCGCGTGACCGACAAGAAGGCCGCCATGGCCGACCCCGACGTGGTGGCTGCCGCTGCCGCCGTGGAGAGCGACCTGGCCGGCGACGGCCGCGCCCTCGTGCGCGCCTCGGGCACCGAGCCGCTCGTGCGCGTGATGGTGGAGGCCGCCACCGACGACATCGCCCGCACCTACGCGCAGCGCGTGGTTGACGTGGTGCGCGCAAAGGGCTGGGCCGCCGAGTAGGCGAGCCTGCGCGCCAAGCGCCGCATGCAAACGGGCGCAACTCGTCGTTTCCCCAGGTAGCAGGCTTGCTGGCCCTGCGCGGTGACGACGGGTTGCGCCCGTTTTTCGTGGCTGGCGAGCTGCGCGCGTTGCCCGCGGCCCTGCGGTCCTAATCCAGCTTGAGCTTGCGCAGCAGCTCCAGCATGCAGTGCGTGTGGTGGATGAGGTCGGCTCGCTCCTGGGCGCTCAGCGTGGCGAGCGACTTGTCGAGCGCGGAGAGGGACGCCTTGCGCAGGGCGAGCGTCGTCTCCACACCCTTCTCGGTGAGTTCGGCCTCCACCACGCGGTAGTTTTCCTGGCTGCGGCGCTTGGCGACGAGCCCCTGCGCCTCAAGCGTCGCCACGGCGCGCGTGATGTGCTCCTTGGATACGGCGAGGTTCTGCGCAAGCGAGCTCATCGAGGTAGGCCCGAACAGGGCGATGTGCATGATGATGTCTGTCTGCGCCTTGCTGAGTCCCTTCCTGCTTTCCACGATGGAGAAGCGCGCCAGGCTGTCGAGCGTGCACGCGGCGTTGAGCAGGGCTTCTTCGGGTGCCAGCTCCTCGCATATGACGCCTATGATCATCTTGGGCTCGGGGCGCGGGGGCAGGGCCATGAGGGGGGAGCGGTCCGGCTGGCTTGTTTTGTCGTCGGGGTTTTCTTGCATGGGGTATCACATCTTCCAATTTGATCGCGTGTGCCGGTCTTCTGAGGGCACGGGCCTCATTTTGTGTTGAAACTTGATAAAAGTCAAATGAGAGCATGCACTTCCACGAATTTTTGGGCATACTGCCACCTGTAAACGATTGATAAGTATCAATCGAGAAGCAAGAGCGCTCCCGCCCGGGGCGCTCTTCTGTCTCAAAGGAGGTTGTATGGGTCTAGGCATCTCTAAAGACCAGCTCAGGATGGTGGTGGTCCTGCTCGCGGGCACGTTCATCGCGGTGCTCAATGCCACGCTGCTCACCCCGGCGCTGCCCACCATCATGGCCGATCTGAACATCTCGTCCACCACGGTGCAGTGGCTCACCTCGGGCTACGCCCTCACCGAGGCCGTGGTCATCCCGCTCGCGGCCTACCTCATGGGGCGCTTCCCCACGCGCAAGCTCTTCATGGGCGGCATGACGCTCTTCGCCCTGGGCAGCCTTGTGGCGGCCGTGTCGCCCTTCTTCGGCCTGCTGCTTGTGGGTCGCGTGATGCAGGCCTGCGCCACGGGCTTCGTGATGCCCATGGTGTTCAGCGTCATCCTGCTGGTGATTCCCCGCGAGCGCCGCGGCACCGCCATGGGCATCATCGGCCTCATCATCGGCTTCGCGCCCGCCATCGGCCCGTCCCTGTCGGGCGTGCTCGTGGACTGCGTGGGCTGGCGTGCCATCTTCGTGATCGTCACCGTCATCGCGGCCATCATCGTGTTCGCGGCCTCGCGCTTCCTCAAGTCCTACGGCGATTTCAAGCGCGCGAAGTTCGACGCGCTCTCGGTGCTGCTGTCCACCTTCGGCCTGGTGTCGCTGCTTTACGGCCTGTCGAGCATCAGCTCCTCTGACAACATCGCCATCAACGTTGCGCTCATCGTGGTGGGTCTCGTGCTCATCGCCCTCTATGCGCACCGCCAGCTCCACCTCGACGAGCCGATGCTGCGCGTCGACATCCTCAAGACGCGCAACTACCGCACGGTCGTCATCATCATCGCCTTCTTCCAGGCGGCCCTTGTGGGCATGGAGACCATCATGCCCCTCTACATCCAGGGCGTCCTGGGTCAGAGCGCCACGGTCTCGGGCCTCACGCTGCTGCCCGGCGCCCTCATCGGCGCGGTGACGGGCATGTTCGCGGGGCGCCTCTTCGACCGCTTCGGCGTGCGCCTGCCCGTGCTTATCGGCGCGGTCGTCATCCTGTGCGGCGTGGTGGGCTTCACCCAGTTCCACTACGACTCGCCCCTGCCCTTCGTGATGGTGGTGTACGCGGTGCTCGCCGTGGGCATGCAGTTCACCATGACCCCCGTCAACACCTGGGGCGTCAACTCCCTGCCCAACGACGCCATCCAGCACGCCCAGTCTACCTCGAACACCATCAACCAGGTGGCGGCGTCCTTCGGCACCACGCTGCTTGTCTCCATCGCCGCGAGCGTCTCTGCCGCCGCGACCGACCTGTCCGGCGTTGAGCAGACCTTCGCCGGCTACCACATGTCGTTCTGCACCACGGCCGGTCTGGCTGCGTGCGCCGTCATCCTCATCCTGGTCTTTGTGCGCGACCGCAAGAAGGTCCAGGGCGCCGCGACCGTGCAAGACGCTCGGGCCGTGCAGGCTGCGGGCGCCCATGCTGCCGAGGGCGCTCACGTCACGGGCGACCACCCCGAGCTCGAGCCGGGCTTCATCCAGCTGGCTGACAAGGCCCTCTCCGGCTTCACCCTGGCCGAGGTCATGAACCGCGAGGCCGCCACGGTGCTCAACACCGCCACGATGCGCGACGTCATCGCCATCATGGACGCCACCAACACCGCCGGCGTCTCCGTCATCGACCGCACCGGCAAGCTCGTGGGCTACGTCACCGACGGCGACGTCATGCGCTACCTGGCCCGCAACGACTTCAACGTCTCGAGCCCCCACGCCGGCGTGAGCGTCGCGATGAGGGACTCCAACGCCATGGAAGACCGCCTGGCCACCCTCTCCGAGCTCAACGTGATGGAGCTCGCCACCAAGCGCGTCATCTCGGTGGATATCGAGACACCCCTCGACGTGGCCTGCGGCCTGCTCTCCAGCCGCAAGATCAAGAAGGTCCCCGTAACCCGCGAAGGGGTGCTGGTAGGAGCCCTCTCCCGCCGCAACATCCTCCACGCCATGATGGGAAGCAAGTAGCGGAACCTGAGGCGCTGCGTTCCACGGAGCCTTACGTACTCCAGTACGCTACGGCTCCGTGCGCCT
>CAVJGP010000107.1:0-10348 GCA_963648855.1 Alistipes onderdonkii | reverse complement strand
TCTGCCAGTTTTGCGCAGAGGAGCTGGTTGAAGAGCTTGGGATTGCCCTTCCCCTTGCTCGCCTTCATGCACTGGCCCACGAGGTAGCCAACCACCTTGGCGTTGCCGGCCTTGTACTGGGCCACCTGGTCGGGGCAGTTGGCGATGACCTCGTCCACCACGGGCTCGAGGGCGGAGGTGTCGCTCACCTGGCGCATGCCGCGCTCGTCCACGATGTGGGCGGGGTCGTCGCCCGACTCGGCCATGAGCGCGAACACCTCGCGGCCCTGGTTCGAGGAGATGGCGTCGGTGGAGAGCAGCTCGGCCAGGCTCTTGATCTGGGCGGGCGTGATGGAGGTGTCGGCGATGCCGTGGCCCTGGCTGTTGAGGTAGCCCATGAGCTCGTTGAGGATGACGTTGGCCACCGCCTGGGAGAGCTTGCCCTGCGTGCCGGCCACGGCCTGGTCGAAGAAGCTGGCCAGGGCCGGGTCGCCGCAGAGCTGCGCGGCGTCGGCGCGCTTGAGGCCGTACGCCTCCATGTAGCGGTCGCGGCGCTGGTCGGGCAGCTCGGGCAGGCGCGTGCGCACCTCGTCGACGAACTCCTCGGACAGGTCGAAGGGCACCATGTCGGGCTCGGGGAAGAGGCGGTAGTCGTCGGCCGTCTCCTTGGTGCGCATGACGATGGTGCGGCGGGCGTTGACGTCCCAGTGGCGGGTCTCCTGGTACACCACGCCGCCCTCCTCCAGCACCTCGGCCTGGCGGCGGATCTCGTACTCCAGGGCGTCGTGCAGGTTCTTGAAGGAGTTGAGGTTCTTCATCTCGCAGCGCGTGCCGAACTTCTCGGTGCCGCGGCGGCGCAGCGAGATGTTGCCGTCGCAGCGCATGGAGCCCGACTCCATGGAGCAGTCGGAGATGCCGATGGTGAGGAAGATCTGGCGCAGCTTCTCCATGAAGAGGCGCGCCTCCTCGGGGCTGCGCAGGTCGGGCTCGGTCACGAGCTCGATGAGCGGGGTGCCGCAGCGGTTGTAGTCGATGAGGGAGTGGTCGGCGCCGCCGATGCGTCCCTCGGCGCCGCCCACGTGCACCATCTTGGCGGCGTCCTCCTCCATATGGATGCGCGTGATGCCAATGTGGGCGGTGTAGGAGCCGTCCTTGGCGCGCTCAATCTCGCCGTCGTCGAGGCGCTCCTTGGCGCCGTTGGCGCCCACCTCCACGTCGAGCCAGCCGCCCATGCAGAAGGCCACGGGGCCCTGCGTGGTCTGGAAGTTCTTGGCCATGTCCGGATAGAAGTAGTTCTTACGGTAGAACATGGAGTGCTTCATGATCTGGCAGTTGGTGGAGAGGCCCGCCAGCACGATGGACTGGATGGCCGCGCGGTTGGGCACGGGCAGGGCGCCCGGCATGCCCAGGCACACGGGGCACACGTTGGTGTTGGGCTCGTCGTCGTGCGACAGGCGGCAGCCGCAGAACATCTTGGTGTTGAGCACGGTGAGCTCGGTGTGGATCTCCAGGCCGATGACCGGCTCCCAATCCTTGAGGATGTCGGCGATGTCCCTCATTAGCGCTGCGCCTCCTTGGCAAAGTCCTTCGAAACCTCAACGGCGGGGTAGAAGCCCTGCAGGGTGGCGGCGATGCGCAGGAGCTGGTCGTCGGCAAAGGCCGGGCCGATGAGCTGGGCGCCCACGGGACGGCCCGTCTGAGCGCCCATGCCCACGGGCACGCTCACGCCGCAGTTGCCCGAGATGTTGAGCGGCACGGTGAACATGTCGGCCATGTACATCTGCGTGGGGCTCGACATGGCGCCGAACTCGAAGGCCGTGAAGGGCGCGGAGGGCATGAGCACCGCGTCCACCTTCTGGAAGGCGTTCTTGTAGTCCTGCGTGATGAGGGCGCGCACCTGCTGGGCGGGGTAGTAGTACTTGTCGTACACGCCGGCGGAGAGCAGGTAGGCGCCGAGCATGATGCGGCGCTTGACCTCGGGGCCGAAGCCCTCGGCGCGCGAGCGCGAGCTCATGTCGGCCAGGTCGCGCGGGTCGGCGCACTGGTGGCCGTAGCGCACGCCGTCGAAGCGGGCCAGGTTGGAGAAGGCCTCGCAGGGGGCAAGCACGTAGTAAGCGCTGATGGCGGCGGCGGCGTTGGGCAGCTCCACCTCCACGAGCTCGGCGCCGGCACTGGCCAGGTTGGCGGCGGCGGCGTCGATGGCCTGCGACACCTCCTCAGACACGCCCTCGGCATGCGTGAGGGCGGGGATCACGCCGATGCGCTTGCCCTCCACGCCGTCGTGCAGGTGGGCGAGGAAGTCGGTGTTCCAGGGCTGCGAGGTGCAGTCGCGCAGGTCGCGGCCGGCTAGGGCGTTCATGGAGAGGGCCACGTCCTCCACGCTGCGGCCGAAGGGGCCCACCTGGTCGAGCGAGGAGCCGAAGGCCACGATGCCATAGCGGCTCACCATGCCGTAGGTGGGCTTCATGCCCACGACGCCGCAGAACGCGGCGGGCTGGCGGATGGAGCCGCCCGTGTCGGAGCCCAGGGTGACGCTCGTCATGCCCGAGGCCACGGCAGCGGCCGAGCCGCCCGAGGAGCCGCCGGGCACGCAGGCCAGGTCGCGGGGGTTGTAGGTGGGGCCGAAAGCGCTCGACTCGGTGGAGGAGCCGAAGGCGAACTCGTCCATGTTGGTCTTGCCCACGGGGATGCAGCCGGCGTCGAGCATGCGCTGCACGGCGGTGGCGGTGAAGGTGGACTGGTAGTTCTCGAGCATGCGAGAGGCGCAGGTGCAGCGCGTGCCCACAAGGTGCATGTTGTCCTTGAAGGCGCAGGGCACGCCGGCCATGGGGGGCAGGGCCTCGCCGGCGGCGCGCTTGGCGTCGATGGCGTCGGCCGCCTCGATTGCCAGCTCGTTGGAGACCTCGAGGAAGGCGTGGACGCTGTCCTCGCGCGCCTCGACGTTGGCAAGCGCGGCCTCAGTGACCTCGCGGGCGCTGAAGTCGCCCGCGGCCACGCCGGCGGCGATCTGGTGGGCGCTCAGGGAATCGATGTCGAGAGCCATTACGCAGCACCCCCGTCTCCCAGGATGGAAGGCACGCGGAAGAAGCGCCCCTCGGTCTGGCCGGCGTTCTCAAGGGCCACCTCGAGCGGCAGGCCCTGCGTGGGAACGTCGTCGCGCATGACGTTGGACAGGTCGCCGATGGGGTGGAAGACGGGCTCGACGCCCTCCAGGTCGTACGACCTGATGGTGTCGAGCACGTTGACCACGGCGTCGTTCATGTAGTCGGTCATCTCGACGAGCTCGTCGTCGGTGAGGGCGATGCGGGCGTAGTCGGCTATGCCGCGCACCTCTTTCTGGCTTAGTGTCATGAGCTTCCTCGATTGTCGAAAGTCAGACGGGCAGTTATAAGGGGCCATTCTAGTAGACGCCCGCCCTCGTGCGCCCCACGTCGGCCCCCTGCCGCGAATGTTCACTTGGGGGAAATGAAGCGAGGGGGAAGAGGGGACGGGCAAGAGGGGCGGGAGCGGCGTCGGGGTCGGACGAGAAACCTGCCATGTGGGGCGCAGCCGGGCCCAGCGCCAGCCGGGGCGGGCCAATCACCAATCTTCGCTTAAAAGAAACCAAAACCCGTCCGCTTGTGGCGTATGATTCGCCCTGACGCGATAACGCCTGCATGAGCGGGCAACTGAACGCAAGGAGGCCTCTATGAGAGCACGTCTGCTGTGCGCCGCGATGATGGCGGCCACTTTGATAACCCCCCCCCTGGTTTTTGCCGCTGATGCTGGCACCACCGCCGAGGTGGCGCAAATCCAGGTAGCACGTCCCAGCGAGGAGTACTCCGGCTGGAGCTACCAGGACGTGGTGGACGAGTTCACCGCTGCCGGCTTCACCAACATCGAGCTTGTCCCCATCGGCGACCTCAACGTCGCATCCCAGCTCATCACGCACGACGGCACCATCGAGAGCATCACTGTGGACGAGTCCACGGGCTTTACGCGCGAGGCAACCTTTGCCAGCGACGCAAAGGTCGTCATCAAGTATCACACCTTCGCCGACACCGCCAACCAGATTAATTACGACGCAGCCAAGGCACTCTATGACGCCGGCGAATACGCGCAGGCCAAGACGGCTTTCGAGGCCCTGGGCGACTATAACGACTCCAAGGAGATGGCCCTGCGCGCCCAGGAGGAGCTGAGCGCGCAGACCACCACCGCCTCCGACCCCAACGCCCAGCTCATCACCGTGCCCGCCGCCTCGACCGACCTTGTGGGCAAGAAGTACTGGGAAGTGCAGGAGGCGCTGGTCAACGCCGGGTTCACCAACGTCACGCTCAACCCCATCGGCGATATGAAGATCGGCATCACCGGCGACACCGACTGCAAGGTGACGGCCGTGTCCGTGGGCGACCAGGACGCTTTCACCGCCGAGGCCCGCTACACGGCCGACACGCCCATCTCCATCTCGTTCCGCACCTTCCAGAGTCGCATCGACAACGGCGACTTCAAGACGGCCGACACCTCAGAGGAGGCCTCGGCCGATGAGGAGCGCATCTACCTGGGCAAGGCCGTGAACACAGGCCTGGACAACGGTTACTCGGAAAGCAACGAGATCGTCAATGGCGATCCGCACTTCGGCTGGACCCTCGGCGAGTTCTCCGTGACCGGCTTCACGAGCGACGAGAAAGACCCCGACGACGGTACGACCGTCGTGCTCAAGAACGTAGGCGACACGGTGACGCTGTGGTTCACCCTCGAGCAGGACATCAGCCACCTCAAAGGCGACTCCAACCTCACCGTGTCCGACGACAACAACGGCTACTGCAACGCCATGGAGGTGCAGCAAACTGACATGGGCAGGGGGTGCCTGCTCATCCGCAAGACCGACTACCAGGGCCATGTCGAGGAGACGCAGGTCTATACCGACTACCTCGCCGCAAAGGCCGTAGGCGCCGACACAAAGGTGCAGCTTTTCGAGGAAGGCGACTACGAGGTCACGCTGCTCTACGAGATTGGCGAAACCAAGACCCGCGTGGGCGACTTCGCCGTGGCACCGTCTTACAACAACTACTCCATCTCCTTCAAGTTCAAGGTTCGCAACGCCAACTGCATGGTGTACCCGTTCGACGTAGAGACAGGCTCGGAGCTCTCTGACGGCGACCACACCACGGCCGGCTTCAAGCTCGACCTCGCCCGCTCGCGATACCTCGACATCAGCATCAAGCGCGCCAACCTCAAGGACGGCCTCGACGGTGCCACGGAGGACGTGCGCTTCAACACGGCTGCCAAGGACGGAGAGGAGTTCACAACCCCCGGCATCTATCACTTCTCGGTGAAGAACAAGTACACCGGCGAGTCTACGGAGAAGACCATCTACGTGGACGAACCGGACGACTCCGCGTCGGGCAAGACAGCGAAGGAGGCCAGCGATGACAAGTAGGCCTGCCGAGTTCAAGCACTGCGCGAGCCTCTTCGTGGCCCTGCTCATGAGCTGGGTCCTCATCCTCACCGGCGGCGGCATGCGCGGCTACGCTTACGCCGACGAGGTGGCGAGCGATGGCAGCGAGGGCGAGGAGTACTCCCTTGAGCAGCTCGCCGCCGCCTACACCGACCCCAGCGACGCGGACTTCCTGACGCTGACCGCCAACGCCATGCAGGAAGGCCTCGAGGGGCAGATCGACACCTCCCAGTACTACGTGGAAGGCGTGACCGCCCGCTACATCTCGCAGGAATACCTCGACGAGCTTGCCTACAACTCGCAGAGCAACATCTACTTCGGCTACACGCTCGCAGAGCTCGATGCTGAGTTTCAGGGCACGCGCTATGTGTTCGACCTGGGCGAGGACGGCCAGACCACAGTTCACGAGTTTGAGGCCTACACCGACGAGTTTGCCCAGATGGCAGGCCAGATCGCAGGCGACGTAGCCGTGGGCACGGGCGTCATCATGCTCTGCGCGGTGCTTGTCCCGGTCACGGCCAGTCTGGGCGCCGCCACGCCCGTCGTGGCCTTCTTCTACCTCGCCGCCACCGAGGCACCCGCCATCGCGCTCACCTCCGCGGCAATCGGTGGCGCGGTGTCCGGCGTCATGACGGGCGTCTCCACCGGCAGCGTCACCGAGGGACTCAAGGCCGCTGCTACCGGCGCGGCCAATGAATACAAGTGGGGCGCCATCATCGGCGCCGCCGCCTCCGGCACTCTCGGCGCAGCTGTGGTGGCGAAGTACGAGAAGATTGTCAAGGCGGAGGAAGCCGCCGCTGCGGCGGCCGAGACCGCTGCGGCCACGGGCGATATCGTGCTTTCCGCCGCTGAGGTTGAGCGCGGAATCCAAGAGGGAAAGTATGTCCTGCAGGAGGTGAGCAGCTGCCGCAACAGCGCTCTCGCCGGCCTTAAGCACCCCGAGACAGGCGTTGAGTTTGCAGAGAAGTACATCCTCCAAGAAGACGGCGTGACCGTTATCAAGGGCGTCTTCCCCAAGTTCGAAAGCTCATTCACAACGAAGCTGCCGAGCAATCTGTACACTGCCGAGAACACCACGCAGTTTGCCCAGTGCACGGCCGACCTCGCCAAGGCCATCGAGTCCGATGCCAGCCTTGCGGAGAAGTTCAGCGCCAAGCAGCTCGAGCAAATCGCCAAGGGCGACATCCCGTCCGGGTATACGTGGCACCACAATGAGGAAGAAGGCGTCATGCAGCTTGTTGACACGGCGACGCACGCGAAGACCGCACATACCGGCGGCAACGCTATCTGGGGTCACAAGTAGGTCGCCACGACCGCAGAGTCAGCGATTGTAGGCACGGGTTCGGCGGTTGTGGATGCTGAAGCGATTGCCACGAGTGCAGATTCGGCCGCCGCAAGCTCTGTGACGATGTAAGAATGACGAGGTCATACAGCATGAACACAGTGAACTGGGATTACGTCACTCCCCTTAGCACACCCGATGCGGTGGAGGCCTTCCTCAACGCGCATGGGGTCAAGCTGCCTGCGGCGCTCGTTTCCTGGCTGGGCGAGAACAATGCCGGCACCCCGAAGCCTGGCACCTTCGCGGCGGGCAAGCGCGCGGGCAACCTGTTCAAGTGCCTCTTCTCCTACAACCACGAGACCGACGGCACCGAGGACATCTATACCTTCTATCCCATCCTGGCACAGGGGAGCCTCTACCCGCTCGGCCTTGAGGGCTGCGGCGACGCCATCTGCTACGACACGAAGACGGGCACGTTCGTCCTCGTGAGCCATGAGACGGACGACGTAGACGTCATCGACACCGCCTCCTGCCCCGGGCTGTTCCCGGAGCTTGAGGGCTAGGCGCCCGCAATAGAACGCAAGGCCAAACGAGAAGGGTCCGGTTGCAAAGCCGGGCCCTTCTTTTCATAAGAGAGAGCCTGCTCGCAGAACGCGACCCAAAGACGCGGCCATAGCGCACCACACGCTTTGCGCGCCGCGCCCCACACGCCGCAAGCCCTCCCCTACACGCCAAGCTTCTTCTGCAGCTCGGTCTTGCTGTGCACGCCGAGTTTCTCGTAGATGTGCTGGGTATGGCCGCGCACGGTGTTCTCGGAGAGGTAGAGCGTCTCGGCGATGTAGGCGCGGGTGCGCCCCTGGCACAGCAACAGCAGCACCTGGGACTCGCGCGCGGTGAGGCCCGATTCCTGCGCGGCGGCCTCGCAGACGGACTGGAGGGTGTCGGCCGGCGGAGTCTCGGCGCTCTTCTGGAAGTCTGAGAAGACGAGCGCAAGCGTGGGATCGCGCAGGTCGAAAAAGAGCACCGAGAACGCGAGCAACAAGAAAAGCGCCAGGCACGAGAAGAACGGCTCTTGGACGGTGGCCCCATCCAAGCCGGGGACGACGCCCGCCACGATCGAGGGCACCTCGTAGGCGATGCGCCCCGCGCCAAACACCACGAAGGGATGCAGGGTGCTGTGATGGGACACGTCGGCAAAGACGAGCCAGACGAACATGACGAGCAGGCTGCCCGAGGCAGCCATCACCGAGGCGCCCACGCTTGCCATGACGGGATCCGTGCTGGCGGTGCACAGCAGCGCCACGCCAAGCAGCACGAGGAAGATGGACCAGACCTGCTGGAAGGTGAAGGACCCGCTGCGCACGAGCAGCATGTACATGATGAGCAGCGCCACGGCAACCTCAGCCAAGCAGCATACGGTGGAAAGCGAGATGGACACGCCGCCCACGTGCGTGGTGCAAAAGATGAGACGCCAGACCACGATGAAGGCGGCGATCTTCCAGAGCGGCCCCCAGGAGCCGCGCTGGCCCGTGCACCATACAGCCTGTTCAGCGCTCTCCTGAGCCGGGGCACCGGCATCCCCTTCGCCGTTGAGCCCCGGCAGGCGCTTGCCCACCTGATGCAGCGTGAGGATGGAGACGAGGGGCAGGGCCGCCACGGGGATGGCCACCATCTGGGCGGGAACGTAGTACAGAAGCAGCTTGGCGGTGCAGCCCACGACGTGCGCGCCGAACACGCAGCCCACGGTTTGCCGCAGGTCCAGCCGGCTCAGGAAGACGCCCCAGCGCACGAAGAGCCAGGCCATGCCCACCTCGGTAAGCACGGTGGAGGCCACGACGAGCAGGCCGCTCGATGCCGCCACGCCATCGCTGAGCATGCCGGCGGCCGGCAACGTGAAGAGCGCCATGAGGGCGGCCACGGGCCAGTCGGGCAGATACGACGCGCGGATGCGACCCGGATGACGCCGGCCCCACAGCGCGGCGATGAGCAGCGTGCAAACCATCGTCGCGGCGCACAGGGCGCGCCAGACGCTGGAGGGCTGCAGAGCGTGCATCCCGTTCATCCAGCCGATCCAGACGTTGCCGCAACACAGGCCGAAGAACCACAGCCCGCCCTGCGCCACGAACGCCCGGGCCGCACCCCACGCCTCGGCGCTGTGCCTCGCCGAAGCCCGAGGCGCCTTGGGGCTGGACGCCCCACCGTTGTCTGAGTTGCCCATCGCCCTTCTCCCCTTGCCCCGATGCCGCGCCGGTAACTGCGGCCCGACTTGCTCGCAAGCGCCCATGATACACGCGGCCAAACGTGTTTGCCCAGCTAGCACGCGTCAACGTACAGAATGTACCGCACACGATTGTGCACATCTCGGCGCGTTTTGTCGGATGGGCCGTACCGGGGCGTATGGCACAGTCCGTGTCGTTCACCGGCAAGCCGTCGCCTGGCGCGGCGGCCCCGCAAGACGCGAGAATAAGGAGACACGCACCATGAGCACGCTCAACCAGTCCCGCCGCGCATTCCTCAAGACCACGGGTGCCACGCTCGGAGGCATCGCCACTGTGGGCATGGCCGCCCAGCTGCCTGCCCGCGCCCTGGCCGAGGGCAACGACGCCGCCGCCTCGGTGGACGACATCACCTGGGACGAGGAGTACGACGTCGTCGTCGTGGGCGCAGGCCTGGCCGGCATGGCCGCCGCCACCACGGTGGCGCTTGAGGGCGACGACGCCACCTGCCTGCTGCTCGAGAAGAGCGCCGCAGAGCTTGGCGGCGGCAACACCCAATACTCCGCCGGCATGGTGCTGTGGACCAACGACACCGAGAAGTTCACCGAGTACCTCAAGGAGCTGCGCGGCGACATGAACAACACGCCCGACGAGGTGCTGGCCGCCTACGCCGAGGGCATCGCCGAGAACCTCGACTGGGCCCGCAGCCTGTCCACCTGGCTTGAGGACGAGGCCAACGTCTCCGAGCACTTCGAGGAGGGCACCGGCTCCTCGTGCTACCCCGAGTACGGCGAGCTGCCCCACGCCTTCAGCCTGGGCCGCTTCAACTTCATGCACATGGGCAACTCCGACGGCAAGGAGTACAAGTACAACCACGTGCAGCAGGTCATCTACGACGAGATGATGCTGCACGAGGACGTGGTGACCTTCAAGCACGAGGCCCCCATGACCGCCCTGGTGCAGGACCCCGCCACCAAGCAGATCGTGGGCGTGGCCTACGAGTTTGAGGGCGCCACCGTGTACGCCAAGGCCAACAAGGGCGTCATCATGTGCTGCGGCGGCTTTGAGAACAACGAGCAGATGCGCGCCGACTACCTCTCCGGCGCCACCGCCCGCCCCGTGGCCGCCCACACCAACGACGGTGACGGCATCACCGCCTGCGCCAAGGTGGGCGCCGACATGTGGCACATGAACAGCTGCGCCGGCTTCTGGACGTCGCTGTCGCTCATCGAGGGCGACCACACCGCCATGCGCACGCCCAAGGGCCAGGGCATCACCGTCGCCATCAACGGCCGCCGCTTCTACATGGACTACGACATGGACGTCGTCGTTGACTGGGACGCCATGGCCGAGGGCGACCTCTCCACGCACGTGGGCAGCCGTCACGGCCACATGCAGTTCGGCGGCGAGTGGCCGCACCTGCCCATGCCCAAG
>CAVJGP010000106.1:0-10379 GCA_963648855.1 Alistipes onderdonkii | reverse complement strand
CGCGCGTCAAGGAGCTGGAGGACAAGCTCGAGGCCGAGAAGTCGCGCTATGACGCGCTTGCCGAGAAGGCCCTCACGCAGCCGAAGCAGGGATTCTTCCGCCGCCTGCTCGGCAGAGGATAGGGGAGCGCCATGTTCAAGCCGCCGAAGCCTACAAACGGGCGTCAGCGGCTTTCTTTATTCGGGTAGCCACAAAAAGGTGCATCCGGCATCACGAGAGGGCGTTGTTCGCCGATCGCGCGCAGAAGATGCAGGGCACCAGCAGGGGAGCGATGATTCCCTTGAAGCGCATACACTCATATAGACATATACGCATACTGATTTCCAGCCACGTTCCATCCGAGATGCGTCCATTGCAGTTCGGGGCAGGCTTCAAGGGACCTGCCCTTGTTCTTTTTTCGAGGGGCGTAATATTCGGGCGGCCCTTTGGGCGTTTTGCCCGCCGCTCGCGGCACTCGTTCTCTGCCAGAGTGGACTTTGATGGCAATGGGCCTCCCGCCATACCTGATTTTTTGCCATGGCCAGCCTCGGTGCCGACCATACAAGCCAGCAGCAAATTGAGCACCTTAGATTTCTCAGGCCTTGTTCTTAAGGTACATAACCAAGAAACGTAAGACCTTAAGGAACATTGCGGGATGATGCTGCCATGGGTGTTTCAACGGGCGGTACCTCTCTGTCATATCGGGCGGGACGAATTTGTCTTCCGCTGCCATGGCGCGACGCCTGCCTGACGAACGAGACGCGGGCGGGGAGGGCTGTGGGTGATGTGGTTTGAGAGGAGCGGCCGAAAGGCGCGGCAGGGGGAGTGCCGTCATGCGGCGGGCCTCGTTCGTCTCGGGCGGGTTCGCTGTTTTTCTCTTTGGAGCGGCATACGGGGCCGTCGCCAGAGCTGAAAGCGTCCGGCGCTTGGGGGCTTCCTATGGGAGGTTTGGGCCGTGCGTGAGGCTTGCAGTCTTTGTCGTCGGGATGCCCGGCATGGGTGAGCGAACGTCCGCCAGGCGGGCGCATGAAGGCGCGGCACTCGCGAGAGGTCGCGCAAATCTCCGGCGCGCCTTGGCCGCGCGCATCCGGCTCTCTTCGATTCTCAAGGCATCCCATGCGGCCGCGTCCCTGTGGATGGAGGCGTCGCCCATGAACAGCTCGCGGGCGAGGGCGGTCAGGTCGCCGAAGTCGTGCCCGCGTACGAGGAGGGTGCGCACGACGGCCTTCGCGTCGATGGCGAACTCGGCCGTGCGGTTCGAGTGGGTGCCGCCGCGATAGGCGCGCATGTGGGAGTGCTGGGGCGTGAGGGTCACCAGGCCCCGCTGCGCCAGGCCGGCGCGGGCACGGCGCAGCGGGCGCTCGGCCCCGGGGAGCCACTGCGACAGCGTCTGGCCGGACGCCCAAATGACGCCCTCACCGCCCGCATGCGCACAGGCCCACGCCTTGGAGAGAAGAAGGGCGGCCTCGCCGGCCCCACAGCACTCGACGGCCCACACGGGCACCGCGAGCCCGCCGCGCGTGTCGCAAAGGCGGCGGCGGATGTCGGCCTGGGCGCGCGCGTGCCCGACGGTCTTGGCGGCCGCCGACCCGGTGCGGGCGAGTTGGGCGAGGGCCTCCCACGAGAGGGCGTAGCGCCCCCTGCAGCCGTGCGCCCGCAAGAGGACGCCGCGCGCGGCAAGGCCGCGCAACGCGCATGAGGCGGTGGACGCGCCCAGGCCGCAGCGGCGCTCGATGCGGGCGCGGTCGGCCTCATAGGAGAGGGTCGACCCGCCGGACAGGACGTCGAGGATATCGGCAAGCAGGATGCGCTCGGAGACGGTCAGCCCGAGGCTTGAGTCGAGCAGCCACGCCGGGATGCGCGTGTAGTGCGCCTGAGAGAGGATATGCTCGACGCGTCCGGCGGCATCGTCGCGGTTGGTGTTCAATTGCGCCTCGCCGCGTTGCGGATGGCTGATGTGGGGCCGCACGGACATCGTGTTGCGGATGCCTGCGCGGGGGAGCGGCGCGACGAGCCCGTCGGCCGGGTTGGCCTTTTGGGCCGCTGCAACCTCAAGGGCGCGGCGCAGGGTCGAGGAGAGAATCTCGCGCGCCTCGCGCAAGGTCTTGCCGCCATGGGGGACGCCCGTGGCGAGGACGAAGCCGTCTATGTCGAAGGCCCACACGCCGTTGTGGCACAGGGGGTTGGCCGTGCGGCCGCCGTCGAGGATCCCGCGAGCCCGGGCCGCGAGGAAGCGAAAGGCAAGGCCGCCGGAGACGGCGAGGTCGTCCTCGAGGGTGTCTATCGTCGCAGGGGAGAGAGCCCTGGCGATGTCGGCGGCAATCACCGCCTTTGCGCAATCCTGGCCCATGGGGGCGATCAACTCCAGTGGTTTGGGCGGGCTAACGCACAGAGGAACAGCGTTGGCCCGACGTGTGTTTTGACGGCTTGTATCGATGAGAAATCACGCCAATATATTCAATACAGCTTACCAGGTCGCCTGCGGGGAGCAGACGGGGCGTGCTTTGTGGTGCGGCGTGTGGGCGTCGCCAACGACAAGGTGAATCGGAAATGCTGCAAACACCGCAACCCTCAACCGGAAAATGAGCCTTTTTGCACTCTGGGCAGCGATGCGGTAGGCGGTGTTTTCGGTTGTGTCGGAAAGAGTGGGTGTGCAGGAATTGTGCGACGGCTCTATGGCAGGCGGCCGTCTTTCAGAGTTGGCGGTCTGTTTTCCAGACAAGCCGAGAAAGTTTTTCGATTCCGAAAGCATCGCGCAAAAGGCTTCGGGATAGCCGCGTGCGCGGCGACGGCGTTTCTTGCGCTCCTTGTCGCAGAGAAGCCTTCAATGCAAAGCGGATTCATGAGCGGCTTTGCGGTTGGGTGTCAGCGTTTGGCGCTCGGGTCGGCATGTGCCAAGAAGGGCCAGTGCAGGCCGGTGGCCATATCGTTGGCGGTGAGGTACGGACTGCAAAGCGTCTGCAAACGCGGTTTGGCGGTTTGTCCGCAAGCGCCCCTGTCAGTCGTTGGCGTTTCCGGAAAGGCCTTTTGGAAGCGGCGGAACAACCGGACGAACCGACTCAATCGCATCCGTGCCGTGTCGGTGGTCGCAAAAACCGAAAAGCCCAGAGGGTTCGCACGATGACGCGCGGGGTGGCGGTTGAAGCGCGCATGGGGGCAGGCCCGAGGTGGAGCAGGGGACTCGCGCGATGATGTGCGGGATGGCGGCGCAATCGGAGCGCCTTGAGGTTCGGCGAGATGCGGGAGGCGGGCGTGTTGCGGGATGCCCCGGGTCTTAGCGGCGGGGCTGCCGATAGCGTGCGGGCACCAGTGGATTGAGCAGGGCTTTAGTACAAATCAATAACTATAAAGTTTAAGGTTAGCCTGATGGGAAGACGCCATGCCCGTGGAAGCTCAGAAGAGTCCGGGCGTGTGGGGCCGGCCCGGAGGCGAAGGGCGTACCAGTCTTGCGCGGAGTGGTTTAGGGTTAGTTGAATGTTGATGATTGGCGGGCTGAACAAGCCGCGAACACGTGGGCTTGAAGATAAACCGCACCTGCTGGATATTATATAAACCTAAAGTTTAAGGTTATATATGACAAGAACCCGCGACCCTTTTCTTTTTGTCAAAGGCTTCTGCGACGGATTGGGCGTCCTCTGCCACGGGATTGCTGGAGCCATGCGGATGCGGCGTCCCATGCCTTGGGGACTGCTCGCGCTCGTCTGCCTCAAGCGCGGGTTTTCTGAGTGTCAGTGCGTAGCGGCTACGTTTGCCATTCCCGAGAGACGGGCCGCTGCCGATGAGCACTCTCGCAAGGCGCTTGCCGAGGCCGCACTCCGGGGACGCCAAAGGTTAAAGTATAGAATGAGGGTTCCTAAAGTAGAATCTAATCAACTTCTACTCCCTGTCGCGGTTGCCCCGAACGGCTCACCCAAGACCCACACCTTGAATGCGCGGATCTCGCGCCGGCTTGTTTGTCTGCGACCCATCGTCGCGTCTTGCTGAAGGAGAGCTGCCCTTCAATTCCCAGTGAACATCAACGCCTTCTCTCGACGGCGACTCCTCCCACCGTGCTCGTGTGGGAGTCCTCCTACATCGCTGCCTCCGTGCCCCACTTCTCATCCGGCAATGGTTGCCCAAAGCCCTTCCCTCGTCAGAGGCACTGTATCTATATGCATAGAGTAACCATTTATATGCATCACTAAATCAGCTCTGCGCAGGGCTTCTCAGCCACAAAAAGGCGCGGGGGCACCCCGTTGCCGAGATGTCCCCGCGCCCCTTCGAGCTCTCTGTGTCTGCCTGTTTACTCCTGCACGAACGCCTGCTCCACGTGGGCGATGTACATGGTGTGGTAGTCGTGCTCGGGGTACCAGCGCTCGTCGCAGGACGCGTCGATGAAGCACTCAGGCTTGATGTCGTCGGCGTAGAGCTTGCGGCACACGAGCACCAGGCTCGCTTGCTCGTAGGCGATGCCGTCGCCCACCTTGACGGGCGTGAAGCCCACCTGCGCCACCTTGTCGCAGTCGCGCCCGCTCTTCGACCCCAGGACGCCCAGGGCCGCCTTGTGTTCAGGCGCGTAGAACGACACGGTGAAGCGATCCTGGGCGTCCACGAACTCCTTGGTGTAGCGCTGCGGGCGGATGTAGACGGTCGCCACGGGCAGCGACCACATGGTGCCCAGGCCGCCCCAGCTCGCCGTCATCGTGTTGGACTTCGACTCGTCGCCGGCCGTGATGAGCGCCCACTCCTTGTCGAACTTCGTGAACGGGTTGAGCTCAAGCTCGGTGAGCGGGATCTCTTTGAAAGCCATGGTGCGTCTCCTTGTCTGCATGGGTGGCGGATGTGCGCCCGGAAGTATATCCCCTCAGACGCGTGCTGACCGGGCAGGGGAGCGACCGCCTCCCGCACCAAAAGAGGGAGCCCCCGCCCCTCGCGGAAGCCCTCTCTCATCCTCGCGCGCCGCCTTGTCGCGCCCTCGCGCCGGCAGCCTCGCGCCTATCTTGTCAGCGCCCTCGCGCTTCCGCGCGCGCCCCTTACGCCAGCTCGGCGGCGGAGGCGCCGGCCACGCGGCCGAACGTGATGCAGTCGGCCACGGCGTCGGAGCCCAGGCGGTTCGTGCCGTGGATGCCGCCCGTCACCTCGCCGGCGGCGAAGAGGTTCGGCACCGTCTCGCCGGTGGTCTTGACGGTCTGGGCGTCGGTGTTGATGTGCACGCCGCCCATGGTGTGGTGCACCGAGGGCACGCACTTGCCCAGGTAGTAGGGGGCGGTCTCGAACTTGTTCATCGTGGAGCGGTAGTTGAAGTCCTCGTCGGTGCCCTTGTCGCACATCTCGTTCCAGTGCGCCACGGTCTTGGCCAGCTCGTCGGGGTCGACGCCTGCCGCCTTCGCCACCTCCTCGAGCGTGTCGCCCTTGAAGAGGGTGCCCAGGTCGTAGCCCATCTGCACCTCGCCGGGGTGGTTGTCGAACAGCTTGGTCTCCTCCACGCCGGTCTCGTCCCACAGCAGGTAGGCGCACTCGCCGGTCTGCGACTTGATGGCGTTGGAGATGACGTCGCGGCGCTCGAGCTCCTCCACGAAGCGGTCGCCCTCGGCGTTCACGAGGATGCCGCGGTCGTCCAGGCGCATGTCGTAGATGTACAGCAGCGCGCCCGTCACGGGGTCGCAGGTGGGGTAGGTCTGGATCCACTCCATGCCCACGAGGTCCACGTCGATGGCCTGCGCCATCTTGATGCCGTCGCCCGTGGTGCCCACGGTGTCGGTGGAGTGCACGGACTCGTCGAGGTCGGAGTTGTACTGCATGCGCATCTCGACGTTGGAGCCGAAGCCGCCCGTGGCGAGCACGAACGCCTTGCCGGTGAACTCGAACTCCTCGCCGTCGGGGTTCACTGCCTTGACGGCGGTGATGGCGCCCGAGCCGTCCACCACGAACTCGGTGGCCTGCATGCTCGTGTAGATGGTGATGCCTGCGGCCTCGGCGTCGCCCTTGAGGGGCCAGGTGATCTTCGCGCCGGACTCGCCCTCGGGCACCAGGGAGCGCTTCACGGAGTGGCCGCCGAAGAAGCTCTCGTGGTCCCATACCACGCCGTGCTCGTCGCGCAGCCACGTGGCCGACTCTAGCGCGCCGTTGGCCAGGACGTTGACGAGGTCGTGGTCCTGGTCGGTGTCGTCGCCGCCGGCGATGATGTCGCTCTCGAAGAGCTCGGGCGAGTCCTCGATGCCCTCCTCCTGCTGCATCCAGTTGCAGGGGGCGGCCATGCCGCCGCCGGAGATCTGCGTGTTGCCGCCGATGCTCGGCAGCTTCTCGAGCACGATGACGGACTTGCCGGCCGCGGCGGCCGTGAGGGCGGCGGACAGGCCCGCGCCGCCCGCGCCCAGCACGATGACGTCGGCCTCGGTGCTGGCGGGCGCCTCGTAGACGGGCGCGGCGTGGTCGGCCTTGGCCAGGGCGTCCGTGTCGAAGCCGGCCTGGGCCAGGGCGTCCGTCACGGCGCTGAGCACGGCGGAGCTGGTGACCGTGGCGCCCGTCACGTTGTCCACGTTGAGCGTCTGGTTGTCCACGATGAGCGGCAGCATGACCTTCTCAACGGACTCCACCATGCCGGGCATCTCGTTGTTGTCGCCGATGGCGATGGCGGCGACCTTGCCGTCCTTGACGGTGACCTCCACGTTCACCTCGGCGTGCTTGCCGCGCGCGGCGGCGGTGTAGGTGCCGTCGGTGACGCCCGAGGCGCCCTTGGCGTCATCGGCGAGCGCGACGCCGGAGAGCATGCTCGCGGCGGCCATGGCGGCGACGGCGGTGCCGGCACCCTTGACGAAGGAGCGGCGGGAAGCGGTGATGGACATACAATAACCCCCTTGATCGATGTGTACTCGTTTGATGAGACGGGCGCTTGGGCCGGCCGGTCGGCTCGCTTGGGCGGGGCTTGCGCCGGGGCCGCGCATCTGCGTCTCGGTGCGCGTGCCGCCGCGCCCCCTTGCCCTTGCCCGCACGGCCGCCGTCAGGCTTGCGTGCCCATCTCGTCGGACGTCCCCTACAGTAGCGCATGGCGTCGCGCCGTGTGGTTTAATGTGGTAACCCTGCTGGTAGATGGCATTGCAAGAGGGGATGGGGTTACGGACATGGGTTCATTTTGGATGTCGTTCTTTGCGCGCTGGAAGGCGACGTTTATCCGCCTGAGCGTCATGCCCGTGGCGTTTCTGGGCGTGGGCGTGTACCGCGCCTGGATCGCCACGTTCTTTAGGTTCGGGGCGTTTCCCGGGATGACGCTGACGGACTACGCGCTCTTCGAGACGTGCATCGGCGTCGTGTCGCTCGTGGTGGCCATCCTCGCGCGGCGCATCGTGCCCCTGTGGAAGAACCGCGCCTGCCTGGCGCTGACGGGCGTCGCCATGACGCTTGGGTCGGTCATGCTCGTCGTTGCGTGCTTCCTCCCGGCGGGCCTGGGCGTGCAGCCGGGCGCGGCGTTTCTCGGCCTGAAGCACGTGGGCCTCGTCCTGAGCGGCGGCGGCCTGGCCCTGCTCATCTTGCTGTGGTGCGAGTTCTACGGGGCGCTCAACCCCATGCGCGTGGCCGTGTATCACGCGGCGTCCATCTTCGTGGGGGAGGTGGCGTGCTGGGTGTTCATGGGCCTGGGCGCGGCCTGGATCGCCGTGTTCTCGTGCGTGCTGCCGGTGGTGTCGCTGGGCTGGGCGCACCGCTCGTTCATGACGCTGCCCGCCTCGGAGCGGCCCCGCCCCGGCGAGGTCATCGCGCGCTCGGCCGTCCCGGCCAAGCCCATCGCGCTCATGGCGGTGTGCTCGTTTGCCATGCAGTTCGCCACGATGCCCGGCCAGCCCATGATCGCGGGCAACGTGCTGGGGACGCTCTTCGCCTGTGCGTTCGTGATCTTGGGGTCGCTCTCCACCTCGCGCTGGTTCAACTTCGACACCATCTACCGCGTGGCGTTCCCGCTCACCTGCGCCACCTCGCTGCTCGTGACGCCGCTGCTCGTGCAGCACGCGCAGGCCACGGCCTTCTTCTTCGACGCCGGCTACACCATGCTCTCCATGTTCATCATGATCATCCTGAGCAACATCACCTACCGCTTCGGCATCAACGCCGTGTGGCTCAACGGCATCGAACGGGCGGCGCGCTACATCATGGAGAGCCTGGGCTGGGTGGCGTACCTGTTCGTGGCGGGCAACCTGTCTGAGGGGGCGAGCACGGCGGCGCACCTGGCGGTGACCCTGGTGGTGTTCGTGGCGTTTCTGGTCATCGTGCTGCCCGAGAAGAGCCTGGGCGCGCGCTGGGGCATCGACCTGCACGAGGTGGAGTCGCCCGCGCCCGTCGCCGTCGACGTGCCTGCCCCCGGCGGCCCCGCGACGGGCGCGTCCGGAGCGCCTGCGCCCTCTGCCTGCGCGCAGCCGGCGTCGTCGGCTGCCGTCCCCGCACCTCGCCCTGACCCCTTCGCTCCGGGCCGACTGGCCCTGCGCGTGTCCGACCTGTCGCGCGAGCACGGCCTCACGGACCGCGAGGAGGAGGTCCTGCAGCTCGTGGCGCGCAAGGTGCCCCTCGCCCAGATGGAGGAGAACCTCTTCGTGGCGCGCGGCACCATCAAGGCGCACACGGGCCGCATCTACAAGAAGCTCGGCGTCCACAGCCGCGCCGAGCTGTTCGACCTCCTCGGCGTGAGCGACGACACCCCGGAGGTGGCAGGCGATTGACGCTTTCTGCCGTCGGGCGTGTAATCTACCAGGACAAGCGGGTTTGAAGGAGGGCCGTATGTCTCCAGTTGTCCTTGATGCATCGAAGAAGCAAGCAGATGCTATTAGCGGCAGCCTCGAAAGCATTACCGTTGCCGAGGAGCTCGAGCGCCGTCGCCGCTTGGTTGCCGAGGGCAAATCAAAGCTGTTGACGAAAGAGGAGTCCCTCGCGGCCTTGCGCCGGGCGGGGCGCCATGTATAGACAGCGCATTGACGCGATGTCCTTTCCGCACCAACGTGGCCCCCGGGCTGCCGTGAGTTCACGGCGTGCCCGGGGGCCACGCGCATTTAGGCTTGCTTTTTGCGGGCGGCCTTCTCGGGCTCGGCCCGCTTTAGCCCCAGACCTCCTCGGCGATGGAGCGCACGAGGGCAACCTTGGCCCACTGCTGCTCCTCGGTGAGCTTGTTGCCGATCTCGCAGCTGGCAAAGCCGCACTGGGGGGAGAGGCACAGGTCCTCCAGCGGCACGTACTTGGCGGCCTCGTGGATGCGGGCGATGACGGCGGCGCGGTCCTCGAGCTCGGGGTTCTTGGTGGTCACGAGGCCCAGGACGACCTTCTTGCCCGCAGGCACGCTGGCCAGGGGGGCGAAGCCGCCGGAACGCTCGTCGTCGAACTCCAGGAAGAAGGCGTTCACGTGCTCGCCGGCCAGCAGCGCGTCGGCCACGTCGTCGTAGCCGCCCTGGCAGGCCCAGGTGCTGTGGAAGTTGCCGCGGCACACGTGCGTGTTGATGGTGAGGTCGGCGGGCGCGGCGTCGAGCACGCGGTTGTTGATGTCGAGCAGCAGCGCCTTGATGCGGGCAAGGCCGGCCTGGTCGGTGCCGAAGAACTGCTCGGCCCTGGGGTCCACGAGGCACCCCCACGAGCAGTCGTCGAGCTGCAGGTGGCGGCAGCCGGCCGCGTGGACCTGCGCGATGAAGGCGGCGTAGGCGGCCACGATGGCGTCCTCAAGGGCGGCGTCGTCGGCATAGAACTTGGCCGTGGCCTCGCGGTTCATGGGCATGATGAACTGCTCGATGAACTGGGCCGGTGCGGGGATGGTGAGCTTGGCGACGGTCTTCTCGTCCTCCTGGGCCTGGACGAAGCGGAAGTGCTCCACGAAGGGGTGCTCGCCCTCGAGGGAGATGGGGCCGGTGAGGTAGGTGTCGTCGATCTTGGCGGCCTCGTCGTGGAAGGGAAGGCCCAGGTCGGTGGCGCTGTGGCCCACGCCCGTAAAGCCCCACATGAAGTCGAGGTGCCAGGTGGCGCGGCGGAACTCGCCGTCGGTGATGGCGGCCAGGCCGGCGGCCTTCTCCTTGGCGATGAGGTCCAGGATGCACTCGTCCTCGACCTGCTTGAGCGCGGCGGCGTCGATGCTGCCGGCCTCGAAGGCGCCCCGGGCCTCCTTCAGGCGCTCGGGGCGCAGGAAGCTGCCGACGACGTCGAAGCGGTGCGGGGTCTGCTTGTCATAGGCGATAGCCATGGGGGAGGTCCTTTCTGAGGGGGTTGCTGTGCGACGCCACTCAGTATGCAGGACGACCCATCAATTGAAAAATACTAAAAACAATGGTTATGCGATAGGAATAGCCTATTGCCTGTCACGCGTGCTTTTACCACAGTTTGAGGAGAAACCCAATTTGGGTTATATGGCCCCAAACATCGCACATACTCGCAGCTAGGCGGCTGATTCCGCCTCCCCG
>CAVJGP010000105.1:0-10694 GCA_963648855.1 Alistipes onderdonkii | reverse complement strand
AAGTGTTGCAAAAGTAGGTTAAAAGCCTACAATCGCTGCATGAAAAAATGCGATCACATATCTTCCATTGCCGAGCTCTCCGAATCTGAAGGAGTGTTCACCACGGCCCAGGCCGTCAGGATGGGCATTCCTCGTGACGCCCTGCACGATGCCGCGCAGTCAGGCCGCATAGAGAGAATTATGCGCGGCGCCTACCGTCTCGTAGGTTCTGGCTCTTCTCAAACAGACGAACTCGCAGCCATCTGGAAACTCACCGCTCCGGCCATGTTCACCCACGAAAGAGCGCGGGTCGAAGCATGGGACGGCATCGTAATAGGTGGTCCGACCGCGGCTTCGCTTCTCGGAATCGGCGACTTCTACCTCAGCCCGTACCGCATCTACACGCCCAAGCGCATCAACTCAAGAAACAAGACCGTTAGCTTCGCAGTGCGCAACATCGCGCGCGATGAAGTGTCGTTCGCGGAAGGTTATCCCATAACTACGCCGGAAAGAACGATTTACGACCTCGTGGCAGATGACGAGGACCAGTCCCTTGTTGCCAACGCCCTACGCGACTCGTGCGGCGGCGGCAGAACGTTCAGCTTTCACAAACTAAAGTCGCTGCTCGATGCCCGATACGGCACGCGCAGGGGGGCAAGAACACTTGCGTCGTTGTTGGCAGACGCAGGCATACCAGAAAGGGACGTCTAGATGGCTTATAAATCCGCCGCCGCGCTAGAAATGGCAGTCAAAGAGGCCGCAAAGGCATCGCCCCAAGACACCGCCCGCGCCATCTCAGGTTTTTACTTTCACAGGCTGCTGTGCCGGATCTTCGCCGATGGATGCGACGCCTTTGTACTGAAAGGCGGACACAGCATGCTTGCCCGCACCGTAAACGCCAGGGCCACGCGCGACATTGACCTGCTCTCAACGGAAGACAATCTCGAAGACGCGCTTGCCAAGTTGCGTCGTCTCGCACAGCGCGACCTGGGAGACTTCCTCATATTCGAGTACGCGGGCGCTGAGACCATCAAGCCCAACGACGAGTACCGAAGCGGCTTGTCTGTACGGTTCATCCCGGTAATGGGCGCCAAGCGCATGCAACCCATATCCATCGACCTGGTAGTCGACGAGGTGCCACTCGAGGGGGCCGAGGAAGTTGCCCCGGCTGACCGCATCGACGTAAAGGGGCTTATCACCTGCGACTACCTCGTCTATCCAATCGGCGTGGCCTTGGCGGACAAGCTCTGCGCCCTGTCCGAACGCCATAACGGCCGAGCGTCATCCAGGGTAAAGGACCTCGTTGACATCGTCATCTATGCGCTGACATGCCATATCGATGGCAGCGACCTACAGAGACGTGTCCGGCGCGAAGTCGCCGTCAGAAGACTCGCACCCCTGGAGTCTTTCGCCCTCCCCGGGGAATGGGGCACTCCGCAGGCACGCCAATATGCCAAGCTTTGCGCGCAAACGGGTATCCCGAGACATCTTCACGACATGAGCAAAGCCTCGCAGCTCGTCGCCAGCCTACTCGATCCGGCATTGGCGGAGCGCTGTGAGGGATTGCATTGGAACCCGGCAATCATGAACTGGGAAAAGTAGGCCCTGAGACGCCAGAAAGCTGCCGACCCCACCATTCAACCGACCTAGATGCACCCCTACCGTCTACGCTAGACGCTGCAAGGACCGTTCAACGTAGACGGCCGTGCCGGCGGCGCACACGAGCGGCCGCCGCAAGCCTGTCGATAGGGGCTTACGGCGGCCGCTGTATCTATCCGTCTAGCTTTGTAACGTTGCAGCTAGGGCTGCGGGAATGCGAGCTGCTTCGCCCGTTACTCCCAGCTCTCCAGGGCAGCGACCTGCTGGCCGGCGATGCGGCCGAAGACGATGCCGGTGCCGATGTAGAAGCCGCAGGAGGGGTACGACTCGCCCGCGTAGCCGCCCGCCACGCGGCCGCCGGCGTACAGGCGGGCGATGGGCTCGCCGTCCCAGCCCAGGACCTCGGCGTTGGTGGAGATGCGCAGGCCGCCGTTGTTGCCCAGCACCGGGTAGGACACCGCGGCGCCAGCGGCGAGGCCGGCCTTGAGGGCGGCGCCGTCGGCCTGGCCCTCGATGTAGCCGCCGGTCTGGCTCTGCTCGGTGGTGGGGGCGCTGTAGGCGGTACCGGTGAACTGCGGGGCGATGTCGGCGCCGTTGGAGAAGCCGCCCGTGGCAAGCACGACGCCCTTGTTGGCGCGAATCTTGATCTCAGCGTCGCCCTGCTTAGCGATCACGCCCAGGATCTCCTTGGTGTCGCGGTCCTGGACGAGGCCCACGAGCTCGGTCTCGGTAGCGACCTCGATGCCCAGCTCGTCGAGCTTCTCGGAGAAGGGCTTCCACAGGCCGGTGCCGCCCTGGGCCTCGCCCCACTTGTCGTCGCCCTCGCCGTAGAAGGCGTAGAGGCGGTCACCGGGGTCGACGTCGTCCATGTTCGGCTTGAACCAGTGGCAGCGCGGGCGGTACTCGTCGGAAAGGCCCAGGTCGTCATAGTAGACGGGGGTGCCGCCGATGTTGAGGCCAGGCCCGATCCAGTACTCGTCGGGGTCGCCGTTGTAGGAGAACTCCCACTCCTCCAGCGGCTCGCCGCCCAGGCCGCCCTCGCTCGTGGGGGCGATGATCCACTCGAAGGTGGGCGCGGCGTTGTCGCAGAAGGTCTTGATGAGGTCGGCGTCGCCGTACTCGCCGGCAAGGGCGGTGAGGTAGTCGCACATCATCTCGGGCTTGTCGTCGATGCCGAGCTTCTCCTGCACGGAGGTGCCGGCAGCCATGAAGCCGCCGCCGCAGCGACGCATGCAGCCGCCGATCCAGTCCTTCTTCTCGAACAGGTACACGCTGCAGCCGGCCTCGGCGGCCTCGATGGCGGCGGGGGCGCCGGCGGTGCCGCAGCCGCACACGACGACGTCGGCCTCCTCGTCCCAAGCGATGTCGGCCACAGCCGTTTCAGCCAGCGCGGCGTTGGCGCCACCCGCGATCAGCGCAGATGCGCCCGCAGCGGCCGAGAAGCGCAGGAACTGGGCACGGTTCATGGTGTTGGACATGATGGCTCCCTTCGATGTAGTTCACGCTTTGGTTGTATTTGGTGCAAAGCAGTGCGGAAAAGAGTGACTATACGGTCATCTACCTGGGATTTCTGTAATCCCAGCCCCTTTGATTCCCGCTCGCTCTCCCCTTCACGGCACACATTATTGAGCCCCGAAAAGCGGGCGTAAATTGCGGTTTTCAATACTTGGGGCAGGGCTTGAAAATGACGGCCGCACACAATTCCCCACGCGCAAAAATGCCTATGTAGCAGGGATTTTGACAAGCGGGCTATTGATGTTTCGCAGATTTGCGCCCAAAGGCGCGACCAGGCGCGCAACGTCTATCGATTATCGATAGAATGAGGTGCTTTAGGACACGGGGTCCCATCCGCTTTGCGCGCGATTACGGTCGCTCGCCGCTTGTAGCAATGCGGCGCACGAAGCCGCCTCGCGCGGACACGCGGGCGCAGGATGGCCCCGACACACCGTCGGCATCAGGCAGGGGGAACCGATGCAAGGCGATCAGCAGAGACAGGCGGCCGGCCCGGCCGACATCCACCAGCGCGCGGCCTCAGACCTGCTGGCCTGCCCGCGCTTCGGCGAGCTGCTCACGGCGCTCGCCCACAAGGGCATGCTGCGCGACGACTTCCTGGCCCTGGAGATGCCCGAGGGCTTCTCGGCCGAGGAGGTGTGGGAGGCGGCCACGACCATCAGGCGCTGCCAGGCCATCCATTACCAGGACGTGATATACGTCAACGGCAAGGCCGTCGACTCATGGTTCACGGCGTCCTACGACCTTTTGGGAACCATCCGCGGCCTCGAGCTGAGCACATGCACGGGATCCCGGCTCGAGCGCGCCCTCGCCGAGCGCCACGGGCGGCGCTTCATCGTGCGCACGCTCATCGAGGAGGCCGTGGCCGCCCTGAGCTGCGACGGCATCGAGGTGGACTACGAGACGGCGCGCGCCCTCATCGTGGGCGACCAGGACCCCATGGGCCCCGTCGAACGGCTCGTGGTGAACACCCACACCCTGCTGTGCCGCATCATCGACGAGGACCTGCCGCCCATCTCGCCCGACCTCATCGCGAAGATGTTCGCCGCCCTCACCGAAGGCATCGACACGGCCGCGCTCGACACGCACATCCCCTGGGGCGACGAGTGGCCCGACGACCCCATCGCCCCCGACGAGGCGCTGCGCCAGGTGTGCGCCATGGCCGACGGCTCGCTTGCCGACCCCGCCGAGCACCCCATCACCGTCTCGCAGCGCCTCATCTGCAAGTTCTGGAAGACGGCTCCGCTTCCCTGCTGCAACTACATCATGGGAAGCCTGCTGTCGCGTCTGCACATGAAGCAGGCCGGCTACCCCGCCTTCGCCTACGTGCCCTCATCGAGCATCACGCTGGCCTGGAAGCACGGCAACTACACCTGCGCGGGCGTGGCGCCCTACCACCGCTCGGGCAACGTCACCGAGCGCGACCGCGACTGGACGGTGTACTGGGAGTCGTGCGCGCGGCTCATCCTGCAGGAGGTGCGCAAGCTGGAGGAGCTTGTCCTCAGGCTCAAGGAGCAAGACGACGCCCTTCTGGCCTGCCTGGCCGAGGATCACGCGTTCAACCACCGCCAGCGCGACCTGCTGCGCCAGGCGATCCTCGTGCCGGGGACGGCGTTTCGCATCGAGACGCACAAGGTGCGCTACGACCTGGCCTACTCCACGGCGCGCCAAGACCTGCTTTCCCTGGTGGAGCGGGGCCTGCTGGAGATGCACTACGAGGGCAAGGCGCAGGTGTTCGGCGCGCGGCGCGACATGAAGGCCGTCCTGGGGCACAAGTACGCGCGGCAGCAGTAGGCAGCCGGAAAACCCACAGCACGCAAAGAGGGGCGCGCCCGCTCATACGCTGAGCAGACGCGCCCCCATGTTGAGCGAATTGTCAGACAGTGAGCGGGCGGACGGCGGAACCGCTAGGCCGCGAAAGACCTCAGCCCTACAGGCCCAGTGCGGCCTTGGCAGCCACGGTGCCCGTGTAGCAGCTCGTGCCCACGCCCGTGCCCGAGCAGGGGTAGGCGTTGTTGAAGACGTTGCCGAAGATGAGCTCGCCGGCGGCGTAGAGGCCCTCGATGGGCGCGTCGTCGCTGCCCAGGACCTCGCAGTTGGCGCTTACCTTGAGACCCGGGATGGAGCCGATGAAGAGCGGCCTCTTGGTGATGACGTAGAAGGGCGCCTCGGTGAGGCCGGCGTCGGCAACAGTCTTGACACAGGCCTCGGAGTCGATGCCCTCGCCGGCGGCCAGGTCCTCGACGGTGTCGTACTTGCGCACGTAGCCCGCCTCGACGGCCTCCTCGAAGCGCTCGGCGCAGCTGCTCGCGGCGTCGGCGATGCCATAACCGCAGGTGTCGGTCTGGTCGAGCAGGAGCTTGAGGGTCTTGCCGTAGAACGCGTCCTCCATGCCGAAGGTCTCGCCCTCGGCGTTCACGGTGACGGTGGTCTGCCACACGAGGTTGCCGAACTTGCCGTAGTAGCCCAGGCCGGGGTTCAGGCCGAAGAGGCCCATCATGCCCGTGCCCACAACCTGCACGCCCAGCTCCTCGGTCATCGTGAGGCCGTCGCCCGTGCAGCCCGCGCCCGTGAAGGCGAACGCGTCGGCGTACTCGGGGGCGTACTTCTCGATGAGGTCGGCGTTGCGCGTGAAGCCGCCCGAGCACAGGATGACCTTGGGGGCGTGGATCTCGTAGGCCTTCTCGGCGTCCTCCACCTTGACGCCCGTCACCTTGCCGTCCTCCACGATAAGGCCGCACGCGCGGGAGAGCAGGCGAACCTCGGCGCCGTCCTGCTTGGCGCGGGTGCACATGAAGTCGGCCACGCCCGAGTTGCCCGTCTCCCACGCCGTGCCGATGCCCGCCGTGCTCCAGAAGCAGGGCAGCTGGGCCTCGGAGTTGCCGAGCGTCCAGGAGGAGGCGGCCACGGGCAGGCCCCAATCGTAGAGGTAGTCGAACGTGTCGCCGCTGACCTCGCGGATGTTGGCGAGAAGGTCGGTGTTGATCTCGGTGGGGGCGCTCCAGTCGCTCATGAACTGCACGTAGTCCTCAAGCGAGCAGTCCTGGCCGGCACGCTCGTTGACGTTGGAGCCCATGGCCCACAGGCCGCCGCCGCACACGCGGGTGGAGCCGCCAATGTAAGCGAGCTTCTCGAGCACGACCACCTTGGAGCCGTTGCGGGCGGCCTCGATAGCGGCAGCCAGGCCCGACATGCCGGCGCCCACGACCACCACGTCAGCCTCCTCGGCCTCGCCCTGGGCAAGCTCCACGGCGGGCTGCTCGGCCTGGAAGTCGGCGCTGTCAAGACCGGCGGCCTCGAGGGCGTCGCTCACGCCGGCCAGGATGGCCAGGCTCGTCATGGTGGCGCCGGTGGCGGCGTCGACGTTCACGCTCTGGTACTCCACGACCTCGGCGCACACCGTCTCGATGGCGGCGTCGCGGATGACGGGCGAGTCGATGTCGTCGAGCACCTGGACGGATGCGATCTTGCCGTCGGAGATGGTGGTGAAGACGGTGATGTCGCCCTTCATGGAAGGCTCGACGGCCACGTAGGTGTCGCCCTCGGCGCTCTGCGAGGCAAGCGCGGCACGACCCGCGGCCATGCTCGCGACGGTGGCGGCAGCGGCCGCGCCGGCAACGAAGGAACGCCTGCTCAGAGTGGTGTCAAACATGTGCACGATCCCCTTCTCGTCGTCTGCGGGCGGCGCCCGGGCATACCCGGCCCTCCCGCATCCCTCATGTGCGCACCCCGGGTTTGGGCTTCCCTGCCCGCCCTCGGTGCTTTCGGCGCACATTCTGCGACGCGGCCCAAACCGGGGTAAATCGCGGATTTCGATACTTGGCAAAGACGGTGGACGATAGCGGAGACTGAGCGGCCGGACATATGGAATAGCCTATCTACCTGGGATAATAGCGCTGCCGGACGCCTTTGTGCCCGCCGGTGCCCTCATCGTGCCCGCCCACTTTGCCCATCTATCGGTTTTCGATAGCACGCGCAGGCCACCGCCAAACAGGCCTGCCCGGCCACGCGCCACTCGCCCCGCCAGGCCCCGCGCACAGGCCGGCGTGGCAGGCTGGCATGAAGATGAGGGGTAGCGCATATAGGTTTTCTTAGACTATTGACAAAACCTCTCTAGATAGGGAAAATGCAATCGACAAATTAGGCAAAACCGTCGAAAGGCGGCGACGCAAAGCCAGATGGGTCTAAGGCTCCCCGTGAGCTATGACAGCCGGTTGCCATCTTCTCGCTTGAGGATGTTTCCCCGCTTGAAGATGCATGCCTCGGAAGTGTCTTCAGAGACACGCCGGGCATACCGTTTGCCTGAGAACATCAGGCGGCTTTCTTCGCCGAAGGGCTTTCGACATACCTTCGGAATGAGGCACGGTATGTTCAGGCACAAGGACAGCGCGAGTTTACTTGCCATAGTGAGATATATGGTTCTCGGTGCTGTGTGCGCAGTCGTTCTTTCGCTCGCACCCCAGACGGCCCAGGCATCCACTATGCGCATCCAGGTCGACGAGGACTACTCGCAGGCCTATCAGGTAGTCGATCTGGTCAACCAGCAGCGCAAGGCCGCCGGCCTCAACGCCCTCACCATCGACAAGGACCTCATGAACGCCGCCATGCTGCGCGCGGCAGAAATCACCGTCGTCTTCAGCCACACGCGTCCCTCCGGCGCCTCGTGCCTGAACATCTCGAGCAAGACGAAGGGCGAGAACATCGCCCTGGGCCAGAAGGACGCCGCCACCGTCATGAGCGCCTGGATGGCTTCCCAGGGCCACAAGGAGAACATCCTCTACAGCGAGTACACCATCATCGGCGTGGGTTGCGTCAAGGTGGGCGGCTCCTACTACTGGGTGCAGTGCTTCGGCTGGGACAAGGCCACCACGTGCTCCAAGTCCTCCAACGTCACCGACAAGACCGTCTCCATCAGCTTCAACGCCTCCGTCGTCTCCACCCTGGGCGCCTCCTTCTCCGTCTCCGCAGTCGCGAGCGACGGCGAGACCCTCATGAACGAGAGGAGCTCCCTGCAGGTGGGCGCCTCCCAGCGTTACGCGCTGATGGTGCACCCCTGGAGCGGCTCGAGCTACTATCACGTCAAGATTGTCGACAGCGACGTGAGCTGGAACGTCGACAAGTCCGGCATCGTCAAGCTCAACACCTCCAACGGCACCGTCACCGGTATCGCCCCCGGCAGCTACACGCTGACCGCCAAGGCAGCCAACGGCGCCATCTCCGAGTCTGTGGCGCGCGCCTGCGGCACCGTCGCCTACAGCGTGTCCTTCAGCGTCGACGGCAAGGCCTACGGCAGCACGCAGAAGGTCGGCCAGGGCGGCACCGCGAGCAAGCCCACCGACCCCACCAAGTCCGGCTACACTTTCAACGGCTGGTACACCGACTCCGCGCTCACCAAGGCCTATAACTTCTCCACCCCCGTGACCGCCTCCTTCACCCTCTACGCCAAGTTCACGGCCAACTCCAACAGCAGCTCCAGCACGAACAAGAACAACACCTCCACGAGCACGACCACCAACAAGAACAACACGTCGACGAGCACCAACACCAATACGAGCAAGAACAACACCTCGACCACGACCAACACCAGCAAGAACAACACCTCGACGACGACCAACACCACCACCAACAAGAACAACAGCTCCAGCTCCAGCAGCAGCAACAAGACCAACACCACCACCAACACCCTCAAGCCGACCAGCGCCAGCGCCGGCGCCCTCACGAGCTTCTACGACGTGCCCTCCGGCGCCTGGTACTACAGCTGGGTCACCGAGGCAGCGAAGCGCGGCCTCATGAGCGGCCCCACCAACTCCTCGGGCAAGCCCACCGGGTACTTCCAGCCCGACAACGAGGTCACCCGCGGCCAGGTCGCCACCATCCTGTGGCGTATCGCCGGCCAGCCGAGCACCACCACCACGGCTCTGTGGGACGCCCGCGGCCACTGGGCCGAGAAGGCCATCGCCTGGTGCATGTCGCAGGGCATCATCACCGGCTACACCTCGGGCGACTACAAGGGCATGTTCCGCCCCGACGCGCCCGTCACGCGCCAGGAGCTCGCCGTCATGTCGTACCGCTTCGCCAAGTGGGCCGGCGTCAACGTGAGCAATCCCCCCACCACCGCCTTCAAGAAGTGCGTGGACACCGCCAGCGTAGGCAGCTGGGCCAAGGACGCCATGGTTTGGTGCGCGGCCGCCAGCATCATCACCGGCAGCGTTGAGGGCGACGGCTCCCACCTCAACCCCGGCAACACCGCCAGCCGCGCCCAGGCCGCGAAGATCTTCGTGCAGATCCAGAAGCTCGCCTGCGGTCAGATCACCCCTTACAGCGAGGAAGCCGACGACGACAGCGCCGCCGACGAGGTAGCCGAAGAGGTCACCATGGACGAGGTCGTCACCTACGCGACGACGCCCGTCAACGGCACCACCGAGAACGGCCTGGCATATGCCATTGTGAGCGACACCGACGTTGACGAGAACGGCGACGCCTTCGTGCTCGGCAACGAGTACGCCGAGCTGGGCGGCCGCTACGAGGGCGTGGGCGCCTACATCCTGAGCTACGCAGGCGACTCCAGCACCCTTGCGCTTCCCAGCGCCATCGAGGGCGCGCAGGTCGTCTCCGCAAACCTCGCTTGGGGCCAGGGCCGCACCATCGACATGGCCGCCGACCTTGCCACCGCCGCCGACGTCACCGCCGCACAAGTTGGCCAGATGGGCCTGGACGACGCGGGCCACATGCGCCTCACCGCCCTTGCCGTCGACGCCGACGCCGCCCTCGTGCAGCTCAACGTCTCCGGCAACCTGCTGCAGGGCATCGATATCGCAAGCGCCGACGACAGCAGCGCTGCAACCCTGAGCGCCCTGCGCTACCTCGACATGTCGCTCAACCCCGTGACCGCGCTCGACACCGCCAGCTTCCCTGCCCTTGAGCAGCTGAGCCTGGCCGCCTGCCCGCTCGACGCCCAGAGCCTCACGGCCCTCGCGGCGTGGGCAGGCACGACGGGCCTGGCCGCCGACCTCACCGGCGCCGGCTACACCGCCCCCGAGGCCGCCCAGGACGCCAGCGAGGCAAGCGCTGACGCACAGGCAACGACGACGAGCGATACTGAGGCCGCCGCGCAGGACGCGACCTTCGAGGCCGTGGAGTTCGAGGAAGTCGCCACCGACACGCAGGCCAGCGAAGACGTGGCCGAGCCTGCCGAGACCGAGAGCGTCGAGGAGAGCGTCGAAGACGCCCAGGACGTCAGTGAGACCGAAGCCTTCGAGCGGGAGCAGGTTGAGGAGTTCGACGCCTCCTTCGAGGTCGCAGCCGAGGAACCCGCCGTCGAGGAGTTCGACCTGGCAGCGTAACCGCAGCCACACATACGAGCAGAAACGAACCAGGGGGCGGCCGTTGTCACACAGCAACGGCCGCCCCCTGCTGTATAGGGACGACTCATGGGCGAAGATGCGCCTCGGCGAATTGCCCCGGGAACCAGGAGGCGTTATACACCGGCATGCGCCATAGGCGCGCCCCCGCATGAGCCCCGCCCAACGCAGCCTGCAACAATGCTCCTCACACAAAAGAGGGCCGCCCCGGCTTGCGACGGGACGGCCCTCGGCAGTGCTATG
>CAVJGP010000104.1:9129-10717 GCA_963648855.1 Alistipes onderdonkii | reverse complement strand
GAGGCTCTTCGAGATGGAAGTTCGCAAGGCGCAAGGCTCTGACATCGACGCTATCGAGGCGATCTACGACCGGGTCCACGACGCCGAGGAGCGGGGGCTCTCGACGGTCGGGTGGATTCGCGGCGTGTATCCCACGAGGAAGACGGCCCAGGACGCCCTGGGGCGCGACGACCTGTTCGTCATGACGGACGAGGGCAGGGTCGTCGCGACAGCGGTCATCAACCAGGTCCAGGTTCCCGAGTACGCAAACGCCGCATGGGAGCACGACGCGACGGCCGGGCAGGTCATGGTGCTGCACGCCCTCGCCGTGGACCCGCTGGAAAAGGGCAAGGGGCTCGGCCGGGCGTTCGTCGCGTTCTACGAGGGCTACGCCACACAGCATGGCTGCCCAGAGCTGCGCATGGACACCAACGCGAAGAACGCCAGGGCCCGCAGGCTCTACCAGCTGCTCGGCTATCGCGAAGTCGGAGTCGTCTCTTGCGTCTTCAACGGCATCCCAGATGTGGGGCTGGTCTGCCTGGAGAAGCACCTCGGGTGATGCGCGCCTGCGCGGGCGAGCGGCGAGCGGGCCTGGCAGGCGTGGCAGGGCGGGTCCGTAACCTGCAGGCATGATAGAGCAGGCAGGTTTGTGGCCTGGCAGGCTTGGCAGGGCAGGCGGCGAGCATGTGGCCTGGCAGACATGGCAAGGCGGGTGTCTCCTGCAGGGCGCGGCGAAGAGGCCCCAATCGCTGCGCCCGCTTGCGCTTCGGCCTGGGGGGCTCACTATAATGCACCACCGAATAATGCACGCGTGCATACAAAGGAGCCAACATGTTCGTCGGCCACAAGGTCGATAGGCGATGAGCGCTTGAGCGAGTACCTGGGGCACCGCTTCGAACGGCAATGCACGGAGTGGCTCGTGAGCCAAGGCTACGAGGTCGCGGCAAAGTTCATCTTCAGCAAGCACCCGCTTCCCGACGCGGCGAGGCTCAAGGTCGCCTCGGCGGCAGGGTACGGCTGCGTCGACCTCGAGGGGATGTACTCTCCTCTGCCCTAGGCCCAGCCGCACACGAAAACACGGGTTCCAGCAACGAGCGTTATCGCCAGCGACACAGTTCTTGACCTTCGGTTGCGCCCCGCGATAACGTGAGGGACGAGAGCACGCGCATCACGCACCAATGTCCCAGAGATAACCCACAGGAGCGAACCATGGACGAGAAGAACCACGAGCTCAACGAGCAGGAACTGGACCAGACGACCGGCGGGGGAATCCTCGACATGGGCTCGCTGGAACGATACGACACGAGCATCACGAACTCAAAGGGCCAGAAGGTGGGCGAGCAGCTCCGCACCAGCATCGCCTACTACCCCTGCGACAGGTGCGGAAAGCCCATGCACCTCGGCACGCTCGGCTGGTGGTACTGCGACCCGTGCAACATGCACGCCTACGGGCCCACCCCCCAAACCTGGACCCGCTCGATCGGAGCGCTCAAGGCCGCGTCGCTCTAATCAGCGGGCGTAACGAAACCATACGCCGGGGGCCGCGCTTCCAAGCCAAAGGGAGCCTCGTCGGCGACCGCAGAGTGGAGATACAAAAACTGGCAGATAG
>CAVJGP010000104.1:0-9115 GCA_963648855.1 Alistipes onderdonkii | reverse complement strand
ATACAAAAACTGGCAGATAGCGTCAGGACGCGCCGCGCTTCATGGCGGCGATGTCTAGCAGTGCCTCGACGGCGCCGGGTAGCGATAGGCTGCCTGAGCTTGGAGTTATCCCGCATTCCTCGCGTGCCCGAGCAAACTCGTCCGATGCCGTGAGGGCGGCCATCTCCTCGTCGGTGGCAAAGAGGAGGTGGCCGCCCCATCCGGGGCGCACACATCGGGTGACATCGCGGTATTCACTGGCCGGCAGCTCGTCAAGCATCTCGACCTCGTCGCAGCACCAGCGCCCTTCCCACTCAGAGGGGTTCTTTCGAGGCGTCAACAGCACTACCAGGGGATCGAGCCTGTTCCACGAGTACTCGCCGTTATGAAAAGCGACAATCTTGACGGGTCCGGCGTCGCGATTCACAAGCTCGCCCCTCGTCTTGTCGAAAGCGTAGCGATAGTGGCTCACCTCGGTGTCGAAGGAGCCTGCATAGGGAACGTCGTCACCATCGAGGTCGTCCCCTTCTTTCCAGATGGGGCTCAGCTTCCCCTCGGCGCACCCGAAGAGGCCCCCGACGTCCCTGAAGTTATCGAGCGCATCTTCATAAGGGCGGCCATCAAAGAGTCCCGCGATTTCAGATCCCTCTTCGGGAGTGTAATAGTCCCCGACATACATAACGGGGTCACCCCGCCACGGCCCCGCAAGGAGCGTGCAGGCGGCGTCGGTGCAGCGATTGCCCAGGGTGGAGGCGACGCTGAACATGAACCCATAGTCGCCGAAGGACTCGTCATCGATCCATTCCCGCTTCTTGGGGTTCACCCATTTGAAGTACTCGCCCATGCGACGCCTCCTACATGCAGCCCGGTACCCACCTGCAGCTCCCCACGATTCCCTCCCGCATCGTGCCTTCCAAGACTTCGGGCAGGAGCATGAGGGGGCAGCTCTTGGCACAAGTGTCTGTCGCGGCGTTCATTTCGCATCACCGTCGAGTGCCCAGATATCGGCCAGCTTGAACTCGGGAGCCAAGGTGACGTCGACAGGGGAGGCGCTGGGTGCTGGTTTGGGGGCCTCGGCAAGGTCGACGGACATGCTCAAGCCAAGCGCATCGAGCAGCTTCAGATAGCTCTCCAGGCCAAAGTTTTTACTCTGCCCCTGCTCAAGCGCATAAATCGTCCGGGCGCCGATGCCCGTCTGTTTGGCTAGAGCGGCACGCGAGATTCCACGGTCTTCTCGAATCCGGCGGACGATGCCGCCGGCCATCTGCGCGCTGGTCACTTTGCCCACGCGAGCGACCTTTCTAAAGTTGCCATATTCAGCATAACGCAATATATTGCATAACGCCAAATATGGCAACCTCTTCGACACTGAAGGCCCCTGAACGTCACGGGGATACAAAAACTGGCAAATAGAAAGCGACTGATTTATACAAAAACTGGCAAATAGCTGCCTGATGGCCCGTCCGAGAGGCTGGGCCGCGCCGATTCGGCGCCGTTTGCGCCGTGGCTCGCAAGTCATGCGCCGAGCGCCTCCATGGCAGCAGGACCTGCGTCATCCACAGGGGAAGGTGATTGCAAAGAAGCCTGGTGACGGCGCAGGACAGCGCATCGCATGCCAGCGGCGACGCCCACGGTTGTCCGCCGGGCGTCACCGGCCCTGCGACGTTCCTCGTGGCGCCCCTCAGGCCCTAGCACATGATGGCGTCGTCGGCGGTGAAGGCGCCCAGGGAGCCTTCCTTCACCTGAATGCAGACGTACGTGATGGGGGGAATCCGCCGCAGCGCGGAACTGACGCTTCGCGCACGGGGACACGCGCAGCCAGTCGCCGACGGAAAGCTCGATGTCCTCGCCGTCAATCGTGGCAGAGCCTCTAATAATCGCGAAAAGTTGCCCTTTTTAACGTTTGATAATCTTGAAAAGTTGGTATTTCCGTCATTTGATAATCGCGAAAAGTTCTATATTACCTTGTAGATGGCACATAGAGGCCGACTGCGCTACTTAGGGGGAGCAATGAGGCGCAAACTTTACCAGCAGCTGTTGGAATGGAAGGCGCGCGAAGAGGGCGCAAGCGCGTTGCTCGTGCAGGGGGCGCGCCGCGTCGGCAAGAGTTACATCGTCGAGGAGTTCGCGAAGGCGGAGTACGACTCCTATATCCTCATCGACTTCAACAGGGCGGGCGACGAGGTGCGTGACATGTTCCTGCACGACCTCAACGACCTCGATACCTTCTTCCTCAAGCTGTCGACCCTGTATGGCACGCGCCTGGTGCCCCGCCACTCGCTCATCGTTTTCGACGAGGTCCAGCTCTTCCCGCGTGCCCGCAGCGCAATCAAGTACCTGGTCGCCGACGGGCGCTTCGACTACATTGAGACCGGCTCCCTCATGTCGATCAAAAAGAACGTCGAGGACATCCTCATCCCCTCGGAGGAGGACTCGGTCGACATGCTTCCGATGGACTTCGAGGAGTTCTGCTGGGCCATGGGCGACGAAGCACTCATGCCGCTCGTTCGCGGCTGTTTCGAGGCCCGCAAACCCATAGGCCAGGCGCTCCATCGCAAGGCCATGGACCTGTTCAGGCAGTACCTGCTCGTCGGCGGCATGCCCCAGGCCGTCGCGGCGTATGCGGAGTCAAGGGATTTCGAGAAGGTCGACCGGGCGAAGCGCCGCATTCTCAAACTCTACCGCGACGACATCCGCAAGCACGCCGGCCGGGACGCCCTGCGCGTCGAATCGATCTATGACGAGATCCCCTCGCAGCTCAAAAACCAGAACCGCCACTTCAGGCTTGCATCCGTGGAGAAGGGGGCGACGTTCGACGAGTTTCGCGACGCGCTCTTCTGGCTGTCCGACGCCATGGTCGTCAACAACTGCTACAACACGACGGAACCCACGCTCGGCCTCAACCTCAACAGGGACCGCACGACGCTCAAGTGCTACATGGCAGACACCGGGCTGCTGATCAGCCACGCATTCGACGAGCGCGGTCTGGTTGACGAGCAGGTGTACAAGAAGATCCTGCTTGACAAGCTCGAGGTGAACATGGGCATGGTGGTGGAGAACGCCGTAGCCCAAATGCTGCGAGCCTCGGGCCACAGGCTGTTCTTCTATGCCAACCCCAGCAGGGACGACGCCGCCAGCCGCATGGAGATAGACTTCCTCATCGCGAAAGCGTCTGCCACGAGCAGGCACAACATCTCGCCTATCGAGGTCAAGTCGAGCACGCGGTACACGCTGTCCTCGCTTCGCAAGTTCATGGCGAAGTATCCCTCGCAGCTCCACGTGCCCTACGTGGTGCATCCCCTGGATTTGAAGGTTGAGGACGGCATCACGTTTATCCCCCTGTACATGGTGCCGTTCCTATAGAAGGCTTCGCCGCACCCGCCTGCTCCCCTACTCGCCACGGTGCCTGCCGATGGGGACGATGAAGGGGGTGTGGGAGACGGGGTCGTCCATGACGAGGGCCTCGAGGTCGAAGACCTCGCGGATGAGGTCGGGGGTCACCACCTCGCGCGGGGTGCCCTGGCGCACAAGGGCGCCGGACTTGAGGGCGAACATGTGGTCGGCGTAGCGCGCGGAGAGGTTGATGTCGTGCAGCACCATCGCCACCGTGGTGCCGTGCGCGCGGTTGAGCTCGCGTAGCAGGTCGAGGATCTCCACCTGGTAGGCGATGTCGAGGTAGGTGGTGGGCTCGTCGAGCAGCAGCACGTCGGTCTGCTGGGCCAGCGCCATGGCGATCCACACGCGCTGGCGCTGCCCGCCGGAGAGCGCGTCCACCGGGCGGTCGCGCAGCTCGGCCACGCCCATGAGCTCCATGGCCTGCGCCACGGCCTCGTAGTCGGACTGCTGCAGGCCGCGCATGAACTGCTGGTAGGGGAAGCGCCCGCGCGCCACCAGCTCGCAGACGCGGATGCCGTCGGGCACAAGCGAGCTCTGGGGCAAGAGACCCAGGCGCTGGGCGAGCTTCTTGGTGGGGATGGACTGGATGGCTGCGCCGTCCACGAGCACCTGGCCCGCCGTGGGCCTGATGAGACGCGCGAGGGTCTTGAGCAGGGTGGACTTGCCGCAGCCGTTGGCGCCGATGATGACGGACACCTTGCCGTCGGGGATGGAGACGTCCATGCCCTCGATGATGGTGCGCCCGGCATACCCGCAGCTCAGGCCCTGTGCCGCGAGAGTGTCCCGCACGTCGTTTGCTTGCGTCGTCATCCTACATCGAGCCTTTCTTGTTCATCACGACGAGCAGGTACAGCAGGTACGGCGTGCCCAGGATGCCCGTGACCACGCCCACGGGGAAGCGCGTGCCGAGGAAGTTCTGGCCCACGATGTCGGCCGCCAGGACGAGAGCCACGCCCACCAGGCCCGCCGGCACGGCGGCGCTGCCCTGCTGGCCCAGCATGCGCGAGGCGATGGGGCCGGCCAGGAAGGTGACGCAGGCGATGGGGCCGGTGGCGGCGGTGCCCAGGGCAACCATGACCACGGCGCACACGATGAGCGCGCCGCGCACGAGGTTGGGGCGCACGCCGAGCATGACGGCGGCCTCGTCGCCCAGCTCGAGCACGCGCAGCTGGCGGCCCAGGCACACCACCACGAGCGCGAGCGGCAGCGTGAGCAGAAGCGGCACGGCGTCGGCCAGGCTCGTGCCCGACAGGCTGCCCGAAAGCCACCGCAGGGCGGCCGGCACGTCGTACTCGGCACCCTTGAGCAGCAGGTAGTTGGTCACAGCCTTCGTGAGCGCCTGCACGCCCAGGCCCACGAGGATGAGCTTGCCGGCCGAGAAGCCCCCGATGCACGACAGGCCGTAGATGAGCGCCGCGCACGCGAGGCCCGCCACGACGGCCACGGCCGACGCCTGGCCCGCGCCCCAGCCGAGCATGAGGATGCAGAACACGGCCGCCACGCTCGCGCCCGAGGTGATGCCGATGACGTCGGGGCTGGCCAGGGGGTTACGCAGCATGGTCTGGAACGTGTTGCCCGCCATGCCGAAGGCAAAGCCGGCAAGCACGCCGCACGCCAGGCGCGGCAGGCGCACCTCCCAGATGGCGTAACTCGCGCCCTGCACCTCCTCGCCGCGCAGGACGGCGAGCACGGTGGCCGGGTCGTAGACGGTGTTGCCGAGCATGAGGACGCCGGCGGCCAGGGCGGCCACCACGACCACGAGCGAGGCGCTCAGGGCGCACCAGCGCCTGCGGCCCGCCGAGAGGCTCGCGCGGAGGGCAGCGAGGCCGGTCTTCTCAGCCTCTCCCATGGCTACCTCGCCTCCCCAAGGCTCGCGGCGCGGCCGGAGCGCACGGCCACGGCGATGAATACGGGGGCGCCGACGACGGCCGTCACGATGCCGACCTCCACCTCGCCCGTGCCGCCCACCACGCGGCCGATGACGTCGGCCACCACGAGGAGCAGGGCCCCTACCAGGGCGGACAGCAGCATGACCGAGCGCATGGAGGCGCTGCGCCACACCATGCGCACCGCGTGGGGCACCATGAGGCCCACGAACCCGATGGGGCCGGCCAACGCCGTGACCGCCCCGCAGAGCAGCACGGCGGCCGCAGAGCTCACCGCGCGGATGAGGCCCGGGCGGGCGCCCAGGCCCACGGCGGCGTCGTCGCCCAGGGCCAGCACCTCAAGCGAGCTCGCCATGACGAGCGCCACGAGCACGCCCGCCACGAAGACGGGCACGAAGCCGGCCACGTCGCCCCAGCCCGCGCCGCCCACGCTTCCTATCTGCCAGAAGCGGAACTGGTCCATCACGGAGTTGCGCGGCATGATGACGATGCTCACCAGGCTGGAGAGCGCCACCGACACCGCCGTGCCGGCAAGCGCGAGCTTGAGGGGCGACGCCCCGCCCGCGCCCGCCGAGCCCACGCCGTACACGAAGAGCGCCGTCACCGCGGCGCCGGCGACGGCCAGGGCCATGTACTGCCCCGAGGTGGAGATGTGCAGGAAGGCGATGCCGCACACGACGGCGAGCGCCGCGCCCGAGTTCACCCCCAGGATGGACGGGTCGGCGATGGGGTTGCGCGTCACGGCCTGCATGAGCAGGCCCGACACGCCCAGGGCCGCCCCCGCCAGCAGGGCGAACAGGGTGCGCGGCGCGCGCTGCATGACGATGCGCGCCGTGAAGCCGTCGGGGTCGGCCTGGCCCAGGAGCACCCCCACCACGTCGGAAAAGGGGATGGTGCGCGTGCCCAGCGACAGCGACGCCACGCTTGCCAGCGCAAGCAGGGCGAACGCCACGCACAGGGCGGCCACGCCGAGGGGGCGCGGGGCGCGCACGGCCCGCGTGGCCTGCGCGGGCGACGTCCCCGGCGCGGGCGCACAGGGTGCGGACGCGCAGGGGACGGGCGCGCAGGTCGCGGGCGCGGAGCCTTCTTGGCGGCCGGCCGAAGCGGGCTTCTTCACGGCGCGCACGGGGTTACTCGGCGGCGTCGGCGAGCTGCGCGGCGACGTCGAGCTTCTCGAGGTACTCGTCGATGGTGGCGGGGATGGACAGGATGGAGGCCGTGGCCGAGCCAGCGAGTGCCGTGGTGCCCTCGAGCATCACGCAGGCGCCGTTCTTGATGGCCGGGATGGTGCCGAGCAGGGCATCGGCCTGCAGCTCGGCCAGGAAGGCCTCGTCGCCGTAGATGACGGCCACGTCGAGGTCGCTCACCTGGTCGGCCAGCTCGGAGGAGATGGTGGCGCAGAAGCTCGTCTCGTCCTTGGTGAGCTCGAGCAGGCTCTCGGGCAGCTCCATGCCCAGGTCCTTGAGGTAGGAGCCGCGCGGGTCGGTGTAGAGGTACACGTAGAACTTGCTGAAATCGGTGGTGGGAACGTTCAGCAGGGCGCAGGTCTTGCCGGCGAGCGCGGGGTGGTCGGCCAGCTTCTCGGCGATGAGGGCCTCGCAATCAGAGATGAGCTTGTCACCCTCAGCCTTCATGCCCAGCGCCTCGGCCTCGATGGAGGTCTGGTCGCGCCAGGTGGTGAGCCAGGCGGCCTCGGGGTAGGCCACGGTGGGGGCGATCTTGGTCAGCTTGTCGTAATCCTCCTGCGTGATGCCGGAGTAGGCGCACAGGATGATGTCGGGCTGGGTGTCGCTCACGGCCTCGAAGTCCACGCCGTCGGTGTCGTCGAAGGTCACGGGGTCGGTGACGCCGAGCTTCTCCAGGGCCTCCTGGGTCCAAGGCAGCATCTTCTGCCCCTCCTCCACGCCGTAGTTGGCGGCGGAGAAGCCCACGGGCGCGATGCCCAGGGCGATGACGGCGTCCTGGTTGAGCCAGCCCACGCAGGCCACGCGCTCGGGCTTGCTCTCGATCACGGTCTCGCCCAGGGCGTGCTTGATGGTGATGGGGAAGGTGACTTCCTCCGCGGCGTCGGTGTCGGCGGCCTTGTCGTCCTTGGTGTCGGCAGAAGCGGCCTTCTCGTCGGCGGCGAGGGCGCGGCCGGCGCAGGTCAGGCCCAGGGCAGCGGCGAGGGCGGCACTCGCGGCGATGAAGGAGCGGCGGGAGACGCCGGCGCTGGTGAGGTCGATGGTGGTCATGCGGGACAATCCTTTCTACGAAGATTCGAAGCGGGTGACTTTATAGTTTTCCCCTTAAAACTTGTCAACGCGCCACCCGATTGCGCCGGACATGCACCCGATTCAGTAAAAAATGATAGCCTCAGCGCACTTTGCCTTCACAAACCCCCGACGATTGCCCCACGAATGCAGGCGGTGGCGGGAGTACCATGGCGCGACGAACACGCAGGCGTGCGGGAAGGGGCCCGAAGGGCCCTGGGACGGCGCGCGGGCATGGAAACGGACGCGCAGGCGCACGCGAGAGGACCCCCGAGGCCTCGGGGCGGCGCACGGGCACGACGGCGGACGGACTGCACGGGGCTAGGCACGGCTTCCGCGAGCTCGGGGGGACGCGCAGGCACGACGGCGGACATGCGGGCACACGGAGAGAGGGGTCGGACGGATGAAGTTGCAGCAGCTCGCGTGGGCGGTGAAGGTGGCGGAGTGCGGCAACGTCACCGAGGCGGCACGGCGGCTCTTCGTGTCGCAGCCCAGCGTCACGGCGGCCGTGCGCGACCTGGAGCGCGAGATGGGCGTGCAGATCTTCGACCGCACGAGCAAGGGCGTGACGCTCACCGAGGAGGGCGAGACCTTCCTGGGCTACGCCCGCCAGGTGCTCGAGCAGGCCGACCTGCTCGAGAGCCGCTACAAGGGCGCGGCCGACCCTGCGCCGCACTTCAGCGTGTCGTGCCAGCACTATTCGTTTGCGGTGAACGCCTTCGTCGACGTCATCCGGCAGTTCGACGCGAATCGTTACGATTTCACTATCCGAGAGGAAGAGACGTACGAAATCATAGACGACGTGACGCGCATGCGCAGCGAGCTGGGCATTCTCTACCTCAGCGCACGCAACCGCGAGGTGCTCGAGCGCGAGATTCGCGCCCGCGACCTTGCGTTCGAGACGCTCTTCCGGGCGCAGCCGCACGTGTTCCTCTGCGCGGAGCACCCCTTGGCGGGCCGGGCGAGCCTCACCCTGGACGACCTGGCCGACTACCCCTTCCTCAGCTACGAGCAGGGCAGCCACAACTCCTTCTACTACGCCGAGGAGCTCGTGGGGGCGCTCGACTGCCGGCGCAACATCCGCGTGCGCGACCGCGCCACGCTGTTCAACCTGCTCATCGGCCTGAACGGCTTCACCGTGTGCTCGGGCGTCATCTCCGCCGAGCTCAACGGGCCCAGCATCGTGTCGGTGCCGCTCGAGCTCGACGAGTACATGGAGATCGGCGTCCTCACGCGCAAGGGCACGCACCTGAGCCGCTACGGCCAAGCCTACATCGAGGCGCTGGGGAAGCATATCTGAGAGACGCCGCATAGAGCGCGAACCGGAACAAGCGAGTGGTCGTGGCGAACCGCCACGCGTGGGCGGTGAAGCATGGCTTCCGGGTCCTGGAACCGCCCGAATCCGTCTGTCGCGCACGGGGCGGCGGGCAGGATTTCCGAGACCTGGGGCCATCCGATACCTTCCCGCCATGCGCGAAGCGGTGCGACCGGATACTCCCGAGACCTTGAGGGCCGCCTAGTATCCGGCCGCCACGCACGGGGCGGATTTGGCTGCTGCCGCCAAATAACCCAATATGGCCCCAGACCTCGCACATAAGCCCT
>CAVJGP010000103.1:0-10747 GCA_963648855.1 Alistipes onderdonkii | reverse complement strand
GCGACGTGTACTGGAGTACTCTAGCCTCCCGAGAACGCAGCGGACGAGGTTCCGCGACACTATTCCCCTACTCTTCCACCAAATCCAGGAGCTCTTGGTGGGAGTGTATCCCCAGCTTCGCGTAGATGTGCTTGACGTGGGCCTTCACGGTGTTGCGCGACACGCCCAGGTGCTCCTCGATGTACTCGCGATTGCGGCCGCGGGCAAGCATGCCGAACGTCTCGGCCTCGCGCGGCGTCAGGCCGTACTTGGCGGCAAGGTCGCTGACGCGCGCGCTGAAGAGCTCCTCGGCGCCGGGGTGCGTCTCGACGATCACGGGAATGGGGCCCGTCGGCATGGCCTCGACGCCCTCGATGGTGGCCTGGAAGGAGAAGTTGCGCAGGCCGAAGAGAATGTAGGCCACCACGAGCAGCACCACGACGCTCACCAAGGCGGCGAGCTTCTCATGGCTGCCGGCCCCCACGAGGGCGTTGGCGGTCGTGCCCACAAGGGCACCGAAGGTGGTGGACAAGCTGGCCAGGCCCACGCCCCAGCCCATGATGGACAGGCTCGCCAGGCGGTTGCGCCCAGCCAGGGCCACAAGCACGGCGTACATAAGCGCGTTGAACAGCGACGTGCCCACCGTGAGGATGCCGTTTGCCCAGTACACGTTGGCCGTACCGCCCACGATGATGAGCAAAAAGCCCGCGACGAGCGCGAGCACGATCACGTTGGCGAGCAAGTCGCTGAAGAAGCGTCCCGACATCGCGATGACGATGAGCGCAAGGCCGAGCACGAAGAAGGCCGACATGCTGCCGAAGGCGGGCATCCCGCCCACCTCGCCGAAGCGTAGGGCGAAGCCGAAGACGGCCTGCGACAGGATGAGGAAGACGTAGAACTGGCTGTTGAGCGGCACGAACGAGGCCGGGCGTGTCACCGCCAGGTCGGCGCCGGGCTCGTTGCGGGCGATGGTGTCCACAAGCTCGGACGAGACGCGGGCCGGCAGCAAGATGGAGACGGCCACCGCCACGAACATGAGAGCGACGCAAACTTCCTGGGAAAGCAGCAGGCGCACGGGAAGCTCGGTCACCTGTCCCAGCCCGATGCCGCACACAATGCAGGTCAGTGCCTGGGAGGCGGGCAGGCGCACGGCGGAGAGGTTCGCCGTGAGCAGGCCCCAGCCGCGCGCCGTGACGAACAGGGCCGCCCCAATAACGAGAACGGGGGCCAGCCCCCACGCGAGGCCCGCGCACGTGAGCACGGCCCCGACGACGAGGGCCACGAACGTCCCCGCGGCAAGCACCCGCCCGCGCAATATCTCAGGCCGCACGAGCGAGACGAGGCCGACCGTTATGCAGAAGACCCCGCTGCATGAGATGGAGATGTCGCGCGCGTAGGTGAACACGCCGTCAAAATATGGGAAGAGGCTGCGGTTCATGAGCAGCACCGCGAGGTTGCCCAGCGCAACCGCCGCGATGACGCGCCAACAGGCGGCCGAGGTGAACACGCCCCGGGCAAAGGCCACAGGACCCGTCTGGGCCGTGCGGTCTTCCGTCTGCTCCATGGGCCCTCCCCTCGCCGCGCCGAACACGTCAAAGCTCCATACTAAAACACCCCGCCGACCACATGTGCCGACGGGGTGTCCCACTCGTTAAAAGTATGCCGCAAATCCTCAGGCGCGAGGCGCTCTAAAAGCAGGTTCTGATGCGCAAGGCGCACAGGTGCGATGCGTACTAAATGTACACCAAAGGTGCGCACCGCGCGTGAGGCTCCGTGGAACGCAGCGCGCCAGGTTCCGCCCTCTAAAACGCGGGTTCTCGGCGGCAAGGCGCACGGAGCCGTAGCGTATTCGATGTACGTGAGGCTCCGTGGAACGCAGCCGCCGAGGTTCCGCAACTCCTACTCGGCGAAATTCTTGCCGACGAGGTAGCCCTCGGTGGACGTACGACCGCAGGCCAGGCCGGTGAAGAGGTTGGGGTAGCTCACGCAGAAGAAGCCGCCCGAGCAGTCACCGATGGCGTAGAGGCCCTCGATGGGGTTGTTGTCCTGGTCGAGAACCTGCATCTTGGTGTTGATGAGCAGGCCGTCGAACGTGGCGAGGTGCCAGGAGCCGGTGCGCACGCCGTAGTAGGGCGGGGTGTCCAGCTTGGTGAGGCGGTAGGCCTCCTTGTAGTAGTCGGTGTCCTCGCCGGCGTCGCAGAAGCCGTTGTACTTCTCGACGGTGGCCACGAGGTTCTCAGCCGGGATGTTCAGCTTCTCGGCGAGCTCCTCGATGGTGTCGGCCTGCTGGATGTAGCCGTCCTCGATGAGCTTGGCGTTCATGTTGTTCCAGACCACATCGAAGGGGATGTTGTTCTGGGCGCCGTTGTCAAACGGGAACAGACGGCAGCAGCCGACCTCGTTGAGCTGCTCGGCCTTGGCCTTGGCGTCGGAGTCCCAGATGTCGCAGTAGGTGTGATAGGGCTGGCTCCAGGTGCTGTGCAGCATGTAGTCGTAGGGGCCGGACTCGTTGCAGAAGCGCTCGCCGTTGAGGTTGACCTTCAGGAAGGGCTGCTCGCCGAACCAGAACCAACGGCCCACGACGCCGTTGCCCGCGGTCTCCTCGGGGGTGACGCAGCAGCGGTTGAAGAGGATCGAGGTGCCGATCGGGTCCTTGCGGGCGCCGAGCCACATGCCGGCCTTGATGCCGGAGCCGTCGTCGGTGGAGCCGGAGGTGCACAGGATGCGACCGTCGACGATCTCGGGCTGCAGGGCCGTCATCATCTCAGTGTTGGTGGAGTAGCCGCCGGTGGCGAGCACGACGCCCTTGGAGGCGTTGATACGCACGAAGTGGCCGTCGGTGGTGTCCTCGGCGATGGCGCCGGTCACGCGGCCGTTCTCGTCCTGCTCGAGCTTGCGCAGCGGGCAGCTCCAACGCACCTCGGCGCCGGCGTCGATGGCAGCCTGACGCATGACCTTGGTGTAGGAGTCGTCGTCGCCCGCCGCGTCGGTGGGCTGGGGGCTGTGGCCGGTGGCGTAGGCGCGGTCGCGGCCCTCGCCGTCCTGGTTGCCGATGCCACCCTCGAACTCCATCACGTACTTGCCGGTGGCCTCGATGGTCTCGGTGATCCAGTCGATGCACTCGCCGGAGTTCTGGGCCCACAGCTTGATCAGGTCGTAGTTGCAGAAGCCGTTGGCGTAGCGGACGATGTCCTCGACGGCGTCCTTCTCGGAGATCTCGAACTCGGGGAACTCGGCGAAGGAGTTCTTCTGCAGCGTGGAGTTGATGGCGCCGATGTCCTCGCGCATCTTCTGGCAGGTTTCCTCGGAGTCGCGCTCGATGACGTAGGTCTTGGAGCCGTTCTGGGCGCAAGACAGGGCGCAGGGCACGCCGCCGGTGTTGAAGCCGCAGACGAGGACCTCGGTCTCGACGGTCTCGGTGATGTCGGACTCAGCGATCTCGGGGGCGTCGCCCAGCCAGGCGGGGTTGCCCGACTCGGTGATGGTGTCCTGAGCCAGGGCGGCGGAGGCGCCGGCCAGGGCGGTCGTGGCGGCAGCGGCCATGGAGGCGCCGGCGACGAAAGAACGACGGGTCATGCTCATGATGTAGATTCCTCTCAATGCATTCAACTTATGTGGGAACACACTCGGAACATGCGGCGCGCCTGTGCACTTGGCGCGTCGCTGGGGCAGATAATGGCCGCACGAGGGGCAAGGAGCCATTCCCCCCGCTGGGTAATTTTCAAACATGCCCATCTAGCAGCCAAAACGCTCGTCGTTACCCTCACAGGGTAAGAGCCTTACCCCATGGCGCCACCTACCGCATGTCCGGACAAGAAGGAGCCGAAGCCGGCCGGATCGAACTTTCACCCGGCCAAAGAATGCTCTTTACACCGGCCTGGATGAATCTCGTCCGCGCGCCGCGCTACAATAGCCCCCACAAAACGGGGAGGTGGAGTATGGGAGACTCTTGCGCACGCAACCTTGGCGTCGGCATGTTCGACTCCAGCCCGCTGGCCTTCTGCGCCATCCAGGTCGTGCTCGACCAAGAGGGAGCACCCAGCGACCTCATCTTCGCGTATGCCAACGAGGCCCTGGCCAAGCTTGCGGGCGTGCCCCGGGAGCGCCTCGTCGGCAGCCGCTTCTACGAGGTCTTCCCCGACGGCGACCGAAAGTGGCTCAAGCCCTCCTATGAGGCCGCCTATCTTGGCACCCCTTCGGAGTTCACGTCCATCTCTGAAGAGGTGGGCTCGTATCTGTATATCGTGGTCTCGCCTTGCCAGGAAAAGGGCATGGCGACCGTCGTTCTGCGCGACGTGAAGCGCGAGACCGTCGAGAAGGAGCGCCACGCCGAGGAGCTCGAGCAGGCCCTCGACAGCCTCCAGAAGGAGAAGCGCTTCCTCGACAGCCTCACGCACGACTTCACGGCCTGTTACTTCATCGACCTCATGACCGGTAAGGCCGAGGTCATCAAGCTCTCCAACTCCACGAACGCCCACGAGCTGCTCGGCGACGCCGAGTCCAAGACCATCGACTTCCCCCAGCTCGTGCGGAAATATTCCGACGCCTTCACGCTGACCCGCCAAGACGCCCAGCGCATGCGCGAGTTCTTCTCGCTGGAGCACCTGCGCGAGGAACTGTGCCAGAAAGAGCGCTTCACCTACCGCTACGAGTCGGTGCCCAGCGAGCACGGCAAGCGCTACTACGAGGGCCAGGTGATCCGCGTCCAGATGGATCCGGGCGCCTTCACCGCGATCATCGGCTTCAGGTACATCGACGACACCATCAAAGGCGAGCTCGACTACGAGTCCGCCCTTAAGCAGGCCTTGGAAGAGGCGCGCCTCAACAACGAGATCATCTCGGCCATCTCCAAGATTTACTTCTCCATCTTCAGGATTCGGCTGCTCGACGACACGTACGAGGAGGTGTCGCGCGAGGGCGAGATGCACCGGCTTTCGGGCACCCACGGTAGCGCCTCGCAAATGCTGCGCAGGCTGTGCCACGAGCGCGTGAGCGTCGAGCACCAGCAGCCGGTGCTGGCGTTCTTCGACTTCACCACCCTGCCCGGCCGCCTGAGCCAAGACGACAGCGTCGGCATCGAGTATCAGACGAGCAACGGCGACTGGCATTTCTCGCGCTTCATCGCCAAGCACCGCGACGAGGAGGGGCGCGTGACCCACGTGTTGCTCGTCACCTCCTCGGTGAGCGACGCGAAGCGCCGCGAGGAGCGCCTGGCCGTCATAGCCTCGCAGGCAAAGACGCAGGCCAAGGCGAGCTTGGAGTTCCTCTCGAAGTTGGCGCACGACATCCGCACGCCCATGAACGCGATCAAGGGCTTCGGCCTCATCGCCACCGCCCAGATAGACGACAGGCAGAAGGCGCTGTACGCCCTCAAGCGCCTCGACGAGAGCTGCGACTACCTGTGCCGGCTCATGGACGACGTGCTCGACCTCACGGACATCGAGGACGGGCGCATGGCGCTGAGGCCCCGGCGCATCAGCCTGAGCGAGATGATGAAGCCGTTCCAGTTCGACTTCAACATGGGCGGAAAGCCTGGCGGCATGAGGTACTCCTGCCTCGTGCATGACATCGAACATGACAGCATCATGGTCGACGACGTGCGCCTCGCCCAGGTCATAAACAACCTGCTCTCCAACGCCGTCAACTTCACGCCCGCAGACGGCGCGGTCACGCTCGAGCTGTGGCAGGAGCAGGTGGCCACGCCGGGGCGCTGCATGCTGTGCCTCTCCGTTGCCGACACGGGCCGGGGCATCTCGCCCGAGTTCATCGACAAGGTGTACGACAGCTTCTCCCGCGAGGAGGATACGCGCATCAACAAGGTGCGAGGCGTGGGCCTGGGCCTCACGATCGTCAAGGACATCGTAGATTTGCTCGGCGGCACCATCGAGGTGAGCAGCGAGCTGGGCAAGGGCAGCACCTTCACCGTGCGCTTCGAGGTGGAGTGCGCCCCGGCCGATAAAGCCGAACCGCCCCGCACGTCCCAGGTCGCTCCCCGCCCCGACCTCAAGGTGCTGGTGGCCGAGGACAACGACCTCAACTGGGAGGTGGCCTCCACGCTGCTTGAGATGCACGGCGTGACCTGCAAGCGCGCCTGCGACGGCAAGGAGTGCGTGAACCTCTTCATCGACGCGGCCGAGAAGTTCGACGCCATCCTCATGGACATGCAGATGCCCGTGATGAACGGCTTGGAGGCCACGAGCGAGATCAGGCGCCTCGAGGCCAAGAGGGGCTCGCACGTGCCGATCATCGCCCTCACGGCCAACGCCTTCGCCACCGACGAGCAGCAGTGCCTGCAGGCGGGCATGGACGCGCACCTCTCCAAGCCCTTCGCCATCGACGCGGTGCTCGCGAAGCTCGACACGCTCTGTCTGGCGAGCTAGGGCGCGAGGGCACGCCTGGGAGATAAGCGGATAGAGGCGGACTCGCTCGACCCCGGCTCGCGGCGCCCAGGCGCTTGCGGGCGGGGGTTTCTTCATGCGGCGCGGCGGCGAGAACGACGGCATCGCATGCGCATGCGCCGCTCATCATGCGGCGGGCCTGCGGCAATGGCATACTCACAGACTGCACACGCACGATAGGCCTGCGACAGCCTGCGGCCTTGGGCTGGGGCTGGGGTTGGCCCGCCTCGCCGGCCACATCCAACCCGCTCACGCAGCCGACACCCGACACGCACGAAAAAGCCCAGGTGGCTCTCGCCTACCCGGGCTCTCGAATGCAAATGGTGCGCCGTCAGGGATTCGAACCCTGGACCTTGGGATTAAGAGTCCCCTGCTCTGGCCAGCTGAGCTAACGGCGCAAAATGGGGTGAGAAAAGGGGCTCGAACCCTCGACCTTCGGAGCCACAATCCGACGCTCTGCCAACTGAGCTACTCCCACCACGTGTTGCAGCTAGGAAAGTTTGCCTCATTTCGTCCTTCGATGCAAGTAGAAATCAGGCAAACCCTTGGCTCATCACGAGACGTACAAAAACCGCTTCGAAAACGCCTACTCCTTCTTGCTCGTAAGGATGGCGTCGACGCCGCGCTCCCCCGTGTGGATACGGATGGCCTCGTCGACGGGGTAGATGAAGATCTTGCCGTCGCCCACCTCGCCGGTCGCGCCGGTGCGGGCGGCCTTCAAGATGATGTCCACCACGGGGTCGATCTTCTCGTCGGGCAGGACAATCTCGATCTTCACCTTGGCGCGCATCTGCACGAGCACCTCGGTGCCGCGATAGTACTCAGTCCAGCCGTGCTGGTTGCCCGCGCCCTGCACCTGCGAGATGGTCATTCCCTCGACGTCTGCGGCAAAAAGCGCCGACTTGATGTCCTCGATGACTTCGGGACGGACAATCGCCTCAATCTTCTTCATGTGACACTTCCTTTCGCGTCGTAGGATGACTTAGTTGAGGTCCATGCCGGAGAAGGCGGGGTACGCAGGCTCGCCGTGCTCGGAGACGTCCAGGCCACGGGCCTCGTCACGCTCGGAGACGCGCAGGCTGCCGCCCACGAGCTCCATGACCTTGGCGATGATGAAGGTCATGACAGCGGCGAACACCACGACGAACACGACGGAGAGGAGCTGGCGGACGACCTGCATGGGGTCGCCGTACAGAAGGCCTGCGAAGCCGCCCAGGTCGGGGTTGGCGAAGACGCCGGTGAGGATGGTGCCGCACATACCGCCGATGCCGTGCACGCCGAAGGCGTCGAGGGCGTCGTCATAGCCGAAGTGCTTCTTGAGACGGGAGACTGCGAAGTAGCACACCACGGCCACGATGATGGCGATGATGATGGAAGCCCAGACGTCCACATAGCCAGCGCCGGGGGTGATGGCCACGAGGCCCGCGACGGCGCCGGAGCAGCCGCCCAGCAGCGTCACCTTGCCGGTCTTGATGCGCTCGACGGCCATCCAGGCGAGCATGCCCATGGCTGCGGCGGTGTTGGTGGTGGCAAGGGCAAGGCCGGCCTGGCCGTTGGCGGCGCCGGCGCTACCGGCGTTGAAGCCGAACCAGCCGAGCCACAGGAAGAGGGTGCCCAGCATCACGAAGGGGATGTTGTGGGGCTGGTAGGTGAGCTTGCCGTTGCCATGGCGGGCACCGATGACGATGGCGAGCGTGAGGGCCGTGACGCCGGAGGAGATGTGCACCACGTCGCCGCCTGCGAAGTCATAGGCGCCGATGGTCTCGCCCAGGAAGCCGCCGCCCCACATCATGTGCGCCAGCGGGCAGTACACGAGCAGCATCCACGCCACAACGAAAATCAGGAAGCGGGAGAAGCGCATACGCTCCACGATGCCGCCTGCGATGATGGCGATGGTGATGAGGCCGAACATGCCCTGGAAGAGCGCCCAAACGTACTCCGGGATGGTGCCCCAGGCGGTGTCGAGCGTGATGCCCGACAGGAACAGCCTGTCAAAGCCGCCCACGATGGGGTTGGCGGTGCCGTCCTCGGCGGCAAAGCCGCTGCCGAAGGCCAGCGAGTAGCCCAAGGCCACCCAGATGACGCTCGCAACGCCGGCCACGGCCAGGCACATGAACATGGTGTTGCCCACGTTCTTGCGGCGCACCATGCCGCCGTAGAAGAAACCGATTCCCAAGGTCATGATGAAGACCAAGAACGCACTCACCAGAATGAACGCGGTATCGCCGGTATCAATCATGGGAGGGCCTCCTTTCCTAACTTGACGGCATCGGGCCGCCACGAACTGAACCAACGCTCAGCTACTGTAGGAAGGGGGTGTTTCTCTAAAGTTTCGGCAAACTGCCGGAAACAAAGGCGTTGCCGAGTGGAAAAGACTTGTCACGCGCCAGACACAAACGGGCGCAAGCGGAAACGAAAAAGGCCCGCAGGCACACGTCCTGCGAGCCTTTGTTTTTACGTGCGTGGTTCAGGAAAACGCCAGGTTATGCCTCGGTGCCGCTGACCTGCTGACCGATCTGCTGGACATCGGACATGCCGTAGGAACCATAGCCATAGCCGTAACCGGGGTTGCCGTAGGAGCCATAGTAGGAGCCGTAGCCGTTACCGTACCCGTAGCCATAGCCGTTGCCGTAACCGTAGCCGTAGTCATCGCCGTAACCGTAGCCGTCGGAGCCCTCAGAGCCGGAGTCGGATTTGCTGGAGCGGCCACCCTGGGAGGAGTCGCTCGAGGAGTCGTCGGACTCATCGTCGGAGTCGGAGTTCCCGAAGAGATAGTCGAAGACGCTCTTGATCTTCGAGGTGCCCTCGTCGGAGTCGGAGGAGTCGTCGCTGGCCTCATCGGAGTCGGCGGAGTCGTCGGCCGTCACGTCGCTGCCGAGGGTGACCGTGATGTCCTGCTCCTCGTTGTCGCGCTCGACGGTGAGGGTCACCGTGTCGCCGATGGAGTGCTTGCGCACCTGGACGATGAGGTCGTCGGCCGAGCTGATGGAGGTGCCGTCGACGGCGGTGACGATGTCGCCCTCCTTGACGCCAGCCTCGTCGGCGCCCGAGCCCTCGACCACGCTCATGACGTAGGCGCCCTGAAGCGTGGAATTGCCCAGGTCATAGGTGCCATAGTAGTTGTAGTAGGCCCCGTAGAAGGTGCTCATGTCGGCCACGCTGATGCCGAGCTGGGGGTGGGCCACCACACCGTTGGCGCGAAGCTGCTCGATGGCGCTCTGGATGTAGTTGGAGGGGATGGCGTAGCTCATGCCCGACCACTCGCCGGTGCTGGTGGCGCTGTAGGTGGTCATGCCCACGAACTCGCCGTTGGAGTTCACCATGGCGCCGCCCGAAGAACCGGAGTTGATCATGGCGTCGGTCTGGATGACGCCGGTGTAGTAGGCCTTCGTCTCACTGAGGGAGATGGACTCGGTGCGGTCGGTGCCCGAGACGACGCCCACGGACACGGAGGTCTCCTGGCCCTTGGGGTGGCCGACGGTCATGACCCAGGAGCCGGCCTCGAGCGCGTCGGAGTCGCCGAAGGTGATGGGCGTGAGGGTGTCGTCGCCCGGATCGATCTTGAGCAGAGCGATGTCGCTCGTGGGGTCGGTGCCCACGATGGTGGCGTCATAGGTCTTGTCGTCGAGGCTGATCTGGACGACGGGCGTCTCCTGGCCCTGCACCTCGTCGGCGCCCTCGATGATGTGGTAGTTCGTGACGATGTAGCCGTCGGTGTCCAGCACCACGCAGGAGCCGGTCGACACGCCCAGCGTGCCGGAGCTGTTCACGAGGGCATAGACCTGGCCCACGGAAGGCATGACCTTGGCGGCGACGGTCTCGGCGAGCGTGGTATCGGAGGTGGCGTCGGTCGTGGCCGTCTGCGTGGCCGTGGCCGAGGAGTCATCGGCCAGAGCCTGGTTGGTCATGGCGTTGCTGAGGTAAGCCCCGCCGCCGAAGCCCAGCGACAGGATGAGCGCGGCGGAGGCAATCTTGCCGGTCAGCCCCATGCCCGCGCGCTTGCGAGCGCTCGTGGGAGCGTACTCGATAGGTGAATCGTTCGTTTCGAAGGCACTCATGGTGTAAATCCTTCCTAGTGACAAGCCCCCGAGACTTTGCCCGGGGCCGCTTACTTGACGCCTATAGTTGTACCCATAGCGTCTGAACTGCGCTTGAAGTCTTCAGGAAACAAAGACCCGCCAGATACCTGAGCCACTTTCAGAAACCGGCTGGGCAAGGACGCGCGCTGTGGGCCCCAGCCCACCGGAGCACACCAAAGGCACCCACCGCGCGTGAGGCCCCGCAGAACGCAGCGCGCCAGGTTCCGCGACCTCCTCTAAAAGCAGGTTCTGGCCTGCAAGGCGTCGGGAGGCGCAGCGTACTGGTGGTAC
>CAVJGP010000102.1:0-10813 GCA_963648855.1 Alistipes onderdonkii | reverse complement strand
TGACCTCCTGCGACTCTCCGCAGTATCCGGTTCTCGGGGTTCGCCGCCGTGCCCTCGGGGGCAGCGGCGCGAGAAAGAACTATAGGGACTCGTTCTCACCTTGGCAATAGGAAATTTGCCTGACACATTTTGTACATAACAATGTAAAGCCGGGTATATTAGCTAATCAGTATCGTTGAACAATTGGATAAGTTCCTCGCGGCTCGTGATGCCAAGCTTCCTGTAAATGTTCCTCACATGCGTGTAGACGGTGCTATCAGAGATCAGCAGGGTCTTGGCCACGTACACAGACGTGTGCCCCTTGCCGACGTACGACATGATCTGCGTTTCTCGCGCTGACAAACCCGCTTGCTTGCTGATTCTCTCCAAGCGCTGTTCGAATGTCTCTCGGGCCTTATCCGCCTCTTCGTCCTTTGCTACGGGTGCGTCAATATGGTCCACCTCGGCATTACGCGTTGTTGCGCTCCAGAGCTTGATGCTGGCGAACACGAGCATGCCGCATGTATAGAGCACGGCCAGAAGCGTCAAAAATGCCTGGCTGTTCTCATACAGCATGGAATAGGACGCCCCGACGCGGATGCCCGTGATGCCAAGGCCGGAATACACAGCAATGAGCGTGGCAAAGACGAGACCGCGTGGAAACTCCCGTGCGTTCGAGATGGCAACGGATGCGCTGATGGCAATTGCCGTAGCGAGCGTGAACGTCGCAAGGAGAAATACGCAGGCAATCTCGGCAAGTATCCCCGTTTGGAACAGCATCGCCAACGCCGTTGCCAGTGCGATAAGGGCGGGGAGATATACCTGATAGACGAAGATATACATAGGCTGCTTTTTGCGCAGGCAGACAAGAGGAGCCGCCAACAAGACGGCGAGGAACATGGACAGAACCTGGGCGTTGACGGTGCTGTCGAATATATAAAAGGGTCGGACGCCGATAGCCAGCGATGAAATGGCCATACCCACAAGCGGGATACCCATAATCGAGGCGAAGGCCCTCCCCTTGCGTACGCACCAGGCAAGGCCGCCCTCGCTTTGAACCGAAGCTTCACCGGACGATACAGGAGCGCTCTCCTCTTCATGCGATGCGTTCACCGCACCGAGAGGGGCAAACAGCAGCGGCAATGTGCCACAAAGAAGCAAGATGACCTCGATAACAAGCATCCCATACCAGGGGCAAATGCCGCTCAGCGCATGGAGTGCGGCGGAAAGAAGCAGTGCGGCGATGATTGCAAGGGTTGCCCGAAAAAGGTCCACGTCATGAAACGCCTCGGCCCAAAGAAACGAGACGCCCATGACGGAGACGCCGCAAACGACACCGATAAGGCCCAGATAGGCGGCGACGGCAGGCAGTTGAACCAGGATGCAGACAACGAAGAGCAGGCAAGAGACGAGGTAGAGAGCGATGCAGGCAATTCTCAAGGCACTTCCCAGAAGGAGGCGCTCTATTGCGCCCGCCTTGCCAAACAGCTCGGCCGAAAGCAATGCGCAGGCGCTGACCAGGGTGGCGATGAGGCATGGCTCCGCGAACGAGCCGGTGTACTCGGCCACGTCGAAAGAAAACAACGTCATGACGTTGGGCGAATAAATGAACAGCGTCGACATGAACGCGGCAAAGCAAACATACCGGGCAGCATCGCGCCCCGATGCACAAACGGCTCCCATAGAAACATCCCCCAAGCTCGTCCGGGACTAGCAGATTTGAATCTTATCGCATGGCACAACACCAGGATGCGAGTGCGCAGAGCAAATTCGGGACCCGAAGTGGATAGGACCCTCAGACAGGGTGCCGAAGGAGGCGGCTGATGAGGTGGACGTACGCTGCCTTGCAGGCGAGTCGCTGGGCGGTCGGAAAGGATGTGCCTTACTTGCACGACCGAAAAGCAACGATTGACGAAGACGGGCGCGTGCCAGCTCCCAAGCAAGTCGCTAGACGGCCGGGAAAGATGCGCCCTGCTCGCACGTCCGAAAACCGATGGTTGTCGAGGACGGGCGCGCGCCAGCTCTCAGGCAAATTATTGGGCGCGGGCGTCCGAAAGGATGCTACCTGCTCGCATGTCCGAAAGCCGACGGTTGAGGAGGACGGACGTGTACCGGCTCCCAAGCGAAGTATTGAGCGGCGAAAAAAGAGGGGCGCGATTCGCGCGACCGAAAGGTGACAGCCAATAACAGCGGAGGTACACCAGTTCCCAGGCGTTGCAGCAGGCACGGTCGAGTACGATCAGCTCGGCTCGTTCGGCCGAAAGATGACAGGTGACAGCTGATGGGAGGCGGCGCCCGTGCCGGCGACACCCATTACAGTTCGGGGCGTACAGTTCGGGACAGACTACAAGGGACCTGCTCTTATCCATTTCTTGACAAAGATGTGTATGTTTGGCAGCCCTTTGGGCGACACGCCTGCAAGGCCGGCGGCCCCGCCGAGCCTCTTCGGGGCAGGAACAGAAGGCCGTGCTCGAGCGTTCGACCGGCACGCCTTTCGAGCACGTCACGACCGTAACCCAGCGGAAGGGTCGGCGACCCGATGCACAGGGCCAATAACATCTCGCACTGTAATGGGCAGGCATATGTAAGCCCGCAGACACCGCGACGACGCAATCGGAAAAGCGCGTTTGGCTCGCGCTGTTTGAAAACAACATGCCTGGTTGGGGCCGGTATCAAAGAGTACGGGCGGCGGCAGGCGTTGAACAAGCCTTGATATGACATGCAAAAGCCGCGCGACATGCGTACGTAGGCACACAGCCGCGCGGCTTGGCAATACCGCACGTGATATCGGAGGATTCGGCAGGTGCCTTAGCCACGCGGGCATCCTGCCGCGCAATGTTCGTGCATGCAACATGCGCACACAGTACCAGCAGCTATGACGAGGCCTTGAAGCGGCTTGTGGCGCCTCGACAGGCCCGATGCACCGGGGCGCATCGAACATCGGTGCGCCCCGGCAGATAGTTAGAAGCTAGCCGAGGTACTTGGCCACGGACTTGCCGCACTCGCGGCCCAGGGTGATGGCCATGCCCAGGGACACGCCGGGGATGGGCGTGCAGTACTCGATGCCGAAGCGGCGACCGCAGTCGTTGCCGGAGACATAGAGGCCGGGAATGGGATTGTAGTCCTTGTCGAGGGCACGCTGGTCGCCGTCGGTGATGATGCCGCCGCAGGTGACCATCGTCTCGCCCAGGACGGGATTGAACTCAACCGCGTAGAAGGGACCCTGCTCGATGGGGAAGAGCACCTGGGCGTTACGACCGAACTGCAGGTCGGCGCCGTTCTTGCAGTACTCGTTGTAGTCGGCGACCTGCTGCAGGAACGCGGCGGTCTGCTCCTCGCCCAGGCCCATCTGGGAGGCCAGGCCCTCGAGGGTATCGTCGGCGATGAACGAGTTGGAGGTCATGGGGCCACCCATGGCGCCCTGCTCGGTCTGCTCGGGCTCCTCGTAGGTGCCGTTGAACTTGGCGTAGGCCTCGTCCAGAGACTCACGCAGGCTCTCGATGTTGGACTCGGTGGCGTCAAAGCCGGCATGCTGGGGGATGGTGTAGGTGCGGTACGTGGTGAAGTTGTCGTCGCAGATGGCCCACTTGGTGGCGCGGCTGCTGTAGATGGTCTGGATGCCGCGCTGCTCGGCGACAGGATAGAACTCGTTGGTGTAGCGCTTGCCGGTGACGGAGTCGATCCACATGGCCTGGGGAAGGACGTTCATCTTGCCGGGGACGGAGAGGCCCTTCATGTTCATGCCGGCGACGTTGTACTCAAGACGGGCGCCGCACCAGTAGGCCATCTGGACGCCACGGCCATTGTTGGCGGACATGGCGGTGAGGCTCTCGCCCTCGACGATCGCGGCGGCCATGTCGGGGATGAGGTCGTTCATCATTTCCTGGTTGGCCGCGAAGCCACCGCAGGCGCACACGACAGCCTTGCAGTTGAACTTGATGTAGCCGTCGGGCCCCTCGGCGACGAAGCCGTTGACGGCGCCGTCGGCGTCCTGCGTGATGTACTCGGCCCAGCAGCCGTAGCGGACCTCGCCGCCGGCCTCGACGGCCACGGCAGTGTTGCGGTTGCCGATCTCGGTCTCGTTGGGGTTGCCGTAGAAGGAGGCGACCGACGGCCAGAACTTGATGCCGTCGAGCTCGGAGAGCTGGTTCTCGGTGGCCGGCAGGAACGAGGAGGTCATGCCCTCGAGCTCCTCGGCGCTGAACTGGTCGAGCCAGTTGTTGGAGGCCTCGGCGGAGTTCTGGGCAAACTTCATGACGAGCTCGGGCTGGCAGTAGTTGCCATGGATGCGCTGCCAGTTCTGATAGAACTCGACGGGGTCGATCTCGGGGGCGCCGTAGTTGCGCACGGCGTCGCCGTTGATGGAGGCGAACTCGTTGCCGACTGCCGCCCAAGTGTCCTCGTCGGACTTCTCGACCAGGATGGCCTTATAGCCGGCCTCGGCAAGATAGCGGAAGGCGTTGATGCCAGCGAAGCCCTTGCCGACCACGACAACGTCGCAGTCGACCTCCTCGACGAAATCGGTGATCTCGGCGGGCTTGTCACGCCAAGACGACGTGGCCTGGGCCTCGTCGGCAGACTGGGCGGGAGCGTCGGCCAGGGCCGTCGAAGCGATAGCGCCTGCGGCAACGCTGGCACCGGCGGCCTGAATGAAAGTCCTGCGGTTGAGCATGGAAAACCTCCTTGTTGTATGAAGACACATACCCCCTGCCGGCCAGGACGTGCCTGCGCCGACTGTCTCCATTCAACAGACAAAGACGCAAGCGGACAATCGCGGAAGTTTGCAAATGAGGCCGCGGTGCCGTATTCAGGCATCCGCGACCTCATGGAAAAGCTCAAGGAAACCGCTATTTACACAATCTAGCAGGTGCTTTGGGGATTAGTGGCACCAAGGTAGGTCCACGGGGAGATAGAGCCACCCGCCTGGGCCATATCCGCAGTCGTCACCACACGCACGGGCACTCCCGCACCATCGACAAGACGCCCTTGGGCAACCCAGGTCGTCAAAAGCGACGAGAGGCGCTCCAGAACATCTGCGGGAAGGCGACGCTGGGGGTTGGGTTGCAAGGCCGCAAGATCGCAGCGCTCCTCGCCCAGACAGGACGCGTCTGCCATGAGGCAGGGCTCCTCCCCCGCTTCCGGTTGCAAGACGACAAGGCTCATGGGCGGCCTGCCGTCGCCCCAAATACGGGACGGCAACGTAACCACGGCGCGCACGTGGCCCTCGCACGCAAGCCTCAAGAGAATCTCGCAGTCGACGGGTTTGAAAGTATGAAGCTCAGATGTAGGTATAAGGTTTATCGAGATACCGCCCGGTTCCACATGGGAAAGGCAGTGCTGCAGCCAGGCAAACGTGGAACGCATCCGCGTCGGCACGCCGTGCGACCAGCGGGGGTCGTCGCGGCGGGGAGGCTTGTCGGCCCATGCGGAGAAGGGGTCGCACACCTCGCACATGGCAATGGCCGCCGTACGCCCGGGGAAACAATCGTCGAGCAGGGCCGAGTCGGCACGCGCCAAGCCCGCGAAATCCGACTCATCGGGTACGTCACGAGCCGCCACGGCGCGCACGAGACAGGCTTGGAGAAGGCTCTGCGTGTCAGCGCACTGGCAAAGGCAACCAAGCCGCGCATCGACAAGGGCAGGGATGTCGGAAAGGCAATCGGCCTGGGCGTTCGCAAGATAGAACCCGGCCTCTCCTGCGCAAGAACACTCGGCAAGCTTGGTGCCTGCAACCGCAGCCACAAGGCTTTCGACCTCACGGGGAACGGCGGGCGCGCCCAACGAGAGGTCGCACGCGGCTCGTATATGGCCCGGGCCGATCCGCGCGGGGTCGATGGCAACCAAAGAGGCGCACCAGCGCTGCAGGCGGACAAAATCGAGGACAGAAGACTCGTAGGAGAGGTTCGGCAGAAGGTTGAGCAGGGAATTCGATGCAGCGAGCTCAGCCATGAGCGCATCGAGTGCACGGACGAGCTCCTCGCGTGAATTCGAGGCGGCCATAACCCGCTCCCACTGACCATGCGAGGCGCACGCGCGCATGACCGCGAGAGGGGCCAGCTCCCAGGCGACATCCTGGGCGTCAAGGCCGGCCGCGTCATGCGCAACGATAGGCAGAAGCGGCCCCAACGCATCCGCAAGGCAGGGATCAAGCGGGATGCCGCCCTGCTGGCGCGCTTCCTCCCCGGCCTTATCAGCCAATTCAGCACGCGCCCGCTCGGCCCGGGCATCCGAATAGGGCGCCGGGACAGGACGAGAAGGCAGGGAGACCGGGCTGCAGTCCAAATCGCCCAGGACACCGAATTCCATGAAGTCGTTGATAAGGATGTCGCGAGTCTGGGTCTTCTCGTAGAGGGCCGACTCAAGTGCGAGCACCTCGTCGTTTGAAGCGCCTACCTCGACGGCACGCGCACGGGCCTCACGTGCGGCCTGGCACGCCTTGTCCGCGTCGGCGATGCGCCTCACGAACGCCTCACGCACAGCGCGGGAAGGCCAAGGAAGGGCGATGCGGAGCACTGCCAGCTCGTCGAGGGTCTGCAGCTGGTTGGCGCCGCCGATATAGTCGAGGGCATGGGGATGATGGGCAAGGCAGGCGTGAATATACTCAGCGTCGGCGGGGTCGTGGGCCACAAGCACGTGAGCGAACGCGTTGGAGCCGCATCGCCCGTGTTCCAACGCAACCCTGAAGCCGCAAGACTCCACCACCTTGCCCGCCGCCGCCATAAAGATCACGGACGGCTCGTTCAGACCGAAGTCGTCGACCTCGAAGCGCTCGAACAGGTCGCCGTAGTAGGGAAAGGGACCCCGGCGCGCGCCGAGCTCGCGGCGGGGAATTTCAAAATGCGTATGGTCGCTCAGACGGGCGACCTCTTTGAGCTTCACGTCGTAACTCACGGCCTGCCTGCTCCTTTGAGTGCGTTATCCCTGCAAAAGAAAACGGACGCAAGCGCAAGCCTGCGTCCGACAATGACTGAAATCCTAAACCTCACACCGCACGGCGTACATAGCGGAAATTAAGGAATCAGGCCCGATGGCGGCGCATCGACTCGCGCAGCGGAATCGGGCTCGCCGCGCCGTTCACGACCTGAATGCGGCCCAGCGCAGCATTGCGCTGCGAAAGCGAGTCGTGGCGGTGGTCGAACTCATCCTGCACGATATAGTCGATGTATGCATCGGTGGGGTCGGTTTCCTGGTACGCACATGAGCGTGAGACGTTGTTCGCGTTGGAGGTGGGAGCAACGGCGCGAGGCTGCTCGACGGCCCCGTACACGGCCGACGCGTACATGGCGGCGCGCGACGCGGCTCCGTCGTCCACGACTATGGCTGGCGAGGTGACCGCGTCGGTGTAGCCCTTGAAGGCGGCATATGCGCTGCTCGCGGCAGCCACGGCGGCAGCGAGGCCACGATCGGAGACCACGGGAGCATTCGCGGGCGGGCGCGGCGCGACAAACGAGCTCGCCGACGGAACGCCCTGGCTCTGCACGTCCACACCGACACGGCTCATGATGGTCGAGACCCCAGAGACGGGCCCGGGCCGAACCGACGAGGCGACCTGCGAATCGCGTCGCTCGGTGGTAGGCGCGGCACCTGCGGGCGCCTGGGAATAAGCCGGAGACGACGTTTGCGCCTGCGAGGGGCCAGCCTGCCCGCGTCGGCTGGCGATGAACTCGTTGTCCCTGTTGACGAGCAGCGTGGCGGCCGGAGAGGAAGAGGCCCTCATCATCTCCTGACGGCGCGCGGCAGCCACGGGGTCGATGCCCGGACCGATGACCGGCGCGACGAAGCCCTGGCGCTTGGGAGTGCGCGCCGGCTGGGACTTCGTCTGGATCAGGCCGACGAGCTCCTCGGTAGAGAGCGCCCGCTCCTGCCCCTCGGGGCCAGCCGGCTTGGCAGAAAGCTCGTTGAGCGCGACCGCGCGCCAATCGTCATACTCTATCAGGGGGTTTGCTGCCGGTGCATCGTGATAGGTGTCACCCGAGACGTTGAGGACGTCCATCCCCGAAAAGTCGAGGTGGTCGCTGGGCGTGTTCACCCGATGCACCTTGCCGGTGCCCGAGGCAAGCACCCTGGCCGTTGCCGCGAACTCCTCGATGCTTTGCGGGGAGCTCACATTTTGGAACGGCATCGTGAGGTCGGTGTTGGAGAAGGCCTGGGCAACCCTGCTTTCGCAGGCCTTGGGAGCCTCGCAGGCCTTGGGGGCGGAGCTACCACCGGGGCCGTCGTCAGGGTCGGACTTGGGCTGGGCGACCTGCGCAGGGGCGGGCGACGCGACCGGGGCGGGTGCCACGGCCGGCGCGGCATCGCTGAGCTCAGCAAGCGCCGTCTCGTACGCATCCGCGCAGGGCTGCGCCACAGGTTGGACGTCCCCCGCAGACGGTGCGCACGCCCTCGCAGCATATCCCACGGCAAAGCTCTCGAGGTCATCGGCCGTATCGTCTGAAGAGACAGGAGCTGCGGCACGCGAGGCGACGCCATGAGTCGCGCGAGAGTCCGGCTCCGAGGCGCCCTGGCCGGCACCGTCTGCCGACGATGCCGCCACCGGGGTGTGCGACTGGGTGTTTTCATTGAAGAGCGCGACAAAGGAAGCCGTGTCGTCGACCATGTCCCTTACCGTGGCAGGTATTTCCTGCAAGAGGACGCCGGAGGACTCCTCCTCTTCGGCGCTGCGGCGCACATGGCGCACAGCCGCGAAAATCCCCGCGAAAATGCCGATGCCCAGGACGGCCGTGCCGGCGCCGAGCGCATAGGGAACGACGGGCAGCTCGTCGGCGGCCGGGTCGGTATACGAGGAGGCGATGCCCCCTTGAGCCAGGGAATCCTGAATCTCGCCCACAAGCTGCGAGGTGGACTCGCCGGCCGCCGAAGAGAGCTCCTGGAGCTGCGCGGAGGAAACCTCGGCAGACTGAGTCGCGGCAGGGGTCGCCTGCAAATCCGCAGCCTGCTCGACAGGCTCGGCATAGGCGGCGGGACACAGGGCCGCGACGCCGAGAAGCGAAGACACTCCCGCTGCGCACAGGATATTCCTCATATTGCAAAACAACGGTAGGGTCTGTTTCAAAGTATGTCTCCGCTGCTTTGGGGCATGCGATGCTCGATGGACAGTAACAATTGCCTAGAATATCGTTTTGCCTGCTCATAGGCAATAATCAATGGTCTTTTACCATCGTAAAAGACCTGCGGCCGCCCCCAAGGGACGGCCGCAGCACGTTATATTCAAATACCTTGCGCGATGCTGAGACTAAAACTCCTGCGCAAAGTCGTTGCCTTGGGCCTTCTTTGCCGCGCGCATGAGAAACTCCTCGTTGGTCGCGGTCTGGCGCAGGGCCTTGATGAGCGCGTTCATAGCGCGCTCGTTGTTGTTCATGTTGGCAAGGACGCGACGCACGCCCCAGACGAGCGGGGCGCTCGCCGGGTCGAGGAGCAGCTCCTCCTTGCGCGTACCGGACGACACGGGGTCGACGGCCGGGAACACCCTGCGGTCGGCAAGGTCGCGGTCGAGCTTGAGCTCCATGTTGCCGGTGCCCTTGAACTCCTCGAAGATGACCTCGTCCATCTTGGAACCCGTATCGACCAGGGCGGATGCCAGGATGGTGAGCGATCCGCCGAACTCGATGTTGCGCGCGGCGCCCAAGAAGCGCTTGGGCGGGTAAAGCGCGGTGGAGTCGACGCCGCCCGACAGGATGCGGCCCGAGGCGGGCTGGGCCAGGTTGTAGGCGCGGGCAAGGCGCGTGATGGAGTCGAGCAGGATGACGACGTCATCGCCCTGCTCCACGAGCCTCTTGGCACGCTCGATGACCAGCTCGGAGACCGCGATGTGGTTCTCGCAGGGCATGTCGAACGTCGAGGCCACGACCTCGCCGCGAATAGAGCGCTGCATGTCCGTGACTTCCTCGGGGCGCTCGTCCACCAGCAGGCAGATGAGGTGCACCTCGGGGTTGTTCGCGGCGATGGACTCGGCGATCTTCTTGAGGACGGTAGTCTTGCCGGCCTTGGGCGGCGAGACGATAAGGCCGCGCTGGCCCTTGCCGATGGGCGCGACCAGGTCGACGACGCGACCCAGGATGGAGTCCTTGCCGTGCTCCATGCGAAGGGGCTCGCTGGGGAACACGGGCGTGAGGTCGCCGAAGCGCGGGCGCGTGCGAATCTCCTCGGGCAGCTTGCCGTTGACCGAGGCCACCTTGCAGATGCCGGGACGCTTCTCGCCCGGACGGGCGGCGCGCGCCGTGCCCTCGAGCATGTCGCCACGACGCAGGCCGTTCATGCGGATGAGGGCGGCGGGCATGAAGAGGTCGGCCTCGCTGGGCAGATAGCCGCGCGTGCGCACAATGCCCGTCTGGTCGCCGGAAATCTCAAGGACGCCGGAGAACGTGAAGAAGCCCTCCTGCTTGAAGAGCTCGTCATAGACGGCCTGGGCAAGCGCGGGTGCCTCAAGGCCCTCCGCAGAAACGCCCAGCTCCTCGGCGCGGGCAAACAGCTCCTCGAAGGAAAGCTCCAGCAGCTCCTCGAGCGAGGAGGACGGGCCGGTCACATACTCGCGCTCGCGACGGCCGAAACGGTCGCGGCGGTCGCCCTTGCCGCCCTTCTTGTTCTCGAAACGGTCGCGCCCGCGGTCGTTGCGGTCTGCGCGGTCAAAACGCTCAGGCTTGCCGTCGGTGGGCTTGCCGTCGCGCTGCTTGAGATCGCGGTCTTGCGCGAACTTGTCGGCTTGCTTGCCATCGCGCTGGGGGCGCTGCTGCTGGGCGGCACGGTCGTCGAAACGCTGCTCGCCCTTGCGCTCATGACGACGGCGGCGCGAGCCGTACGGCTCGGCGGGCTGCTGGGCCGCGGCGCCCTCCTC
>CAVJGP010000101.1:8555-10826 GCA_963648855.1 Alistipes onderdonkii | reverse complement strand
CGCGCCGGGTTCTCGAGCAGCATGGGCGCGAGGTTCGCGAGGTCGTGGCTGCAGGTGCCCTCGCGAAGCATCACGTACATGCCGCGGGAGAGCTTCTCGAGCGCCTCGTCGGGCACGGTGCTCTCGTGGTCGGCAATGATCCCGGTGGCCGCATACGCGTTGAGCTCGCGGCCTGAAACCATCGGCGCATGGCCGTCTACCAGGCATGATGTTGTCACGCTGGCGGCGTCGATGCGTGCGAGCGTTTCCTCGTCGGCGTTGAGGACGCCGGGGAGGTTCATCATCTCGCCCAGGCCGAAGATGACGCCGGGGTGCGCGGCGATAAAGGCGCGCATGTCGGTGGCGGAAATCGTCGCGCCGGCCTGCTCGTCGGGCAGGGCGGGCACGCACGAAGGCATCATGAACTTGATGTCTATGGGCGCGCGCCGCCCGTCCTCGATCATGAACTCGAGGCCGTCGAGCCCCGCGACGTTGCAGATCTCGTGACTGTCGGCGATGGCGGTGGTGGTGCCGTGGACGGCCACCATGCGCGCGTACTCAGCGGGGCGGATGCTCGACGACTCGATGTGCAGGTGGCCGTCGATGAGGCCGGGTGCGAGGTAGCGGCCCTCGCAGTCGACGACCTGCCGGGCCTCGTAGCCGCCGGCCTGGCCCTCAAAGAGCACGCCGACGATGACGCCGCCCTGTACGGCCACCTCGCCAGGCACGACGCGCAGCCCGTACACGTCCACAATCTGCGCGTTCGTGAAGAGGAGGTCGACGGGCTCTCGTCCCGCTGCGGCGTCGACGATGCGCTTCAGGGACTCAACGGACATGGCGGTCCTTCTTTCCGGCTGGCGACATGAGCGGCGGCGTGCCGCATTCGGCCTAGTATGCCCGATGGGGCGTGCCCGCAGGCGGACGAATCGGGGAGCGTACGGCCCGACCCCGACGAGGGCGCGAGGGCGCAAGGGGGCAAGGGGAACAAGGGCTCAGCGCTCGGGGCGATGTGCTTTTAGGCCATTGCCGCGGACGGGGTGTATGATTGCCCCGAATGCAAACCATGCTTGGAAAGGTGGGCGCGACATGGGCGTGTTTCTCAACCCCGGGCCGGCGATGCTGAGGCGCGGCCGCAACTCGAAGCCCTATGTGGACAAGAGCATGCTCATCGCGCAGCTCAACTCCGTCTTGGGCACCGAGCGGCTTTACGTGTGCGTGAGCCGCCCGCGCCGTTTCGGCAAGTCGATGGCCGCCAACATGGTGAGTGCCTACTACGACCGCACGGTGGACGGCGCGGCCGAGTTCGCGGGGCTCGCCATTGTTGACGACCCCTCGTTTGACCGGGAGCGCAACCGCTACGACGTGCTCAAGCTCAACATGCAGGAGTTTTGGAGCGCGACGGGCAACGTCGCCAAGCTTGTCGAGCGCATCAATGTCTTCGTGTGCCGCGAGCTTCAGAGGGCTTATCCGGAGATTGAATTCATTGAGCCGGAGTCGCTGCCCCAGTCGCTCTCCGACATTTACGACCAAACCGGCCGGCAGTTCGTGATTATTATCGATGAGTGGGACTGCATCATGCGCGAGAGCGCCGACGACCACGACGCGCAGAAGGCCTACCTCGACTTTTTGCGCGCTTGGCTCAAGGACAGGCCGTTTGTGGCGCTTGCCTACATGACGGGAATTCTGCCCGTCAAGAAGTACGGCACGCACTCCGCGCTCAACATGTTCGACGAGTTCAGCATGCTGGAGCCGTTCGAGATGGCGCCGTTCATGGGCTTTACCTCCGAGGAGGTTGCTGCGCTTTGCCAGGAATGGGGACGTGACCTGGGTGAATGCCGCGCCTGGTACGACGGCTACCGCCTGCCCGGGGTGGGCGAGGTCTATGCGCCGCGCTCAGTGGTGCGCGCCATGCAGTCGGGCGAGTTTTCCAGCTACTGGACGCAGACCGAGACCTTCGAGGCCCTGCGCAAGTACATCGACATGGACCTCGACGGCCTGCATGGCAAGGTGGTTGAGCTCGTGGGCGGCGGCCGGGTCGAGGTGAACACGGGGACTTACTCCAACGACATGACCACGCTCAACAGCGCCGACGACGTGCTCACGCTGCTTGTGCACCTGGGCTACCTTGCCTACGACAAGTCCACGCGCGAGGTGTTCGTGCCTAACCGCGAGGTGGCGGGCGAGTACGCCAACGCCACGTCCGACAAGGGCTGGTCGGAGGTCGTCCGCAGCATCGCCGTCTCCGAGAAGCTGCTCGACTCCCTGCTTGCGGGCGACGCCGAGGCGGTGGCC
>CAVJGP010000101.1:0-8325 GCA_963648855.1 Alistipes onderdonkii | reverse complement strand
GGAGGCCGTGGCGCAGATCCGCGAGCGCGCCTACGCCGACGCCTTCCGGGGCACCTCGGCCGAGAATCGCACCATCCTGTGCGGCATCGCCTACGACCCCAAGACCAAGCGCCACACCTGCGCGATTGAGCCTGCATAGGCAGGGCGTCCGGTAAGCGGCGAAGCTGCCGGCAAGCGGCGAAGCTGCCGGCAAGCGGCGAGACCAGTGGGAAATGACGAAGGCCGCCGGGCGCCCGCAGCTAGCAGGACGCCCAGTGGCCTTCGGTGCGTGCTCGGCGGCTTCGCGGGAACGCCTTACTCCCAGCCCTCCCAGACCTCGGGCTTGTAGCCGATGGTGGCCTTCTTGCCGTTGCGCACGATGGGTTCCATGAGGACGTGCTGGTTGTCCAGGAGCTTCTCCATGCGGGCGTCGGCGGGGATGTACTTGAGCAGGGCGAGCAGGTCCTCGTCCTTGGCCTTGGGGTTGATGAGGGCCTCCACGCCGCCTGCGGCCTGGGCCACGCTCGTGAGCTCGCCCTTGCTCAGGCCCTTCTCCTTGAGGTCGATGAACTGGTACTTGATGCGGCGCTCCTTGAACCAGCGCTCGGCCTTCTTGGTGTCGAAGCTCTTCTTGGTGCCGAAAATCTGGATGTTCATGCGTGGCCTTCCGTGGCTCGGCGCGTGCGTTTGTGCAGCTAGGATAGCGCCGGCGCGCTGGCGCGTGGGCGAAAACCTGCGCAAGCTGTGCCGCTTGCGAAATTGCTCCAGAAGCGTGCCGCCCGGGCGATATACTGCCCAAACCTGCCTGACGTGCGGTTTTCGCACTTACGACCACGTGAAGGATCGATATGTCTCTCACTGCACCCGTGCGCGTCGCCGACCTGTTCCAGGGCGCGCAGCCCTTCTCGTTTGAAATCTTCCCGCCCAAGGGCGACCTCACCGAGGTCGAGGCGCGCCGCGTCGCCGGCGGCCTTGCCGAGCTGTCGCCGGCCTTCATCAGCGTGACCTACTCGGCGGGCGGCTCGGGTAACGCCGGTGCCACCACGGCCGTGGCCTCCCTCATCCAGGATGAGTTCTCGGTGCCCAGCGTGGCCCACCTCACCTGCCAGGGCCTCACGCACGCCGACCTCGATGCGAAGATCGCCGAGATGCGTGCCGCCGGCATCACCAACGTGCTTGCCCTGCGCGGCGACCCTCGCCCCGGCATGGAGCCCGGCGACTTCGCCTATGCGGCCGACGTCATCCCTGCCCTGCGCGAGGCCGGCTTCTGCGTGGGCGCGGCGGCCTACCCCGAGGGCCACATCACCTGCACCACGCTGGCCGACGACGTGCGCCACCTGCGCGAGAAGCAGGACGCCGGCGCGGAGTTCCTCGTGACGCAGCTCTTCTTTGACAACGACGACTTCTTCCGCTTCCGCGAGCTGGCCTGCGCGGCGGGCATCACGGTGCCCATCACCTGCGGCATCATGCCCTTTATGAGCAAGAACCAGGTGTCGCGCATGATCTTCATGTGCGGCGCGTCGCTGCCCTCGCCCATCATCCGCCTGCTCGCCCGCTACGAGGGCGACGAGGAGGCCCTGCGCCGCGCCGGTATCGAGTACGCCGCCGCCCAGCTGCGCGGCCTGCGCGATGCGGGCGTCGCGGGCCTGCACCTCTACACCATGAACAAGCCCGACGTGGCGCGCGCCATCTGCGAGCTGCTCTAAGGCTATGGGACGGCAGGGGGAGGGGCGCCGCGGGCGCATCCGCGCCGAGCAGGTGCTGCGCTACCTGGGCCACGCGGGCCAGCAGATAAGCCCCGACCTCGCAACGCGCATCGACCAGGGCGTCGCGCGCTGCGAGGAGCTGTGCGACCCCCGCTGGGTGTGGCGCACGTTTGCGGTGGAGGCGCCCGCGAGCGAGGCTGCGGGCGCGAGCGGGACGGTGGGTGAGGCGGCGCCTGCGAGCGAGACGGCGGGTGAGGCGGCGCCTGCGAGCGAGACGGCGGGCCAGGCGGCTGGCCCGCAGGCTGCCTCGCACGAGCCACCAGCCTCTGGGGGGCAGCTTGCCTCTCGGGGCACGCCCGTCCCCCTCGCCCCGCACGTCTGTCTTCAGGGCACGTCGCTCGTGCTCGAAGGCCCCTCCATCTGCGACTTCCTTGCGGGCGCCACCCAGGTGGCGCTGTTTGCCTGCACGCTGGGTGCCTCGGCCGACCGCGAGCTGCGCCGCCTCTCGGCCACCGACGCGCTGGGCCAGGTCATCTTCGACGCAGCCTGCACCGACCTGGTGGAGTGGGGCGCCGACGAGGCCTGCCGCGAGATCGCCACCTGGGGCTGGGAGCGCGGCTTGGTGGCGGGCGACAGGTTCAGCCCCGGGTACGCCGACTTCCCCCTCAGTGTGCAGGCGCACTTCCTCGACGTGCTCCAGGCCCAGAAGCGCCTGGGGCTCACGGTGAACGAGTCGAGTCTGCTCGTGCCCACCAAGAGCGTCACCTGCGTCGTGGGCCTCTACCCGAGCGCGCCCGAGCGCGGCCGTCACCTGGGCTGTGGCGTCTGCAACCTCTGGCAGAACTGCCAGATGCGCCTGCGGGGCACCCCCTGCTGGAAGCGGGGGTAGAAGCGGGGCTTGCTTGCGGGCCATTTGCTGGTGATTGCGTCCGGCAGAGGTGGGTGGGCTAAGCGGCGAGTTCGAATGTCTTACTTTCGATGACGTCGAAGTCGGCTTCGTCACTCGGCGTTGCCTCGCCGCCGCCGTAAGTCTCCTCGGCATCTTCCGTCGCCTCACCCGTCGCTGTCTCGCCCTCTGCGGCGTCGCCGTTACCGCGGCTTCCCTTGGCATCCTCCGCCGCTTCGTTCCCCACGTCCTCGAAGGTCGCTTCCTCGGGCACCTCCTCGAACGTGACATCGTTCGTTGCCAGACCTGCGGCTGCTCCGTTCTCGTCAGCCTCATCCAACGCGTAGGGCACGGCCTCGCCGCTGGCCAGCTTGGCTATCTGCACGAAGATCTTCGCCGCCTGGGCGCGGGTGGCCGTCTCCTGAGGGGCCAGGTAGTGGGAGCCGTTGACCTCCTTGCCCGTGATGACTCCGGCGGCGGCGCACCACACCATGTAGTCGCGCGACCAGTCCACGAGGTTGGTGTCGGCGCAGGCGTTGAACGCCTTGCTCGAGGCGCCCGTCACCTTCACGCCCTTCCACTTCGCGAAGCGGTATGCCATGGCCGCGAACTCCTCGCGCGTCACGTCGGCGTCGGGGCGGAACATCCCCGCGTATTCTCCTGCCGTGTAGCCGGTGATGATGCCCTTCGACTGGCACCACGCGATGGCCGTCTCGGCCCAGTGGCCGCGCGCGTCCCACAGGGCCGTGGCCTTCGTGGAGGGCGAGCCGGCGATGCGCCACAGCACCGTGGCCACCTCGGCGCGGGTGACGTTGTTCTCAGGGCCGAAGTAGCCCGTGTAGGCAGAGCCGTTCTTGTAGCCGGTCATGAGCCCGCGCTTCGCCGCCTGGGTGACCCAGCTGGTGTACCACTGACCGTTCGGCACGTCATAAAACGAGGTGGGGGCCGCAGACGAGCCGCTCGTCACCACGAAGGGGATGTTGTACTGGCTCGCGTACTGCTGGATGTAGCTGCCCTGCGCGCCGTACAGGGTGAGCGCGTCGTCCTTGTGGAAGGCGCTCTTACCGATGCTCGTGACGGAGGCGGGCACGTCGAGTCGCGTGAGTGAGTAGCACTTGTTGAAGGCGTGCTGGCCGATGGACTTCACCTGGCCCTGGATCGTCACGGACGTCATCGCCTTGCACTGGCTGAACGCGTAGTCGCCGATGGACGTCACCGAGGCGGGGATGGTGACCGACTTGAGCGCGATGTCCCAGCTAAACGTGTACTCGCCGATGGATTTGATGGTGTTGGGGATGGTGACGTACTCCATGCTCTGACACCCTGCGAACGCGTACGACCCCAACGTCGTCACGCTACTGGGTATCACGACCGAGGTGAGCTTGTAGCACGTGTCGAAGGCCCGGTAGGCGATGGTCTGCACCGTGTTGGGAATCGTTATTGACGTGGCCTGGCAGAGGAAGAAGGCGTACTCGCCAATCGTCGTCACCTGGTATCCGCCCAAGGAGGAGGGGATCGCGACCTGTCCGGCGCTGCCCGTGTACTTGACGAGGGTGGCCTTGCCTGAGCTCACCGTGTACTGGTAGTCGCCCGAGGTGTATATCGTGTCCTCTGCCAGGGCCGACGCCGGCGCCGCCAGCGACGCGACCAGCGCCAGCGCGGCCACGAGCGCCAGCAAGGTGGCTGCGAGCACATTTCCTCGTGAGTGGGTTTCCATGCGAGCCTCCAGGCCGAATCCGTGTCCGATAACGCTGAAAGGCAGCTTAACCCTTTTTCGAGAGTTTGAAAGGGGCAGGCTGATATATCGAAAGGCCGCCCGGAAGTGCACTTTGCCTCCTGGATATCCTCGCTCGTGGTGCGTTCTGGTGCCCTGCCTTGCCATGGTGTGCATGCACAGCTATACTCATCTCACAAGCGCGTATAGCACACAAGGAGGGGCCATGGCGGCGGTGCAGATGAACGTGAGGATGGACGCCCTGCTCAAAACCGCGGGCGATGCCGTGGCGAGCCAGTGCGGTTGGACGCCGACGCAGCTGGTCAGGGCGCTGTGGGAGTACCTCATGGTGCACGGTGCCCCTCCGGCCGCGCTGCGCCAATCCCTTGAGCAGGGCAAGTTCGACGAGGCATATGCGAGCAGCCAGGCTTGCGCGCAGCCCCTGGAGGGCCACGAGCTCGTCGACAGCTTCTACGAGCGCTTTGGCTACCCGGCGCCGAAGGCCGAGCGCATCGACTACGAGGCGCTCAAGGAGGCTGCCGCGCGCGAGCAGTATGAGGATTGGGGGCTGCAATGAGCGCACAGGCCTGCCCCGGCGTCACCAAGCTGCTGGTGGACACGAACATCTGGGTCGATTACTTTCTGGCACGCAGTGACGACTGCAAGGCCGTTACCAGGCTGTTCTATCTCGCCCAGGAGTCTGAGTCGCTCGCGTTGTACGTGGTGTCCCACTCTATCAAGGACATCGCCTACATCCTTGCCAGCACGATGAAGGAGTATGCGCGCGGCCAAGAGGGGTCTCTCAGTGCCGATGCGGCCGCAGCCGCGCGCGAGGTGGCATGGGGCTGCGTGCGCAACATGATCGACCGGGCGATAGTCATTCCCGTCGGGCAGTCCGAGCTTCTGCAGGCTTTCACCTACAAGAGCATCCACGACGACTTCGAGGACGACATCATTCTTGGCGCGGCTCGCCGGGCCGAGGTCGACTATATCCTGACGCACGACAAGCTGCTCGCGCGACATTCGCCGATTCCCTGCATCGAGGTCGCCCAAGCGCTTGAGCTGCTGGGCGAGTAGCGCCCGCTGTGGCGCTTCGCGGCAGGTGAGTTGGACTTGCTGTTTGCGCTGGGCGCTGGTCTTGCGCCGGGAAGCCTTGCAAGGGCGCTGTTCGTGCAGGCGCCTTACCAGGGGGCCGATCTTGCGTCGGGCTATCTACGAGCGTTGCCCACGCCGGACGCCTTGCCGGGGCGCGGCTTGCGCCGGGAAGCCTTGCTCGAGCGTGCTCGCTCCTTCCGACTTGTTCCGCTTCTGCGTGAGATGCGCCTGTTGGCGCATGGGCGCATCGGGCCTGCTACTATGCTTCCACCAAGCATCCGGCACCTGCAACTCCCAGGGGATTCTCATGAGCGTCAACGCACCTGACCGTCTTCGCACGTCCGACCCGTTCCTGCGCCGCGTCTTTGCCGGGCAGGAGTTCCTCGTGTTCGACGGGGCCATGGGCACCATGCTGCAAAAGGCCGGGCTCAAGGCCGGCGAGCTGCCCGAGATGCTCAACTTCACGCACCCCGAGGCTGTGGAGGCGGTGCACCGCGCCTACGCGCAGGCCGGCGCCGACGTGGCCTCGGCGAACACCTTCGGCGCCAACGCCCACAAGCTCGACGGCGCGGCCTCGGTGCAGGACGTCTTCGCCGCAGCTATCGCCTGCGCCCGGAGGTCGGGCGTGCGCTATGTGGCAGCCGACATCGGCCCCATCGGCGCCCTGCTCAAGCCCCTGGGCACCATGGACTTCGACGAGGCCTACGAGCTCTTCGCCGAGCAGGCCCGCGCCGCCCAGGCAAGCGGGGCCGACCTCATCGTCATCGAGACTATGACCGACCTGCTCGAGGCCAAGGCCGCCTGCCTGGCATGCCTTGAGTGCAGCGAGCTGCCCGTGGTGGCCACCATGACCTTCGGCGAGGATGGCTGCACCTTCCTGGGTACGAGCCCAGAGATCTGCGCCATGACGCTGTCGGCCCTGGGCGTGCAGGCCGTGGGCATCAACTGCTCGCTGGGCCCCGACGCGCTGGCCCCGCTGCTCGCGCGGATGGCCCCCTTTGCCCGCGTGCCCCTCATGGTGCAGGCCAACGCGGGACTCCCGCGCATCGAGGGCGACGAGACGGTGTTCGACGTCTCGCCCGACGACTACGCCCAGGCGGCGGTCGCCCTGCTCGACGCGGGTGCGACCATCGTCGGCGGCTGCTGCGGCACCACGCCCGACTACATCGCGCGCCTGCGCGACCTTGTGGACGCGCGCACGCCCAAGCCCAGCGGCGACGCGCACGCCTTCGCCATCTGCAGCGCCCAGCGCAGCCTCGTGATGCCCGACGGCAAGCCTTTCGCGGCCGTCATCGGCGAGCGCATCAACCCCACGGGCAAGAAGCGCCTCAAGGAGGCCCTGCGCACGGGCGACTTCGACTACGCGGTGGGCGAGGCCATCGACCAGGCCGAGCTGGGCGCCGACGCGCTCGACGTCAACGTGGGCCTGCCCGAGCTCGACGAGCCGCGCGTGCTCGTGGAGGTCATGGAGCGCATCCAGGCCGTGTGCGACTTGCCCCTGCAGATCGACTCCTCCGACGTGGAGGCCGTGCGCAGCGCGGTGAGGCGCTACGCGGGCAAGCCGCTCATCAACTCCACCAACGGCAAGGAGGAGTCGCTCTCCACCGTGCTGCCCGTGGCCGCGCATTACGGGTGCGCCGTGGTGGGCCTGGCGCTTGACGAGGGCGGCATCCCCGAGACGGCCGACGGGCGCTTCGAGGTGGCCCGCCGCATCGTGGAGCGCGCGGCCGAGTACGGCATCCCGCGCGAGGACGTGGTCATCGACTGCCTCTGCATGGCGGCCTCCACCAACCAGAACCAGGTGGGCGAGATTCTGCGCGCCATGCGCCGCGTGCACGATGAGCTGGGCGTTCGTTGCGTGCTCGGCGTGTCCAACATCAGCTTCGGCCTGCCGCAGCGCGAGATGGTGAACGCCGTGTTCCTGGCCGAGGCGTTCGCCAACGGGCTCGACCTGGCCATCATGAACCCCAAGTCGCGCCGCATGTGCGACGTGGTGGCCACCCAGCGCGTGCTCAACGCCCAGGACGAGGGCGCCATGGGCTTCATCGAGCGCTACGCCCAGGCGGCCAACCCCTACGACGGGCCTGCCGGCGGCGCGGCTGCGGGCGGAAGCGCGGGCGGGCCTGCGGGTGCGGGCGCGGCCGGCGGGGCGAGCGACGGAGCTGCGGGCTCAGGTGACGGGGCCGATGCGGGCGATGCCTTCGCGCGGGCGCGCCACCTCATCCTCACGGGCCGCAAGGGCCCCATGGAAGACGTGACGCGCGAGCTGCTCGCCAGCCACGACGCCCTCGAGGTCATCGACGGCTGCTTCATCCCCGTGCTCGACGAGGTGGGCGCCAAGTTCGAGCGCGGCGAGCTTTTCCTGCCCCAGCTCATGTCTTCCGCCGAGGCCGTGAAGGTGGGCTTCGACGTGGTGAAGGCGTGCTGCCCGGCCGGCCAGGCCGCCGACAAGGGCGACATCGTCCTGGCCACGGTGAAGGGCGACATCCACGACATCGGCAAGAACATCGTGAAGATGCTGCTCGAGAACTACGGCTACCGCGTGCACGACCTGGGCCGCGACGTGCCCCCCGAGGCCGTGCTCGAGTGCGTGCAGAAACACGGCGTGCGCCTCGTGGGCCTCTCGGCGCTCATGACCACGACGGTGCGCTCCATGGAGCAGACCATCGCCTTGCTGCACGAGAAGGCTCCCGGCGTCAAGGTGATGGTGGGCGGCGCCGTCCTCACCCCCGAGTACGCCGCCACCATGGGCGCCGAGTACTACGCGAAGGATGCCGCCGAATCTGCCCGCATCGCCGCCGATTTCTTCTCCGGGGAGGAATAAGGTCGCGGAACCTCGTCCGCTGCGTTCCTGGGAGGCTCATGTACGTCCAGTACACATCGCCTCCCAGCGCCTTGCGGACGAGAACCCGCTTTTAGAGGGCAGAACCTCACGCGCCGCGTTC
>CAVJGP010000100.1:0-10977 GCA_963648855.1 Alistipes onderdonkii | reverse complement strand
GGTTGCCCTCGACAAGCCTCTCCCTCGCCTGCGCCGGCGTACAGCGATGCGCCCTGTGCGAACTCAAATCCTCCTGGTCAAGGTCGTCCTCATAACTGATGAAGTCCTGCGCCTCCGTCATCGAAACCCCCGTTCACCTTGCCAACCGTCTATCGCATTGCATTGTAAATGGCCCAGCCGCAAACACCGCCAGCACACCCCGACCGTGCAAGAACGGCATGCCCTGCGAATAAAAAGGGAGACCCGAAGGCCTCCCTCTCAAATCAAGCTATCTACGCGCCATAGTCGCCAGCCTGCCGTGCAAAGCGCGCAGGGCCGTAACGCGCCGGACGTACACCAAAGGTGCGCACCGCGCACGAGCCTCCCAAGAACGCAGCCGGCGAGGTTCCCCTCTAAAGGCGGGTTCTGATGCGCAAGGCGTGCGGGGTCGATGCGTACTGGACGTACACCACAGATGCGCACCGCGCGTGAGACCCTGCGGAACGCGGCGCGTGAGGTTCTGCCCTCACAAACGTAGGTTCTCGCCGGCAAGGCGTCGGGAGGCGCAGCGTACTGGACGTACGTAAGCCTCCCGAGAACGCAGCCGGCGAGGTTCCCCTCTAAAAGCGGGTTCTGATGCGCAAGGCGCACAGGTGCGATGCGTACTGGACGTACGTGAGCACCTGTGGAACGCGGCGCATCAGGTTCCGCAACTTAGTTCGCGCCGTGATCGCCGGGCTTGCGGTAGCGCTGCATGCCGTACTGCTTCGGGCTGCCCGCGTTGCCGGCAGCGGAGCCACCGCGCTCGTAGCGGCTGCCACGATCCTCGGAGCGGCCGTAGCCGCGATCGCCGCGACGCTCGCCGGAGTTGTCGCGGTCGCCGTAGCCGCGGCCACCGCGCTCGCGGTCGCCGTAGCCACCGCGGCCGCCACGGTCGCCGTAGCCACCACGACGGTCGTCGCGGCCATAGCCGCCACGGCCGCCACGGTCGTAGCCGCGACGCTGCTCGCCGGACTTCTCGCCGTAACCGCGGTCGTCACGACGGTCGTCGCGACGGTCGAAGTCGCGGTCGTCACGACGGCCATAGCCACGGTCCTCGCGGTCGCCGTAGCCGCCGCGACGGTCATCACGGCCATAGCCACCGCGGCCGCCGCGCTCGCGGTCGCCGTAGCCGCCACGCCCGCCGCGATCGCCATAGCCACCGCGACCGCCACGGCCGCCGTAGCCGCCGCGGCCACCACGGCCGCCGCGATCGTCGCGGTCGAAGCCGCGGTCACCGCGCTCGGCACGACGGGCCTCGCGCTCGGCGCGGTCGGCGGCGTCGGCGCGCTCACGACGGGCGGCAGTCTCGGCGAAGCGGGCAGCGCGACGCTCCTCGAGGCTGCGGCCGTTACTGGCGGCCTTGTTCTCGGGGGCAGCCTCGCCGCCGCTCAGCACGGCGTCGGTGCGCTCGACCTGCTCGGCATGGCGCTCGTGGCTCTCGGTGCGGTCGAAGTTGCCCGAGTCGCCGTGACGGTCGCCACGACGGCCGCCGCGCGAGAAGTCGCGGCCGCCGCGCTCGCCGCGCTCGAAACGCTCGCCGCGCCCGCCGCGGCCACCACGGCCGCCACGGCCACCGCGGCCGCCCTTGCGGCCACGACGGGGACGCACGGTGGCGTCGCGCTCGGGGTCGAGCTCGGGGCGACGCTCGTCGAACTCAAAGCCCTCAAGGTCCATCTCGGGGATGGCCTTCTTCATGAGGTACTCGATGTCGTACAGGTCGAACTCCTCGTCATAGGAGACGAAGGTGATGGAGAAGCCCTCGTGGCCGGCGCGACCCGTACGGCCGATGCGGTGGATGTAGTCCTCCGGGTCCATGGGCACGTCGAAGTTGATGACGTGGTCGACGTCGGACACGTCGATGCCGCGGGCCAGAACGTCGGTGGCCACCAGGATGCCCACGCGGCCGTCCTTGAAGTTCTTGAGCGCGCGGGAACGCTGGCCCTGGCTGCGGTCGCCGTGGATGGCCTCAGCGGAGAAGCCCTCGCGGTTCAGGCGCTCGGCCAGGATCTCGGCGCGCGACTTGGTGCGCGTGAAGATGATGACGCGGTCGGAGCCCTTCTCGTCGAGCACGTACTCGAGAAGGTCGGTCTTCTGGTTCTGGCTCACGGGGATCACGAACTGCTCGACGGTCTCGGCAGCGGTGCCCTTGTGGGCGATCTCCACGAACTGCGGGTCCTTGACCTCGCCGCCGATGGTGCGCATGACGGTGTCGTCGATGGTGGCCGAGAACAGCAGCGTCTGGCGCTCGGAGGGGATGCAGTCGATGATCTGCTTCACGTCAGGCCAGAAGCCCATGTCGAGCATGCGGTCGGCCTCGTCGAGGACGAGCACCTCGATGTCGCTGAGGTCGAGCACCATGCGGTCGTAGAGGTCGAGCAGGCGGCCGGGGGTGGCGACGAGCACGTCGATGCCGCGGCGCAGGCCGTTGATCTGGGGGTTGTAGCTCACGCCGCCCACCACGGTGAGCACGTAGTGGCCGGTCTTCTTGGCCACGGTGCGGGCAACGTTGTCGATCTGCTGGGCAAGCTCGCGGGTGGGGGTCACGATGAGGGCCTTGGGGCCGTGGCCCTTCTCAAAATGGCCGAGCTTGTCGAGCACGGGAAGGGTGAAGGCGGCAGTCTTGCCGGTGCCGGTCTGGGCGGCCGCGATCACGTCGTGGCCGGCGAGCACCAGCGGAATTGCCTGCTCCTGGACGGGGGTCGCCTCGGTGTAGCCCATCTGGCGCACGGCGGCCATGACGTTCTCGCCAAGACCAAGCTCTTCAAAAGTTGCCATAGTACAAGTCTCCTTATTGGGTTGTTGCGCGCCCGCTCTGTCCGAGCGGCGGCACAAAGCCGCACCCGTCCGGGCGTGCATGGTGTCGGTTGTGTCCAGGCTTGAACGGCCGCAAAGCGCGAAAAACGAGCGCTCAAGGGCACATGCGTGCGGGGCAGGCGGGTCGCAACCCCCTGCCAGGGGCCCTCAAATGCTTCGGCTTCTATGCGCGAGGCAAGCGTTGCTGTCAGCCCAGACGCGATTACATCGGTCTTACTGGTTCTGGACGACGTTGCCTCAATACGCACGAGCATGATACGGAAGCATTCACTGGGAGCGCGGAATCCCAGGAGACGTAACGCGTATGTCGGCAAACGGGTGCATGATAATTTACCGATTTGTATCTTGACAAGGCCGCTCAGTTGTGTTTGCAAAAAGCACACAGGCCCCTATGCAAGCCAGAAGCACCTCACGCGCACGAAAAAGCCCGTCCGGCGGCATCGGAAAGCCGAGGGACGGGCGTTGTTGGAGCATGCGATAAAGGGAGACGGTCGGCTTTGGCGGATGGAAACGAACACCTCCCTGCCGGTCCGCCGATCGGCGGCGTGCCGCCTTCCCTACTCCGCGACCTCCACCGGGTCGCGCAGCAGGTCGGCCACGCAGGTCTGCACGGACTCCACGGCGTCCTCCGGGCAGAGTTGGCGGCACAGGCCGCAGTCCACGCAGACGAGCGGCTCCACCACGCAGGCGCCGTCCACCATGTGCGCGGCGCCCAGAGGGCAGCCGTCCACCACGGCCTGGGCGGCGGCGCCGGCCTTGGCCGCGTCGATGCGCACGCCGTTGAGGATGACGCGGGGCGCGATCTGCGGGAAGCGCATCACCGCGTCGAGGATGGTGGCGCGCGAGGCGGTGAGGGTGCCCGTCAGCTCGTCGGCGCCCTTGAGGCCGGGCGTGGTCTCGCCCTCGGCCACGCGAATCTCCTTGCGCAGGCGCACGCGCGTCTTGCGCTGGTCGGAGGCGCAGCGCTCCTCCTCGGTGAGGTTCTCCTCGGCGTGGGTGAGGTCGTTCTTGAGGTCGTGCGCCAGGTCGCCGAAGCCCGAGAGCATCTCGCCGAAGGGCTCGTCGCTATCGCCGGACTTGCGCACGTTGCCCTTGGAGTCGGTCCACTCAAGCTCGCGGCGCGTCTCCACGAGGGTCATCTCGCGGCCGGAGACCTCGATGGCCTCCATCACGGAGTCCACGATGCGCATCTCGGCGGCCTTGGCCTTGCAGCGCGGGCACAAATCGCCCGGCAGGTACACCACGAGGTTGGGGAAGTCGAGCATGAGCGAGGTCCACGTCTCGGGCGAGATGGCGCCCAGGCAGGGCACCTCCACGACCGAGGGGCTCTCCTTGGCGATGCCCGTCTCGATGCAGGTGAGGTAGAGGGTGTGGTTGGCGCCGCCCACCATGGCCTGGGCGCGCTTGAGCAGATGGCGCAGGTAGCGGGCGGTGGGCTCCATCACGATGATGGAGTCGGTGGGGCACACGGCGGCGCACAGGCCGCAGTCCACGCAGAAGCCCTTGCCGATGGTGACCTTGTAGCCGCCGTCGTGCTCGTTGGACTTGGGGATGCGCACGGCCTTGCCCGGGCAGATGTCCACGCAGGCCTGGCAGGTGGACTCAGGGTTCGTGCAGCGCAGGCACAGCGACTCGTCTTGCCCGATGGCGCGCACGACCTGCTTGGCGTTCTCGCCGGCGACTCGAAGCTTGCTCTGCTCAGCCATAACCATGTCCTTTCGAACGGTCCTCTCCTTGAAACCCGGGCATTATACCCTAGCATGTCCACATTTTTCAGCCCGGTGCGGCGAATCGCATATGGTGCAGAGGGCGACGGGCGAGCGGCTGCCGAGCGCCTGCGGGGCCTCGGCGGGCTATCATGTGCAGGCAGGAACACGCGCCCGCCGCAAGGCCCGCCCTCAGGCCATCCGGGCAGGTGGGGCGGCAGGCCAGGGCCACAAAGGAGGCACCATGCAGCAAGAATCCCCCACCGCGCCGCAGCACGACCCCGCCGACGCCGCGCGTCCCGGAGCCCCCGGCACGCACCCCGACTTCGACGCGCTCGTGCGCACCATCTGGCGCCTGCGCCAGCCCGACGGCTGCCCCTGGGACCGCGAGCAGACGCACGCCTCCATCGCCAAGAACATGATCGAGGAGGCCTACGAGGCGGTGGACGCCATCGAGGGCTCCAAGACGCGCCACCTGGCCGAGGAGCTGGGCGACGTGCTCATGCAGGTGGTGCTGCAGTCGCAGATAGCCGCCGACGAGGGCGAGTTCGACATCGACGAGGTGTGCCGCCAGCTCAACGAGAAGCTCATCCGCCGCCACCCCCACGTGTTCGGCGGGGCCGCCGCGCCCCAGGCCGCCAGCGCCGCCGACGTCATGGGCATCTGGGAGCAGGTCAAGCTCGGCGAGCACAAGGCCGACGAGCAGGCCGCCCAGCAAGCGGGCGAGGCCCCCGAGAGCCTGCTCGACAGCGTGCCCGTGCAGCTGCCCGCCCTCATGCAGGCCCAGAAGATCAGCCGCAAGGCCGTGGCGGCCGGCTTCGACTGGGACAGTGTGGATAGTGTGTGGGAGCAGGTGCGAAGCGAGGTAGATGAGTTTAAATCTGCCGCTCCCGGTAGCCGGGACGCCGAGATGGAGTTCGGTGATATCCTATTCGCGTTGGTGAACGTCGCCCGTCGCGAGCACATCGACGCCGAGAGCGCCCTGAGGGCCAGCTGCGCCAAGTTCCGCAGGCGCTGGCAATACATGGAGGGGGCCGCCCGAGCGCAGGGCCGCGACATCGCCGACGTGGACCGGCAAGACCAAGAGGCCCTTTGGGTCCAAGCCAAACTGAAGGAGACTGAGCTGTGAGCACCATCATCGATGTGTACGGCCGCGAGATTCTCGACTCGCGCGGCAACCCCACCGTCGAGGTCGAGGTGACCCTCGACGACGGCTCCTTCGGCCGCGCCTGCGTGCCGAGCGGCGCCTCCACCGGCGCTTTCGAGGCCTGTGAGATGCGCGACAACGATCCCTCCCGCTACCTGGGCAAGGGCGTGTCCGCCGCCGTCGACCACGTGAACGAGGAGATCGCCGACGCCCTCGTGGGCCAGGACGCCACCTGCCAGCGCGAGATCGACTCGCTGCTCATCGACGTCGACGGCACGGAGAACAAGACCTGCCTGGGCGCCAACGCCATCCTGGGCGCCTCCATGGCCTGCGCCCGCGCCGCCGCTCACTCGGTGGACCTGCCGCTGTACGCCTACCTGGGCGGCCCCAACGCCCACACCCTGCCCGTCCCGATGATGAACATCCTCAACGGCGGCGTGCATGCCGACAACAACGTGGACTTCCAGGAGTTCATGATCATGCCCGTGGGCGCCGAGTCGTTCGCCGAGGGCCTGCGCTGGTGCTCCGAGATCTACCACACCCTGAAGAAGGTCCTGCATGAGGCCGGTCTGGGCGGCGGCGTGGGCGACGAGGGCGGCTTCGCCCCCAACCTCAAGACCAACGCCGAGCCCTTCGAGTGGATCGCCCGCGCCTGCGAGAAGGCCGGCTACACCCCCGGCGAGCAGATCCTCTTCGCCATGGACCCCGCCTCCACCGAGTTCTACGATGCCGAGCGCAAGATGTACTGCCTGAAGGGCGAGGGCCGCGAGCTCAGCGCCGACGAGATGGTGGACTACTGGGCAGCCCTGGTGGAGAAGTTCCCCATCGTCTCCATCGAGGACGGCATGGCCGAGGAGGACTGGGACGGCTGGAAGAAGCTCACCGATCGCATCGGCGGCCGTGTGCAGCTCGTGGGCGACGACCTGTTCGTGACCAACAAGAAGCGCCTGGCCAAGGGCATCTCGCTCGATACCGCCAACGCCGTGCTCGTGAAGGTGAACCAGATCGGCACGCTCACCGAGGCCATGGACACCATGGAGCTGGCCAAGAAGTCCAAGTACACCTGCGTGGTGTCGCACCGCTCCGGCGAGACCGAGGACAGCTTCATCGCCGACCTGGCCGTGGCCGTCAACGCCGGCCAGATCAAGACCGGCGCCCCCTGCCGCTCCGACCGCATCGCCAAGTACAACCAGCTTCTGCGCATCGAGGACCAACTGGGCGTGGCCGCCGTCTACCCCGGCATGGACGCGTTCTACTCCATCAAGCGCTAAGGCAAGCGCGGGAGCAACCCGCCACTCGCACGCCAAGCCCGCCCGCAGGTCCCAAAAAGACTTGCGGGCGGGCTTTTTGGTGGCATGCGCGAATCATCTACCTCATCTACCAGCACTGTTTATTTTGCCTATTTGCGGTAGCCGTTGACTCCCACATCCGCAAAAAGGCCCCGCGACCTGGGAGCATGTTCGCTCCAGGTCGCGGGGCCTTTGGGGTGCGCGGGCTATGGGACGGCGCCGCGTCCGTCACGCCTTGCGGCGCAGGAAGGCGCTCTTGTCCTCCACGGTGGGGATGTCCACCTCAAGCGCCTCGTCGATGTGGCCGTCGTAGACGTAGTGCTTGGTCTCCTTGCCCACCATGCCGGCGCACAGCAGCACCATGAGGATGTTGGGCAGGGCCATGAGGCCGTTGGCGATGTCGGTGGCCGTCCAGGCGATGTCGCCCACGCCCACGCCGCCCAGGAAGCCCATGCAGATGTAGAAGCCCAGGTAGAGCGGCACCCAACGGCTGCCGAACAGGTAGGAGATGATGCGGTCGCCGTAGTGGCTCCAGCCGATGATGGTGGAGTAGGCGAAGGTGAGGATGCCCAGCATGAGCACCGGCTGGCCCACGTAGGGGATGGTGCCGAACACGGCGTTGGCGAGCGTGGCGCCGTCGCTCACGCCGGCGTCGGAGATGAGCGTGGGATGCGCGATGAGCGTGCTCACGATGACGAAGGCCGACAGCAGGCAGATGACCACCGTGCACCAGAAGGCGCCGGTCATGGCCACGAGGGCCTGGCGGGCCGGGTTCTTGGACTCGGCGGCAGAGGAGATGAGGGGCGCCGTGCCCAGGCCGCTCTCGTTGGAGAAGAGGCCGCGCGCGCAGCCGAACTGCAGCGCCACCATGATGCCCGAGCCCACCGCGCCGCCGAACATGGCCTTGCCCGTGAAGGCGCACTCGAAGATGGCCACCACGGAGTCGATGAGGTAGGCGTGGTTGCACACGAGGATGTACAGGCACCCCAGGATGTAGGCGCCGCCCATGAAGGGCACGAGCTTCTCGCAGATGCTCGACACCGTCTTGAGGCCGCCCACGATGATGAGCAGGGCGCTGCCGCACACCACGGCCGCCACGATCCAGGGCTCAACGCCGAAGTTGGCCTTGGCCACCGAGGTGATGGCGCTGGTCTGCACCGCGGAGCCGATGCCGAAGATGGTGAAGCACGCCATGACGGCGAACCAGATTGCCGCCACCTTGGCCCACCAGGGGATGGTGCCGTCGGGGCGCTTGAAGCGCTGCTCCCACACGTGCATGGCGCCGCCGGCCATGTGGCCGCGCGCGTCCTTCACACGGTACTTCATGGCAGCGTAGACCTCGGTGTACTTGGTGGCCATGCCCAGGATGCCCGTGAGCCACATCCACAGCACCGCGCCCGGGCCGCCCGACAGCACGGCCGTGGCCACGCCCACGATGGAGCCGGTGCCCAGCGTGGAGGCAAGCGAGGTGGCCATGGCGCCGAAGTTGCTCACGTCGCCCTCGGCCCCGTCGTCCTTGGTGACGGAGAGGCGCAGCGCCAAGGGCAGCTTGCGCTGGATGCACCTGGTACGGAAGGTGGTGTAGAAGTGGCAGCCCAGGAGCAAGACGATCATCGGCGGGCCCCACACGGCGGCGTCGATGGTGTTGAGAAGCGCGACGAAGTCCATATCCATACCGTCCAAACGAGTTCGGGCCGCAGCGGGCGGCCATGCCCGGGACGGCCGCGCAGCGCGGGGCCCGGGCAAATCGAGACAATGGGCGGTATGTTTGCACAAAAGCGCCCGTTCATGCGCCAGAAACCGCCCAGAAATCGGGCTGTGCGCACGCATGCAACGGCAGGCGGCACGAGGGGCGAATTAGACGAGAGGCTCGGTGCGCAGGATGCGGCCGTCGCGGCCCAGGGTGACGACGCTGTTGGGGACGCTCTTGCCCGAGGCGGAAAGCGCCACGGCGCAGGCGCGCTGAAGGCCGCCGCAGCAGGGCACGTCCATGCGCACCATGAGCACCTCGCGGATGTCGTTGAGCGCCATGATGGCGCCGAGCTTCTCGGAGTAGTCGACGGCGTCGAGCTTGGGACAGCCCACGAGCGTCACGCGGCCCGCCATGAAGCGCTCGTGGAAGTCCGGGCAGGCAAACGCCGTGCAGTCGGCCGCCACGAGTAGGCGCGCGCCCTGGAAGAAGGGGGCGTTCACGCCCACGAGCTTGATCTGGCAGGGCCACTGGGCCAGGCGGCTTGCGGGCTGGGCGCCACCGTCGGCAGCCTGAGGCGCGGCGGGCGCGAGGGGCGAGACCGCGGGCGCCACCATCGGCGAGAAGACACCGGGCACGGCGGGAGCCGCAGGCGCAGCGCCCGCCGCAGCGGCGGCCTGCGCGGCAGCCTTCTTCGCGAGCACGGCGGCCTCGTCGTAGGGCAGGGCCTCGCGCTGCTCGAAGCGGATGGCGTCCATGGGGCACGCCGGCAGGCAGTCGCCCATGCCGTCGCAGAAGTCGTCGCGCAGAAGGGCAGCCTTGCCCTCCACCAGGCCGATGGCCCCCTCGTGGCAGGCGTGCACGCACAGGCCGCAGCCGTTGCAGCGCTCGCGGTCGAACACAACGATCTGTCGAAGCATGGTCGGATCCTCTCTCCCCCGGCGGGCCTCATGCCCGCCGACCTTCTCGGGCACAGCATGGCATATCCGCACGGCCTTGAGGTGTTGTAAGTACAACATCGCTCCACCCCAGGCACGAGCAGCCCACAAAACACGGCCCTCAACGGCCGATTTGACGAATCGCGGACAATCCGTGCGGGCCTTGGGGTTATCCTTACGGTTTGCATGGGGGCGCAAGCCCGCAGCTCAGACGTTTCCGACCCCGACCGAGGAGGGCCTGCCATGATCGAGTTCTACAAGACGGGCCCGGAGGGTACCAAGCAGGTGGAGGGCCCCGAGGCCGGCTGCTGGGTGAGCATCACCTCCCCCACGCCCGAGGACCGCGCCTGGCTGCACGCCAAGGCGGGCATCGTGCCCGAGTTCGTGCGCAGCGCACTCGACGACGAGGAAAGCTCGCACCTGGACTTCGACGACGACACCAACCAGGTGCTCGTCATCGTGGACTGTGCGGCCCTCGAGGACGCCTCCGACCTGGAGGACCCCTCCATCACGCAGTACGACACCCAGCCGCTCTCGGTGCTGCTGCTGCCGGAGAGCTCGATGATCGTGACGGTGAGCCTGACGCCCAACACCACGATCGACGCGTTCTCCTCGGGGCGCGTGCGCGGCCTGGACACGCGCCGCACCACGCGCTTCCTGCTGCAGCTGCTGCTCAACATCGCCCAGACCTACCAGAGCTACCTGCGCAACATCAACAAGCAGTTCACGCGCACCGAGAAGCTCCTGCGCCGCACCATGCGCAACGAGGAGCTCATCAAGATGCTCGGCCTGGAGAAGTCGCTCGTGTACCTGTCCACCTCGCTCAAGGCCGACGAGGTCACGCTGGGCAAGATCCGCACGGGCCGCACCATCCGCCTGTACGAGGAGGACCAGGAGCTGCTCGACGACGTGCTCATCGAGCTGTCGCAGGCCATCGAGATGGCAAGCGTTTCCACCACCATTCTGAACGGCACCATGGAGGTGTTCGGCTCGGTCATCTCGAACAACCTGAACATGGTCATGCGTACGCTCACCATCATCACCATCGTGCTGGCCGTGCCCACCATCGTGTTCAGCTTCTACGGCATGAACGTGGAGGGGCTGCCGCTCGTGGGCACGCCGCTGTTCCCGGTGCTGCTGGCCCTCGTGGTGTCGGTGGCCGTGGCGCTCATCATCGTGAAGGCGAAGCTCTTCCGCTAGCGCTGGCGTGCAGGGAGGGCCGGCGGCCGGCAGGACGGCGCGCTCATCCCTATAAACCTATCAACTCACTTGCTTTTTACGTGACTTCGCTGAGAATCAGGCTGGCGAAGCAGGCAAGGCCGTTCAAGTGCTACGATGCCAAGTTACCTATCCGGGTAGTTGCGGAACCTCG
>CAVJGP010000099.1:0-11203 GCA_963648855.1 Alistipes onderdonkii | reverse complement strand
GATGTCTGGGACGAGAAGTCCAGGCCCCCGAGCCTCAGGAACACCATCGTCTCGAGCGCGTGACCTCGCGCACGGCGGCCCTGTCGCCGCCCCGCTCCCCCGGCTGGTCGCAGAGCCTGCCCGGCGCGGCGTTGGAGGTTTTGCGTGCCTTACGCCTGCTGGGCGGCCCACTCCTCGTAGGCGTCCCAGTTGGAGAACACGGGACGGTCGTCGCCGCTCCATTCGGCGTCGCCGTACCAATCGTCGGCGACGGTGCCGCCCAGGTCTTGCTCGACCAGGGTGCGTGCTGCCTTGCTGCCGCTCCAGATGGAGACGCACTGGCAGTTGCCCACCTCGTAGATGTCCGTCACGAAGCCCGAGATGGCGATGCCACTGGCATACAGGCCCTTCACGGGCACAAACGCCTGGTCAACCACCTGGCAGTTCTCGTTGACGCGGATGCCGGCGTTGGTGTTGACGATGAGCGAGCTCAGCTTGAAGGCGTAGTAGGGGGCCTCGCCCAGGGCGATCATGTACTGGGCGTCCTTGCCGTAGAGGGTGTCGCCCGCGCCGGCCGCGGCGTCGGCGTCGTAGTGCTCCACGCAGGCGACGAAGGCGTCGGCGGGCACGCCCATCTTCTCGGCCAGCTCCTCGAGCGTGTCGGCTTTGAGCACGTTGGGGTTGTCCGCATACTCCTCGAGCTCGGCCTCGAGGTCGAACACGCGCTCGTCCTGACCGTGGCCGTAGAAGCCCACGGCGTTGAACAGGCCGTTCGTCTCATAGTAGTCAAGCAGGCCGCGACCCATGACGGAATAGACGATGCCCTGGCCTTCGATGAGCTTGCTGTAGCCGATGACGCCCGTCACCTTCTCGTCCACCGTGATGCGGGCGGCGTCCTCGTTGGCGAAGCGCTCACCTGTCTGGTTCACAAAGAGGGCGCTGGGGTTGTCGCCTGCGGCTAGGCCGAGGAACGACTGGTAGTGGAAGCCGTCCACGTAGCCCAACATGCTGGAGAGCGCAATGGTCTTGCAGCGCCCGTGGGCCGTCTGCTCGGCCATGACCATACCGTCGCCGAAATGGCCCTGATCGACGGAGACGCAGTGGCTCAGGTCCTGGTTGGAGTAGTTCTGCAGCAGGTCGAGGTTGTTGGACATGCCGCCGCATGACAGCACGACCGCCTTGGTGTTGATGTCGGCGTAGGCGCCGTCGGAGCCCTTGACCTGGATGCCCGTCACCTCGTGCTCGTCGCCCAGCAGCAGGGCCGTCCCGCGCGTCTCGAGGCGGATCTCGACGTTCTTGTAGGCGTCTTCGGTCTCGATTTCATCGACGAGGAACTGGATGGTCGCCGAGCCGTCGCCGCCGTCGTAGCAAGCTACGGGCTGGTAGTGGATTTGCTCGCCGGCGTCCAGGAACTCCTTGAGCTTTTCCATGTTGCGGATCTGCAGGGGCACGGCGTGCTTGGTGAACATCCAGGAGCTGTTGCGACCCAGGTCGTACTTCTGCTGTGCCATGAGGCGGGCGTCCTTCACGTAGTGCGAGGCGGCGGCTGTCTCCTCGCCGTACATGAGGGCCTCCTCCCAGGACATGCCCAGGTCGGGCATGTCGGCCTGCTCGGCGAAGTTGGTGCCACCGCCGCACATGGAGCGGGCCTCGACCACGATAACCCTGGCATCGGGTGCCTGTTCGGCGCAGATCATGGCGCAGACGATGCCGGAGATGCCGGTGCCGACAACCACGACGTCGGCGTCCTCGGAGGTGGCGACCTCGTGCACGATGCCGATCTCGTCCGGGTTGGGGGCCTTGGTGAAGCGCGTGCCCACGTTCTCCCCGTCGGCGCCGGCCGATGTGGTCTCGGAGGCGCGGGCGGCGCCGACCATGGGCGTTGCCGCGACCGTCGCGGCCAGTGCGCCGGCTCCCACGAGGGCGCTGCGGCGGGTGACAAGCTTTTCGTTCGACATGGCGTTTTCCTCTCTGGTTGGTGCGGTTGCGTGTTGAGGCAGGCGCTCGGTCGGCGTATGGTGCCGGGTGCGCCGTGTGCCTCGGGCATTTGCTATAGTGGCGAGCGGGGATGGGCCCCGGGGTCTATTTCCGAGCTTATCCGAGGGACTATTTTGTGCTTATGAGACTGTGCGTGGTTGAGACTATGGGAATAGTCTTGACGGCGAACATCCAGGTAGATGGCGAGGTACGGAGATGACGGACACGGTGGGTACGCATGAGTCTGCACGGGCGGCACTGTTTCCCGTGCGGCTGCTTGGTTTCGGGCTCTATCTTGCCTGGAGCGCCCTCGTCTCGACCTTCGAGCAGACCTATTGCGTCGCGGATCTCTCCTCGCCTCTGTTTAGGCTTACGGTCGCCACAGTCTTGACCGCGGCGGGGCTTACGTTTATCGCCTGGCGTTCCGGTACGGCGGTTGGCCCGCGGCTCGCCCTCCCGCGGGCTGTTGTGGTATGCGGCGGCTGTGCCGTCCTCTCCGTGCTGCTCGACCTGGCATGCGTGGCGTCGGGGTTCCTCGCGCTCGACCTGGTGGCCATCGTGCTGAAGACCGTTGCGGGCATTGGGCTGTTCCTTGCCTGGAACGAGGAGCTGGCGGCGTTCGGTCCGCGTGTGGCGTGGGTGGCCTACGCGGGGTCCATGCTGCTTGCCTCGACGGCGTACTTTCTCGCCGGCGCCCTTGGAATCGTGGCGGTCACGGTCGCTGTAGTCATCCTGCCCGTGATGTCCTGCCTGGCACTCGTCGCGACCTCCCGGCTCCCGGAACCGGAGCGCGTCCCCGAGGAGCCCGTCTGCTGGCGGTTTCCGTGGAGACCCGTCGTGCTCGTGGCGGCGTTCGCCCTTGCCAGGGGGTTCGTCGGGCACTACGGGGGAAACATCCTGGCGGCGGACGAGCTGGGAAGACTCGTTGCGGGGCTCGTCGTTCTCGTCGGGTTGCTCGCGGCGTTTGACCGCTTTGACATCGAGCTGGTGGTGAAGGTCTCGCCCGCCCTCATGGTGGCCGCCCTCGCGCTGTGCGGAGTGCACGGCGCGGGCGACGCGTCCGGGGCTGCCAAGCTGCTGGGGTGCCTCGGGTACTTCTCATTCACGCTCTACCTGTACCTGCGCCTGAACACGCTGTGCTTTCGGTACGGGATGAGCGCCACGTGGCTCTTTGGCCTGGCGCAGGCGGCCAACGTCTTGGCGTCCCTGGCGGGGGCGGCGCTGGGGAACTGGGCGCGCGGACTGGTGGAGACCGGGGCCTTTGCGACGGTGGACGTGACGGCGGGCCTGCTCGCCGTGCTGCTGGTCCTGCTTTGCATGATGCTGACGTCGGGAAGGAGCACCGACGACGCATGGGGCATCAGGGGGATACGTGCCGCAGGGGAAGGGGCCGCCGGGACGGGTGTCGCCGCCGGGGGAGACTACCTGCGCGACCACGTCCGCACGTGCGCCGAGGTGGCGCGCCACTTTGGGCTCACCCACCGGGAGGAGGAGGTGCTCGCGCTGCTCGCGGAGGGCAAGACGTTCCAAGACGTCGAGGCGGCCCTCACCATCGCGCACGGCACCATGCGGGTCCACGTGCAGCACATCTATGCCAAGCTCGGCGTGCATTCGTGCGACGAGGCATGCGCCGTCGTGCGCGAGTGGAGGCCGTAGGGCCGTAAAAAGGGCTGGTGGGGCGGCTCTGTAAGACCCCACCCCACCAACGCATGCCCTAGCGAGCTCCCGAAGGCGCGCGAACCCGAAAGCCCCCGCCCCACCAGCGCATACCCGCGCGGGCTCTCGAAGGCGGGCGGGCGCGCCGGAGCCCGGCTCTCGCGAGTGCGCACAAGGGAAGGCGAACATCGCGCGCAGCGCGATTCTGAGCCGGGTTCCCGCCGTGCGCGCAACGAGCGACGCCGGGCGCAGGTGCGACGGCCCGCCGCGCGAGCCCCGAAGGCATGCGCCCCCACACGAAAGCGCGCCCCGGGCCGCCGTCGAACGGCATCCCGGGGCGCGCATCGCGCGGTCTATGTCAGCTGCGCTTCCCGCCCTCAGGAACGGACGGGCTCACCAGGCGCTTGGCGCGAAGTCCTTAGAGGACTTCCTGGCCGGTGATGATCTTGCCGGCGACGCGGCCGTGGGTCATGGCCATGCCGATGGAGTTGCCGGCGAAGGGCGTGGCGTAGGAGTTGCCGTAGCGCTCGCCCAGGCAGTTGCCGGCGGCGTACAGGCCGGGAATGACCTCGCCAGCGACGTTGAGCACCTGCAGGTTGTTGTTGGTCTCCACGCCAGCCAGCGTCACGAGACCAGCGCTGGTGGTCTTGGAGTTGGTGGACGGAGAAGTGTAGAACGGGGGCGTGTCGATCGGCACCATGTACTTGGACTCCTTACCGTACTGGGAGTCGGTACCGGAAGCGCACAGCTCGTTGTACTTGGCCACCTGGTCAAGGGCAGTCTGCAGGGCGTCACCCTCGTAACCGGCCAGCTTGAGAGCGCCCTCGAGGGTCTCAGAAGCGTAGACGGTGCAGGGGTTGCGCTCGGCGATGGTGCACATGCGAACAGCGCCGCCGTCGGGGCTCTCGAGCTCGATGTTCTCCATGTCCTCAACGAGCTCCTCGTAGTACACGGGGCGGCCGTAGTTGGGCGCGCCGTGGTCGAGGCCGGCGTTCTTGAGGGTCTCGTAGTAGTTGGCGTCGGTCACCGTGCAGATGGTGCCGATGGGCTGCAGCAGAGAAGCCTCGGTCATACCCACGGAGTTGGCCTCGTTGCAGTAGCGCTCGCCCTCAGCGTTGAGGAAGAGGTACGGGCAGGTGCCCCAAGGGCCACCGCCGCCGCCACCGGTGTTCATCGAGGCGCGGGGCGTGGGCTCCATGACGGCGCCGACCCAGCAAGCCATCTTCTGGCCGTCGCCGACGCAGTCGGAGAAGCCGAAGAGGTCGTCCTGAGTCTGGCCCTGACGGGCGTTGAACTCAGCGATGTCGGCGTTGAGGTTCCAGGTCATCTTAGCGTTTCCGCCGTAGTCGCCCAGGCACAGGATGACGCCCTTGGAGGCCTTGTACTCGACGTAGGTGTTCTCGTCGTCGACCTTCTGGGAGATGGCGCCGGTCACAGCGCCGTTCTCGTCGGTGGTGAGCTTCAGGGCGCGCTCGCCGTAGTGCCACTCGGCGCCGAGCTCCTCACCCTTGAGGATGGCGAACTGCATGACCTCGTCCAGGCGCGACATAGCGGCGACGCCGGGAATGGAGTTGTCATGGGAGATCTCGCCCATGAACTGGGCCACAGCCGCGTAGGAGCCGTTGCCGCCGCAGATCATGGGGTACTCGACGGGGCCGTCGGCAGTGGCGCCGGACACCTGGCAGATGACCTGCGAGGGGTCGAAGGGCGACACGTCGGGGTTGCGCTCGGTGGTCTCCATGAGCTTGATGCGGTCATCAGGCCAGCTCACGAGGCTCTGCAGGTGGTCGAACATCTCGCCGGAGTTGGCCAGATACTTGCGGATGATCTCCGGGTTGCAACGGCCGCCGGCACGACGGACGAACTCGTTGGTGACCTCGCCCACGTTGTAGGGGCCATAGCCCTGGTCGATGAGCCACTGGGAGTTGATGTGGCCGATGTCCTCGCCCTTGACCTTGCGGGCGTCAGCGGTGGCCTTCTCAACGACGGCGACCTTCGCGCCGCCCTCGGCTGCGGCCAGCGCAGCGTGGATGCCGGCGTGGCCGCCACCCAGAACCAGAACCTCGCACTCAACCGTCTCGGCGGGCTCGCCCGTCTCAGGCGGCAGGCCAAGCCAGTCCTCAGAGCACTGGTAGTAGCTCATGACGGCGGACTCGTGGGCCTCCTCGGCCTGAGCGCGGTTGGCGGCCGTCAGCGTGCCGGCCACAGCGCCGGCGAAACCGATGGTGGCGGCGCCAGCCACAAAGCTACGCCTGCTTACGTTCCTATCCATACACTTGCCTCCTTGCGAATCGTCGAACAAGGCAACAACTCGCCGCAAGCCCCTTGCCTGCGGCTATTTCGACAATAGGCCCAACGGCATTTTTTATGAAAGCGTCGCTTTTTTCATGAAGGAGAGTGTGAGAAAATCGACGCAGCCGATTTTTTCGCGACACGCCAAACGGGGGGCGCGAAACGACGTTTGGGGAGCTGAGGGCATGCATCACAAGTTGCGCAGCACCTTTCGAGGGCGCGGTTTTTATCTTCTGGGCGGCACGTTGTGCGCCACAGTGGTCGTGGTGGTCGCGGCATGCTGCACGATCAGCCTACTCACTATCGGGCGAGCCACGCAGCAGCAGAGCCGCGCAATAGACGCCGCAATCGCGGCCTTCGACCTCTATCAGCAGGAGCGCTCCCCGCTCAATAACTCCGTGAGTGACGCCGCCGCGCTGCTCGACACCGGCGGGGCGCTTTCAAAGCTCGCCGCCGACCCCACGGACGTCGCCCTGCGCGAGCAGGCGGCCCGTCGGCTCGCGTCCTTCGAGAACGCCAACACGGGCGACGTGCTGGCCGCCTACGTGGTGCTGCGCGACGCAAGCGGCGAGGTGTCCTTCGTCCTGGGCAGCTCGACCGCCGTCGCCGACGCGCGCGACTACGACGAGCGCGTCGGCGGCCTCGACCTCGACGAGCTCGCAAGCCACGGACATGCCGTGACGCGACTCGCAAGTACCGCGGACGACGACGTCTGGAGCGTCGGCTTGCTCCCCTACCTCGACAACGTGGACGTGATGGCCTTCTACCAGATGCCCGAGGTACCCAACGTCGAGGTGCTTGAGCCCATCGCCGACATCGCGGAGATGTATTTCGTGGACGCGCAAGGCGGCTGCTATCCGGTGAGCACGAGCAAGTACATCGACGCCATCGACATACAGGCCGCCGTGGACTCCCCCGACAACCAGGGCATCCTGAGCATCACGCACTCCGGCGAAGCATATCGCGAGTACTTCCACAAGCCCGGCGACTACGGCCTGGTGTTTCTCTTCATCGTGCCCGACGTGGCCCAGGCGGCCTCGCAGCAGTTCGCCCTCACTGTGTTACTGGCGACCGCGCTGCTCGTGGCCCTGGGATGCGCGGCGGGCCTCTTCCTCACGCGCCGCATCTACGAGCCGCTCCAGGTCATCATCGCCAAGCTCGCCCCCGACGGCCGCGACGTGCGCGACGAGTTCAAGCTCATCGGCCTGGCCCTCGACGCGATGGAGAACCGCCTGAGCGAGCAGGACGAGACGGTGGCCGAGTTCCACCTCATGCGCCTGCTGCGCGGGCGCACCTCGCTGGCCCAGGAGGGCGCGGGCTTCTTCTTCGCCGAGCCGAGCAGCGAGGTGGCCCTCGCCATCGTGCGCTGCGACGACCCCGGCACGGCAAAGCAGGCAAAGCGCGCCGCGGCCTTGGGCGACGGCGGGAAGGGCGCCCAGCGGATGCTGACCGGCGCGACGGCAGGCTCGGGCGAGGTCGGCGGCATCGCGCCAGGGCGGACACTCCCTGGTGGGAAGGCCACGGGCGCGGAGACTCAGGGCGCGGCCGCCTCGGGGTGGGGCGCCTCACCCCTGACCGAGCCCATCCGGGAGTACCTGCGCTCGCGGGGCCGCGAGTGCGCCCTGTGCGAGGAGAGCGGCTTTGTGTTCGTGGTGGTTGACGCCCAAGGCGGCGGCGTACGGCCCCTGTTCGAGGGCATGGTGGAACACCTGAGGGAGTCGGGGCTGCTCGTCTCGGCCTTCGTGAGCAACGTCCACGCCGGCTCGGCCAAGCTCAGCCTGTGCTACCGCGAGTCCCTCACCGCCCTGGAGTCGGGCACGCGCAAGGGCGCCTTCAACAAGGTCGTGCGCTACGAGCGCCCCACCGGGCCGACAGACGGGCGGAAGGCGGGCAGCCTGAGCGCCGAGGGCGCCGGGGCAAGCGGGGCGGCAGGCGACTCGGGGGCGGCAGGGGCGGCTAGCGGCGCGCGAGAGGGCCGAGCTGGGGGCGCGGACGCGGACACACGCGGCAAGCAGGAGACCCGGGCAGCAGGTGCTGACACACACGGCGGACGGGCAGGCCGAGCGCCGGGCGGTGACGCGCACGGCGAGCAGGAGGCCCGCGCGGCAGACGCTGACATGCACGGCAGGCAGGCAGACCGGGTGCCGGACACTGACGCGAATGGCGGACGGGCGGTGCAGGCTACGGGCGCTGACACGTATGACAAGCAGGCGACCTGGGCAGCAGGCGCTGATGATTGTGGTAGGCAGGCAGACCGAGCGACGAGCGTTAACGCGTGTGCCGAACAAACGGACCGCGCGCCAGGCATTAGCGCACATGACAGACAGGCGGGCCGAGTGACAGGCGCTGACGCGCGCAACAAGCAGGCAAGCCGGATGGCGGACGCCGGCGTGCGCGACGGGCAAGTAAGCCGGGCGACAGGCGCAGGTGCGGACGGCGCCAGGGTGGCTCAGACCGCTGGCGCGCGCGACGGGCAGATTAACCGAATGGCGAGCGCAGATGCAGATGGCACGACGGCAGCCCGGCCTGCAGGCAATATGAGGGCAGCTCAGACCATAGGCTCAGCCATGGACGACACGAGGGCAGCCCAAGCCGCAGGCTCGCCTGCGCGTCGCAGCCAGGGAGTCTCGCCCGATACCGCATGCGCGCCGCAAAGCGGCATGCACGCGCCGACCGACGGCGTGCGTGCTCCGCAGCCCCACACGCAAGCTACCTCGCCGGACGGCTCCCCTTCCCTGCAGGACACCGCGCAGGGAGCTGCGCGGCTCAGCAGCCCGGAAGACCTGCCCGCCGACATCGAAGACGTCCCCCTGCCCCGGGGCGGCATGCCCAGCGACGAGCGCAACGCCGCCGACCTGCTCGCCTACGTGCGCGAGAACTACCGCGATCCGGCGCTCACGGCCTCGCTTGTGGCCGAGCGCTTCGGGATGAGCCGCGCGGGGGTGTCGCGCGCCTTTGCCAAAGCTTGCCCCGAGGGAGGATTCCTGGGCTATTTGCACGGCCTGCGCCTCGACAAGGCCGAGGAGCTGTTGCGCACCACGTCCCTGGGCGTGCCCGAGGTGGCGGAGGCGGCCGGCTACGGCAGCGCCCTCACGATGTCGCGCGCCTTCAAACGCTACCGCGACACGACCCCCGGCGCCTTCCGCAAGTCATGCGCGGAAGGCGGGCAGGGCTCGGGGGCAGGCAAGAAGGCTGGCAAGGAGTAAGACACGCGAGTCAATGGAGCGAGCGCGATTGCAGGACGGAGTGTATGCCGAGCGCGCACATTCGCATGAACTTGCGAATCGAGGCAAATACGCAGGATTTGTGATGCCTTCACCTTCGCATTGACTTGTCGGTGTCCCACAGGCTATTCTTCAAATCTCGCACGTACGCGTGCAGACATGTGGGGTGGTAGCTCAGCTGGTTAGAGCGCCGGCCTGTCACGCCGGAGGTCGCGGGTTCGATCCCCGTCCATCCCGCCACATGAAATCTTGCGAACACCCGCCCTCGTGGCGGGTGTTTTCGTTTACATCAAAGGGAAAATTCGCGCCGGCGGCGTCGAATGCGAGACAAAAGCGCAGCTCATCGCCCATGACCACTATCTTGTGCACGAACGTGTCGATGATCTCCCATGGGTCAGGCTCGGCGGCGATGTAATCGAGCCACCCGCAGAAATCCTCCCAGGTGACCGTCGAGCTATCGTCTTCCTCCAGCTCCTTGAGCTGAGTTTCGAGCTGTGACTTGTGAGTTTCCAGTGAAGCGATTCGCTCCTTTGTCCCGGGCACGGATATACCGTCCGCTAGGGCTTTCCATACATTTTCAAACGTGGCGTCAACCTTGCGGATCTCCGCCCTCAGGCGCGAGATTTCAGCCTCGCGCTCAGCGGCCTCGGCGTCGCCCTCGGTGGCCAGCCACACCTCCCACCACTCCTTGATGCGCTCGCGCGTGGCGGGCTTGGCGATGGTCTCGAGCACCGCATCGCACACGGCATCTTCGGCCACGTCGCGCCGGAACGTCCGGCGGCACTTTGGGCAGCGATACGCTCGACTCCCGACAGGTCAACGTTGTGGCGCGCTACCAGGCGGGCAGGCTCCCAAGCGGCGACGCGGACGGCTTCGCCCGCGCCTGCGGCAAGTACGCCTCGAACGCGGCCACCAAAGCGCCCAACGGCACGGTCACGGCCAACGCCAAGCGCGCCAAGGGCAGCAAGGCGAGGTTCGCCCGTGTACCGACGGGGCAGGAGACCTGCACGTTCTGCCTCATGCTCGCCGGGCGCGACGCCGTCTACCACACCCGCAAGTCCGCCGGCGAGTTCAGGCACTTCCACCGCCGATGCGACTGCAAGGTGGTGCCGAATACGCCATACCCGCAGCCAAGCTAGAGAAGTACTCCCTGAACATGGAGAAACAGCCGGACAAGGCCAGGGCGTTCAGGGATTACCTCGGGTATGTGCAGGATGACGCGGCAACAGTCGCGGCGAAGCTCTACGAGTTCGTGTCCGAGAAAGAGCCGGAGCCGAGGCCGCCCGATAAATGGGGGGACAGGTTCTCGACGCGCATGGTAATGGGAGGCAAGGGCGGCAAGGTCGCAAAGGTCAAAGCCGGGTGGATTCGAGAAAGCGGAGCCGCTAAGATGAGGGCCGCGAGCGTCTATGTCGACGAATAAGGAGCACACGATGGACGAGCTGGACAAGGTCATCCTCCCAGACGGGCGCGTCGGCTACATCCTCGAGGTGTTCAACGAGGGAGAGGCCTACTTGGTTGAGTACGCGACGCCGGATGGGCCTGATGAATACGGGGATGCCGTATTCAAGCCCGAGGAGCTGAGCAAAGCCCCCGACGAGCGACGGTAGGCGCCCAGTTTTGGGATGCAGTTCAGGCGCCGGACGCCTACCTAAATGGCGCGGACTGGGGGGTTTAAGATACCAGAGGGATGGTCTGGCCCCGACCACGAGTCATTGCCCGGAGAGCACACGGTGAGAAAGCGGTTCTACAAAGCCCTCGGGAAGGAAACAGACCGGCTCTTACTCTCGAACCTGATGAATGCGGTTGATTTCGACGAGCTTGCCGCTGTGGCGAGGAAGGTGCTGGAGACGGGCGACTACGCAATCAACGAGGTTCTTGTCGTTGACCCCAAAGGCGAGAAAGTCGCCTATTTACGAAAATGAGGCGCCCAGACACCGGTGGACTGTCCCCCGGTAGGAATCGCCTCAAGCGCACTGTAGCACAATCGGGGCGTGGCGGAAAGGCAGCCGTGACTGCCAGACCCCGAACCCGTCGGCCTGGCCCTGCGCAACAGTAGGGAATAGAATCGCACC
>CAVJGP010000098.1:0-11298 GCA_963648855.1 Alistipes onderdonkii | reverse complement strand
CGATCGAGGCGAGCGTGGAGCTTGCGGACAGGGTGGAGGACAGGTAGGATTCGGGGTTAGATTTCAGCCTCTGGACGGGGCCGCGCCGGCCTTCGGCCGAGCGCTTACACCAACATTTCCGACACTACCCTTTTGTGCAAAGTACGGCCTTGATAATGCCGTTAGGACGTCGATGTCGCCATATTGCAGGGAGGAGTTCTCACAAACGTGCCGTTGTATGCAATCAATTTGCTTGCAGAATAAGGCGTCCCCGCCAACCTCGCCGCTCTATCCCATCTGCAGGATCACTTCGACCTCGTAAATTCCCTCGCCTGCGTTGATGCGGACGGTGCCGGTGTGGCGGGAGGCGATGCGCTCGACGATGGAGGTGCCCCAGCCGTGTTCGGCGAGGTGGGAGGCTGAGGCGCGATGGGTTCCGGGAGCGGGCGCGGCGCTGTTCTCGCTCGCATATGCGTTGCGCACCCGTACCGACAGACAGCCGACGTTGACGAAAGCTTCGAGCTGGATGAAGGGGGAATGCCCGCCGGCGCCATCCGTTTCCGGCGCTGCTCCCGAATCCTGCAGCTCTTTCAGGTACACCGAGGCGTTGATTGCGTTGTCAAGCAGGTTGGCGAAGACGGCGCAGAGGTCGATGTCGGGCAGGCTCAGGCCTGCGGGAACGCAGGCCTGAATGTCAAGCGGAACCCCAAGCTCGCGACAACGCGGGGCTTTGGCGGCGAGCAAGGCGTCTACCACAGGGTGGGCGCAGAAGTGGCCTGCCGGTGTGCGGAGCACCTCAGCGGCGCTGCCGAGGAGAGCCTGTGCCTCATCTGCGTCTTTCGCGTCGAGTGCTTGAGAGACGCGCTCCACCTGCTCGCGTATCCGCATCCTCACTTCAGAAGCGCGTTGCGCATCCGTGGCGAGCAGCTCGGCGTGCTGCGCCTGGGCATCAATCTGCTCGGCAAGGAGCTGCGCGGTATAGGTGGCCTCTTTGTCGCGCTCGGCAACGGAGATGTTGCGGAAGAGAAAGACATCGTAGGCGGCGCTGAGCAGCGCGGCGGCCGCAACAGCGGCAACGACGCCGGTATCGAGCTCAAACGTCCCCACTCCCCAGAACGCGAACAGTGCAAGCATGAGTTGGCTTACGGGAAAGAGCAGGTAGGCGAGGCGTTTGGACATCGGTAGCTTGCGCGAAAGGGCTGCCACGCCAACGCTGACGCACAGAAGGGCTACGATTGCGGCCACAGACAAGCCGAGGTTCAAGGCGCTTGCATTCATCGCTTGCCTTCCTCTGTTTCGACCGACTCAAGCCCGGCAATCATCGTGCCAGCGTATTCCTTTGCGCGTTGCGTCTGCCCCAGATTGACGAGCGAGGTGAGCACCTGGAGGTGGTTGCGCAGGTCGTGCCGCATGCGCGCCGTGGCTTCCACCTGGCGTGCAAGCTGCTCATACGACGCCATCTGTTCGTGCAGGTGAGTCTCGAGCACGGCGGTGCGGGCCTGGTTCTCCCTTGCCCGCTCATAGCGCCGCACGGTCTTGAAGAGCACGGCGTCGGTCGCCAGGCTCAGGACGCTCATGAGGCAAATGCCAGCGAGAAAGCCGGCTTGGTCTGCCTGATTCTCTGCCGTGCCGAGCAGCACGGCCAGAACCCAGATGAAGATGCCCTGCGCTACGGGCATGGTTGCGAGCAGAGAGGCCTGGCGCTGGGTGCTGCGGACAAGCTCATCGTTGCCCGACGGGGTCGCAATGGCTCTTTCGCTGCTGTCGATATATGTGCCGTCGGCATGCAGGATGTCGCGCATCCAGAGCGCGAACAGCGCCTTGATGGGTCCGCAGGCTGCCAGCATGAACGCCATGTCGAGCGCGTGTATCCCGAGCTGGTAGGTCATGCTGGCGCTGGCGATTTGCTCGTAGTTGAGGTACTCATATCCGCTCAGCACGACGACGAGGCCGCTGCCCACCTCGCCGATTATGGTGACGAGCATACCCACCACGCACGCCGCCAGCCTGCGGGCGAGGGGCGTCCTGCGGTCGAAGAAGAGCAGGGGGATGATGAAGAGGCCCGACATCGACAGCACGGCGTTGAGCGGGCTTCCCACGGGTGCGATGCCTTGGCGCAACGACGACGCGAGTAGCGAGGCGGTCCCTTCCACCACAACGAAACCGCCCATGTTGCGCATAGGCAGCACGGTCGCCAAAAAGTACATGTAGACCATCGTCGGCAAGTTGCTCATCAAGTCAAATGCCAGGGCGTCGCTCACGTTTCCTCCGTACGGTTGCGCCATACATTGCGGCATATCCCGATTCGGGAACCTCTGGAATAGTAGACCTCTCGTGCTCGGTGTCTCTCTGTAGTGCGCGGCGATTCGGCCAAGGGCCCGACGGCTCATACGGGTTTTCCTGTAAGTTGGCGGGCGGCAAAATTGGGCAGGCAGGCACCTTCTCATGCCCCTCTTTGCGCCCAGATTGCTGAAAAACAACGTCCTTCCAGCTCATCGTGTCAAGAAACCCGTCTCGTATTTTCAGTATGAGGCGGGCTTCTTCACAATTCATACCCGTTGCGGCATGGCGGGGCAGGTCGGATGTTCCGAGGATAGGTGTCAGCCCGAACGCAAGGCAGCCGGCAAAGGGTCGGCCGCGCACGTTCGGAACCCTACCGTGTTGGAAAGGAAGACTATGTCCACCAGCATCACTCGCTCCGACTTCCTCAAGACTGCCGCCATGGCCGGCGCCGCCCTGGGCATCACCGCCGCCGGGGCCAACTCCGCCACCCTGGCCCTGGCCGAGGACGCGCCCGAGGGCCTCGCCCCCTTCGCGTTCACGCCCGGCACCTACACCTCCAAGCAGTCCACGGGCTTTGCCGAGATGGACATCACCTGCGAGCTCACCGAGGACTCCATCGCCTCGGTGACCTACACCGTCACCCAGACGAGCCGCAAGGACTACTCCGCGGTCTTCATGGACGGCATCCTCGACATGTGCGACCGCATCGTCGAGGCCAACAGCCCCTACGTCGACGCCATCTCCGGCGCCACCCTGTGCACCAACGTCATCGTCGCCGGCGTGAAGGACTGCATGGAGCAGGCTGGCTACGAGTTCCCCGCCGAGGCCGCCTACGTCGTCGCCACGCCCGACTGGCTCGGCGACAAGCCCGAGATTGACGAGGCCGACATCGTCGACACCACCGAGGCCGACATCGTCATCGTGGGCAGCGGCAACTCCGGCCTTGCCTGCGCCGTGACCGCGTCCGAGGGCGGCAAGAAGGTCGTCGTCATCGAGGCACAGACCGAGGACGCCATCTTCTGGTACGGCCTGCACCAGATCGGCACCGTCAACTCCCAGTACTGCATGGACCGCGGCTGCCCCGAGATCGACAAGGCCGAGTTCATCGCCGACTGGCAGCGCCGCTCCCTGGGCTACACCAACCCCTGCCTGGTGAAGAAGTATGTCGACAACTCCGGCGAGATGGTCGACTGGCTCATGGAGAACTCCCCCGAGGCCGTGCAGCAGGCTACGAAGGTCGAGCTCACCGAGGGCTGCGCCGAGGAGTACTTCGCCAACGGCGGCGACATCAACGGTTTCAAGTGCTGGAAGGGCACCATCACCTACCCGATGAACGCCGGCAGCTTCGGCGAGGGCGCCGATCTCAGCGACATATCCGAGGCCAGCGGCGGCAAGGCCCTCATCGCCAAGGCCGAGAGCCTGGGCGCCCAGTGGTTCTGGGGCTACAAGGGCATCGTGCTCGAGACCACCGAGGAAGAGGTCGCCTGCAAGGTGGAGCAGGTGGGCGATGACGGCGTGGACGTCATCAGCGACGGCACCGAGACGCACACCCGCGTGACGGGCGTTATCGCCCAGGACTCCGACGGCGCCTACCACCGCTTCACCGGCGAGTCCATCGTTCTTGCCGCGGGCGACTACGGCGCGAACAACGCCATGTACCGCGAGCTGCAGCAGAACCAGCGCGAGCTGTTCGACGCCCACGGCCTGGACATCTCCACGATGCGCACCGCGGGCTTCGGCCGCGACGGCTCGGGCATCAAGATGGGCATGTGGGCCGGCGGCTCCATGGACCCGATCCAGCGCACCCTCATCTCGCCCGAGGTCGTGTACTCTTCCGACAAGTACTCGGTGAACCTGCTCATCCGTCAGGGCACCTACCGCTTCGCCCTGTGGCTCGACTCCGACTTCCAGCGCTTCTGCGATGAGGAGTTCATGGGGTGCTTCGGCATCATCGAGCAGATGGAGCGCCGCAAGATGGGCCGCTTCTACGCCTTCTTCGACTCCAAGTACAAGACCCTGCTTTCCCGCTCGGCGCCTGAGCACTTCTGCGCCGGCAAGGACGACGCCCTCGACGAGACGCTCGCCGCTTGGCTTGAGCGCGGCCCCCTGGGCGAGGAGACCGCCGGCAGCGCTGGCGAGACCACGTATTCCACCGGTACGCCCTGCCATTTCGCGGCCAACACCTGGGAGGAGCTCTTCGAGTACATGGGCCTCTCCGACGACGAGGCCGCTGCCGCCAAGGCGTCCATCGACCGCTACAACGAGATGGCCGCCCAGGGCAAGGACACTGACTTCGGCCGCGACTCCCGCGTGCTGCTGCCCATCGACGAGCCCCCGTTCTATGGCATGATCCAGGTGCAGGAGAAGCCCGCTCTGGGCACCGTCTCGCTCAACGGCCTGGTCATCGACGCCAAGCAGCGCGTGCTCGACAAGAACTACAACCCCATCGAGAGCCTGTACGCCACCGGCAACAACTCCGGCGGCCGCTTCGGCACGCACTACTCCACGCCTATCCAGGGCGTCTCCCTGGGCATGGCCCTCACCCTGGGCCGCGTCCTGGGCAAGGAGCTCTCCGGCCAGGAGATCTCCGAGTAAGGTTGAACGTTTGAGGCGTGCCGGTTGGGCGTGAGGGGTTCAAGCCTCAAACGACTCCGGCATGCCGATAGGGGAGCCGTCCGGGCGCGAGCCGGGCGGCTCCCCGCCTTATGGCGAAGGGCCTGGGCGTGTGGTGGCCCAGGCATGAACGGCGGGCCATCCAGCCCGCTCGGACAAGGAGGCATACGGCCATGGCCGAGCTTGAGACGACGGGCGCCTACGAGGCGCAGACCCCGGCCGAGCGGCACCTGAGCACGCTGCTCGAGAAGCTCCCCCATATGCAGCAAGTCCAGGAGCGGCTGGTGGCCCATCGCGAGGCCGGGCAGATTCTCTCCAAGTACTCCTACGTGGACGACCTCGAGGGCGACATCGAGCAGCTTCAGGCCAAGGACCCCTCGCGCGACGGCATCAACCCCGAGCTCTTCGAGCAGCTCCTCAAGGAGAAGCGCGAGGCCCTCACGCATGAGCGCACGCGCCTTGCCCACGACTTGGGCCACAGCCGCTTCTCCAACGTCGCCCAGGCCTCTCAGGCGCGCATCCCTCAAGAGGAAGCTCGTGCCCTGGAGGGCGAGCTTGCGCGCTTCCGCGAGGACTACGCGTACACTTTGGCTCGCTGTCAGGGTGAATAGGGGGCTGTCGAGTTCCAGCACAGCCTGCCTTGCCGTGCAAAGATTCCGGCAAAATGCCTGGCATGCGGACCCCGATCGGGCGTGACGCAAGGGCGACGTGGGCGCTACAATCCTGCCCAGGCCGCACCGGCTTTGCGATACCGTTAGGGGGACAGAGGTGGATAACCAATCGAAGCTGCAGCGCCTACGCGCCTGGTGCGCGTCGCTGCCTTCCAGGCCCGCCACGTGGACGAGTTTGGCGCTCGCGCTGCTCGTGCTGTGGTACGACCTGGCTTTCCGTATGACGCCCGGCCCCCTTTTCACGCTGCCCTTCGGGGTGTTGGGGCACCCCCGTGCTGATGCCGGCTGGCTTTGCGCCCTTGTGGGGATGCTCGTAGCGGCGGGCGTTTGCGCGATTCTCGCAGCTACGCGGGTCCATGCGGCTCGTCGCGCGGCGAATGCCGCGGCCTCAGATGGGCGAGCTGACGCGCCGGATGCCCCACAAGATGACGATGCCTGCGTGCGCGAGCGGGGTCGCAAACGTGTGCGTATGTGCGATGCGGGTGCGCTGAATGCCGCCCAAGACGATGACGCCTGCGTGCGCGAGCGGGGCTGGAACCGCGTGCGGGCGAGCGTTGCGGGCGTGGCTTCGGGATCCGCTGCTGATGGGCGCGACATGCCCAAGGGGCGCTTGGCCGCCGTCCGACTCGACCCTGTGGCCCTGGTTGCCAGCCTTGGATGCGTTGCCGGCACTGCGCTGGTGCGCCTGGGCACGCAATCCCTGGCAATGACGGCGGTCGGGGGCCTTCTGGCTGGTGCGTCCTTTGCCGTGCTCGTCGTATCTATTTTGCAGACAGTCCCTGCCGCGCCTCGCGCGCGTTCCGCCTTTGCCGCAGGCTGCGGGGCACTTGTCGTCTGCTCGGTGTGCAAGCTTGTCTTCTGCGCATTGAACGTGGTCGCCGTGGCCGCGCTCGCGTGCCTCATGCCCGCAGGTGCGCTTGCCTGTGCCGTTCGCGCGCGGTCGTGTTCGTCTGGGGGCGCAGCCGTAGGCGCGCCCTCGGCTTACCCCGCCGACGTCTCCCTCGGCGCGGTTGCGCAGCCATCGTCCGCGCAACCTCAGGTCAAGCCTTTCCAGCTCAAGAGCCACCTCACCGAGGTTGGCTTCTGCTTTTTGGGCCTGGGGCTCTACATGGGAATCATCGGTTTTGCAAACGATGGCCTTGAGCAGGCAGAATATCTCTCACGGCAGTTCTGGTACGGCGTGTGGTCGGCACTTCTCGCGCTTGCGGTGCTGGCAAGCTCGATGCGCGCGAACCCCGACGGCCCCTACGTGATGCTGCCCATCATGCTGGGCACAGCGGCCCTCGTGTTCGTTATCACCACGGCCGCCCCGTCGGGTTCGGGCGAGCTCGTGGCGCACGTCGTGGGCAGGGGCACCGACAACCTTGCCTTTGTCCTGGCCGCCTGCGCCATGGCCGAGACCGTCTACCTTGTCAAGCAGGACGGGCGTCGCGGCCCGGGGGCGGCGGGTGTGCTTGCCGCCTGCGCCGCCGCGCTGCTTGCGGGCATCCTGCTGGGAGGGGTGCTCATGAGCACCGTCGGCCTCGGCACGACCACCATCGTCCTCGTCGCCATCTCGCTGCTCTACGGCGCCCTGCTCAGCCTGGGCCTCTCGGTGCAGCAGCGCGCCCGCGACCAGTTCGTCATCGTGCGCAACCCCGCCGACATGGCCCGCATCGCCCATATCCAGGCGCAGGCCATCGCCTCCGACCTGGGCAACCTCACTCCGCGCGAGACCGAGGTGCTGCCCTACCTCTTGCAGCACCAGGGCCCCGACGCCATAGCCGAGAAGCTTGGCATCTCGCGCAACACCGTGAAGACCCACATCGCCCACATCTACGAGAAGGCCGGCGTCAACACCCGCTCCCAACTCGTCGACCTCGCCGCGAGCAAAACGGTGAGCCTGTAGCTGGCAGTCTGCCCTTCCCGTGCGCCTCCACCTACCCGACGGGCGCGCCCTTTCCCTTCCGCTTCCCGCACTCGGGGCAGCCGTAGCCTTGCAGGAGGCTCTTGGGGTAGGGGTTCCACGCGTGTCCGCACGCCCGGCAGCGGCACTCGATGCGCGTGCGTGCGTTCACATAGGGGCTGACCAGCTCAATCTCGGGCGCCGACGCGGCGATGCGCGCGGCAAACGTCTCGGGCGAGGTGCGGGCCGTGCCTGCGCACTGGGGGCATCCCGCCCCGCGCAGCAGGTGGTTCGGCGTTGCCTGCCACGTGCAGCCGCACTCCCGGCACCGGCAAGCCACCTTCGTCCGCGCGTTCACGTACGCGTCGAGCAGCTCGATGTCAGGCGCCGCCTGAGCAAGCTCCCGCTCGAACTCCTCCGGTGACTTCGCCCGTGCCGCCATCCCGTGCTCCCTTCTCTGCCGCACCTTACCCGCGATACTTCGCCAGCGTACGCACCACGGCGTCGATGTCGATGGGCTTGGAGATGTGGTCGTTCATCCCCGCGTCGTGGGCGGTCTTCACGTCCTCAAGGAAGGCGTTGGCCGTAAGGGCCACGATAGGCACGGTGGCGGCGTCGCGCCTGTCGGCGAGGCGAATCGCGCGCGCCGCGTCGTAGCCGTTCATCACGGGCATCATCACGTCCATGAGGATGACGTCGTAGCTGCCCTCCGGCCTGCTGCAGAAGCGCTCCACCGCCTCGCGTCCGTCCTGGGCGCTGTCCACGACGGCGCCCTTCGCCTCCAACAGCCCGCAGGCGATCTCGCGGTTGAGCTCGTTGTCCTCCACAAGCAGGATGCGCATTCCCTCGATGGAGGCGGGCACATCCGTCCCCGCCTCCTCGGCCCCACCTTCCCGCGGCGCACTGTCGATGTCGAAGGGGATCTCCACCACAAACGTCGAGCCCTTCCCGAGCGTGCTCGTCACGCCGATTGTGCCGCCCATCTTCTGCACGAGGCCCCTCACGATGGGCATCCCCATGCCGTTGCCCTGGTAGGTGCTGCGCGCGTCGGTCCTCTCCTGGCTGAACGGCTCGAAGATGTGCCTGAGGAACTCCTCGCTCATGCCGATGCCGTTGTCGGCCACGCTGATGCGGTAGGTCACGACGCCGCCCTCGACCTTTGCCACCTGCAGCGAGACCGCCACCTGCCCGCCCGGCCTGTTGTACTTCACCGCGTTGGACAGCAGGTTGAGCAGTATGCGGCGCAGGCTCGTGGCGCTGCCGACCACATGGGGGTAGGGCAGCTCCTGCTCGCCGTCTCGCACGAGCGTCACGCCGCACTCGTCGGCATGGAGCTTGGTGAGCAGCAGCACGTCTTGGAGCGTCTCCCTCATGTCGAAGGGCTTGCGGTCAAGCTCGACGTCGGCGTCTTCAAGCCGCCCCATCTCAAGCACGTCGTTGAGCATCTCAAGCAGATGGTTAGCCGCTACCTGCTCTTTTGCGCGATCCTGCGCCAGGGCGGCGGTGTCCTCCGGGTGCAGCTCGCTGATCTGGAGCAGCCCGATGATTCCGTTGAGCGGGGTTCGGATGTCGTGGCTCATGCGGTTGAGGAAGTTCGTCTTGGCCTTGCTCGCAAGCAGCGCCTTGTTCTCGGCCACCTGCGCGCGGTGCAGGCCGTAGGTCAGGCATACGATTGCGACCAGCAGGAAGGCGATGAAGCTTACGAGCAGCGGGATGGCGTTCTTGGCGAAGAAGCGCACGAGGGGCGACGCCTCGGTGTCCGCGTAGGAGTAGTGCGACAGCGTTGCGGCTGCCACGTTGTTGCGAGCGTTGCCGATTGCCTTGTTCAAAATGTCGAGAAGCTCGGGCCGCCCCTTGGCAAGCACGGTGCAGAGCTCCATGGTGTGGGGCAGCGTGATGGACACGGCGTCGTCCAGGCCGTATTGGTCCTTGATGGTGTCCAGGCACGACGTGGGAATGGCGAGGCTCGAGATCTGCCCGCTGAGCAGGGCGTCGATGGCGTTTGCCGTGTCGTCGAAGCTCGTAATCTGCCCGTTGGTAAAGAGAAGCTCCAAGTAGTCGCTCGAAAGGGGGTCCATCTGCGAGGAGCCGATGCTGTCCAGGTAGTCGTCCTGCACGCTGAGCGTGAGCAGCGAGATGCCTGCCGTGGCAATTGAGTCGCTGTGCGCGAGCCCCTCCTGCTCGATGAGCCAGGAGTCGGCGCACAGGGGCACCGCCGCGTCCACCTCGCCCGACTTCACCGCGGCGAGCAGCTCGTCTGTTGTGTCGTAAGCTTTCGTCTCCACGGCGATGTCGAAGGAGCTCTCCAGCTCGTCGGCGAACGCCGCGATCGCGCCGTCCATGAGGCCGTCGCCGCCGAGGGCCGAGTAGGGCAGGGCGCGCCGCAAGTACCCCAGGGTGATGGAGGACCCGCTCGCCTCGATCCATTCCTGCTCCTGCGCGGTCAAAAACGACGCTTCGGCCCCGGCGGCGGGGTTGCCGGAGCGCACTTCCTCGTTGTAATGGGGATTGGTGGTAACAATCTGCGCAATCGCCTCGTTCACCTCGGCAAGCAGGTCGGCCCTGTCTTTGGCCACCACAAAGTAGTAATCGCTGCTGCCGATGTAAAACGTGGGAATAGAGGTGGAGAGCGCTGCCGTGTCGGTGTTCACCACGGCATCGATCTCGCCGGAAGTGAGCGCCTCGATGAGGCTTGCGTTGCTAGGGTATTCGACAAGCTCGGTATCGAGGTCCTCGCGTTCTATCCAGGCCTGCGCGAGCTGCGCCTGGTATACGCCGGCGATGACTCCGACCTTCTTTCCCTGAAGTACCTGCGGGTTTGCCGAAGCCAGCGAGGTGTCGCCGGCCCGCACGCATATATAGTACTTCTCGGCCCCCTGGGGGTTGGTGGAGTACAGGAAGAGCTCCTCCCGCTCCTCGGTATAGGAGACGTTGCCCAGAAGGTCAATCTGCCCCGCCGCCAGCATGTCGAGCAGGTCGCTGAAATCGCCATACACATACTCGTACGTCCAGCCCGTGTGGTAGGCAAGCGCCTGAAGGTACTCATACCCCCAGCCCTCCTTATGCTCACCCTCCGCGCCGGTCTCGTACCCCACTGCAACGGGATATCCCACACGAACGACCTGCTCCGAGGCTCGGGCAACACCCGGCAGGACCGCGAGAAAGGCAACAATGCAGGCTACCAAGAGAAGGGCGCATGCACGCAATGTGCGCCGCATGCGCGATTCTTCCGACGAGTGAATACAAGCGTGCATGCGTACCTCCCTCGCGTCTTTTGGTGCGCTGAGCAGTATACATGTCGCATGCTGGGGATATGCGCCAAGAATGCCCGCACTTCGGTGGGCGCAATTTCCCGGCGGGAATCATGGTGGCCTGCCGAGAGCCGCAGATGCGCGACACCGAGATGAGTGCGCGGGAAAATTGGGAGATGTTTCCGCGTAACGGGGAGTCTCTAGCTGTTGAGGTGCCACACGGCCTGCCAGGCGTCCTGGCGCCGTATTCAACGCCATCTTTCACCGGGGGTCTCTGACCCTCAAGGCGCCCGCCAGCTCCGCCCTCATTTTGAGCTCGCTCATTATCTCGAAGCGGGGCGGGGCGGGCGCGGCCCGGGGGAAGAGGGCCGGCGATCGCGGGCCTGCATGCGGCCCAACTCGGGGCGAGGGACGCCGGAGCCGCTGCTGCGGTCGCCCCAGACCCGCGCTGCGCCCAAACCATTCTTATACCCCCGTTTGTGTCCCCTTTGTGTGCCCGCGTCCCCGCACTTGCCCCGGGCGCCTGGGGGGCGTATAGTTCACCCCCGCGCCGCTGCCCCCAGGGCACGGCGGCGAACCCCGAGAACCGGATACTGCGGAGAGTCGCAGGAGGTCA
>CAVJGP010000097.1:0-11381 GCA_963648855.1 Alistipes onderdonkii | reverse complement strand
CCATTCTCCCTTCTACCAGCTCGATGACCTCCTGCTTTGAGTGGACGTCGAGCTTGCGGTAGAGGCCTTTGGTGTGGGTGCGCACGGTGTTCTCGGTGACGCCGCGCTCCTGGGCCATGCGCGCCACGGTGTAGCCCAGCGACACGAGCTCCAGCACCACGGTCTCGCGGTCGGTCAGGCTGGCGTCTTGGGCGATCTGCTGGCAGGCTTGCTGGCGCAGGGCCTTCTCGGCGGCGGCCGCGTCGGCGGGGGAGGGTGCGGCGCTTGCCGCCTGGGCCTGGTCGAGGGCCGCCTGGTCGGAGCTTGCCCGGCGGCCCACCACGAGCGCCATGATGGCAAACGAGCAGATGAGGGCCACGAGCGCCACCGCGAGCGTGATGGCGTGCAGGGTGGTGCCGCTGAGCGCGGTTTCCAGGCCTGAGAGGCGCAGCGTGTCGATGAGGATGCGCGACAGCGCGTAGAGGGCCACGTAGGCAAGCGAGCAGCGCGCCGCCGCCCCCGGGGTGGCGAGCGTGTAGGCGCGCCCTGCGAGCAAGAGCCACAGCAGCACGAAGAGGCTGCGCCGCCCGGCGGTGAGCACGTTGAGGCCGGCGGCGAAGAAATCGCCCGAGAAGCCCATGACGAGCAGGGCGCTCATGATGACGGGGATGAGCGCCACAGCCCACACCCATGCGGTGAAGCGGGCGTTGTTGCGGTTGATGGCCACGAACACGGCGAGAAGCACCGCCAGGACGGCCGACAGGGTGTTGCTGTGCACGGGAACCGAGGCGTAGAGCCCGGCTAGCACGCCCGACACCACGAACACGGCCGCCACGAGGGCGATGAGCGCCGGCGAGCTGGAGGCCCTGCGTGCGAGGCCTGCCTCGTCGGACGCCGCGATGGGGGCGCTACCCTGCGCGGCTCGCTCGCACATCAGCCAGCAAGCGCAGCTCAGGGCCGGGAACAGCGCGAACGTGATGGCGGCCGCGTCGCCGGGCAGGGCGTTGGTGGGGAGCTCGATGATGAAACTTGCGAGGTAGGACACCACGAGGGCGCACGCCACGGTGCCGTCGGTGGAGCCGTCCCAGGCGGGATCGTGCTGCCGGACGAGCCTAAGCGACGTGCACATCCACGCATAGGCGAGCACCGCAAAGCCCACGGCCGCCGCCACCGCGCTCAGGGCCACGGCGGGGGTCGCCAGGGAACTTGCCTGCGCGAGTTGCTGGGCTATCAGAAGGATGCCGGCGACCGCGCTGACGCAGGCGACGCACGTCTTGCGGGTGCGCTTGAGCCGCCTTGCCTGGTCGGTGTCCGCAAGGCCATCCTTGCTTGCCGGGCCGCCGGGCGTCTCGCCCGACGCAAGCCCGCGCCCGGCTCCCTTGCACGCCGCGAACGCCAGGGCCGCGCACGCCAGGAGCGTGGCGACGTTGAGCGCGTAGGGCGCCCAGCTGCATGAGGCGTTCTCGATGGTGAAGAAGCGCCCGAAATAGGGCCCCTTGATGAGGGGCCAGAAGAAGGCCATGCCCACGACGGCCCATGCCAAACCTCTCACGCGGCCTGCCTTCCCGTGTTCGCCGCTTATTCCCCCGTTTGTGTCACAGTCGAAATTTTACACGCATTTGCGCTGGTACACGCCCCTTCACACAAAGTATGTGAAGACAAGTTTGCCGTTTGCGGGCATATTTTCAACCGTTCGGCGATGCGTCGTGCATGTCAAGGGGCACGCACGACGGGGCACGCACGTCCCGCCTGCGACGACGCATACGCCAGGGCGCCGGCAAGAAGCCGGTGCCGAGCCACGATGTATGGAGGTATACAAATGGCAGACATCAAGATGAACCGCCGTTCCTTCCTGGCCGCCGGCGCGGCTGCCACGGCCGTGTGCGCCATGGGCGCAGGCGTGGCCCTGGCCGACGAGGCCGCCACGGGCGGCGACTACGACATCGTCGTCCTGGGCATGGGCGGCGCCGGCATGTGCGCCGCCATCGCCGCCAAGGAGGCCGGCGCCGAGAAGGTCGCTCTTCTTGAGAGCGAGGCCGTCGAGGGCGGCAACACGAACTTCTCCTCCTCGGGCATGAACGCCGCCTACACCAAGTACCAGCAGGAGGCCGGCATCGAGGATTCCGTCGACCTGTTCATCTCCGACACCATCTCCGGCGGCAAGAACTGGAACAACGTCGAGCTCGTGACCCAGATGTGCGAGGGCTCCGCCGACGGCATCGACTGGGTCGCCGCCCACGGCCTGGAGCTGTCCGACGTCACCACGATGGGCGGCGCCTCCGTGCCCCGTTGCCACCGTCCCGCCGACAAGAAGGCCATCGGCTCCGAGCTCGTCCCCGCGCTCGCCCAGGCCACGACTGATGCCGGCGTCGAGGTCTTCATGGAGACCAAGGCCACCGCTCTGACCACCGACGAGTCCGGCGCCGTCAACGGCGTGGACGCCGAGACCGCCGACGGCACCGTGCACTTCTCCGCCAAGGCCGTCATCGTGGCCACCGGCGGCTTCGGCGCCAACTTCGACCTCATCAAGGAGTACCGTCCCGACCTGGCCGACTACGTCACCACGAACAAGAGCTCCATCCGCGGCGACGGCATGGTCATGGCCCAGAAGGCCGGCGCCAACCTCATCCAGATGAGCCAGATCCAGACGCACCCCACCGTGTACCAGGAGAACGGCTCCCTGATCGGCGAGGCCGTGCGTGGCGGCGGCGGCATCCTCATCAACAACGCCGGCGACCGTTTCTACAACGAGATGGGCACCCGCGACGCCGTCTCCGCCGCTGAGCTGCAGCAGCCCGACGGCAAGGTGTGGTGCTTCTACGACCAGACCCTCTACGACGCCAACGCCGTGTGCGCCAAGTACGACTCGCTCGGCATGAGCACCAAGTACGACACGCTGGACGACGTGGCCGCCGACCTGGGCTTTGACGTCGCCGAGCTGCAGGCCACACTCGACACCTACAACGCGGCCGTCGCCGACGGCGGTGCCTCCGACCCGTTCGGCCGCACCACCGGCCTGGTGGCCCCGCTCGACACCGCGCCCTACTACGTGATCCCCTGCGGCCCTGGCATCCACCACACCATGGGCGGCATCTACATCGACGGCGACAACCAGGCCCTCACCATCGCCGGTGAGAAGATTCCCGGCCTGTACGCTGCCGGCGAGGTCACGGGCGGCATCCACGGCGCCAACCGCCTGGGCGGCAACGCCGTGTGCGATATCGTGGTGATGGGTATCAACGCCGGCCAGAAGGCCGCGGCATCGCTTGCTTAATGTGTAAGCGGGGGAGTTCCAACGTGGCGGGATGAACCCGCTTGCCCCTTGGGGGCCTCGTGCATTCGTGCGCGGGGCCCTTTCTTTGTTTTTGTGGGCGTAGCAGCAAGGAGAGGGTATAAAACCGTCCATCGCTGTGAGATACTGAACCGTTGGAAAAATCGCAGGAAGCGGCCCTATGGCCGTCGAGGGACCGGGCTTGAGCCCCACATGAGGAGAGAGGCGACCCATGACCGACGAAAACGAGCGCGAAGCCATCAAGTGCGACTTCGAGGCGGCGCTTGCAGGGGGGTGCGCGCCCTGCGGCTCGCAGGACGCCCCCGATGCCGAGATGGCCGCTGTGCGCCAGGCCGCCCGCGAGGCCTCCGAGGCCGCCGCGCTCGCCGAGGCCGAGACCTCCGTGGAGGTCACGCCGGGCATGGGCCTCGACTGGACGGGCCGCAAGCTGCGCCTGGGCATCGACGTGGGCTCCACCACGGTGAAGCTCGCTGTGCTCGACGAGGACGCCAAGCTCATCTATGCCAGCTACCAGCGCCACCACACTGACGTGCGCGCCACGGTGAAAGCCCTCTTCCGCGCCGCGGGCGAGGTCTTCGGCGACGCGAGCCTCGAGGTTGCCATCACGGGCTCGGGCGGCCTTCTGCTCTCCCAGTGGCTGGGGCTTGAGTTCGTGCAGGAGGTCATCGCCTCCAAGACGGCGGTGCAGGCCTTCGAGCCCAAGACCGACGTCGTCATCGAGCTGGGCGGCGAGGACGCCAAGATCATCTACTTCGACAACGGCATCGAGCAGCGCATGAACGGCACGTGCGCCGGCGGCACGGGCGCCTTCATCGACCAGATGGCGTCGCTTCTGCACACCGACGCCTCCGGCCTCAACGAGCTGGCCAAGCAGCAGCAGACCATCTACCCCATCGCCAGCCGCTGCGGCGTCTTCGCCAAGACCGACGTGCAGCCCCTGCTCAACGAGGGCGCCCGCCCCGAGGACGTGGCGGCCTCCATCTTCCAGTCGGTGGTGACGCAGACCATCTCGGGCCTGGCGTGCGGCCGTCCCATCCGCGGTCACGTGGCCTTCCTGGGCGGCCCCCTGCAGTACCTCTCCGAGCTGCGCAAGCGCTTCCGCATCACGCTCGACCTCGACGACGAGCACATGATCTGCCCGGCCAACGCCCACCTCTTCGTGGCGAGCGGCGCGGCCCTGGCGGCCGTCTCGGGCAAGCTCTCCACACTGCCCAAGCTCATCGAGGAGCTCGATAACCTGGGCGACATCCAGGGCAGCGAGGTGCAGCGCCTGGCGCCGCTCTTCGCCAGCGCCGCCGACAAGGCCGAGTTCGACGAGCGCCACGGCGCCCAGGTGGTGCCCCACGGCGACCTCGCCAACTATCGCGGCCGCGTCTTCATCGGCATCGACGCCGGCTCCACCACCATGAAGGGCGCCGTCATCGGCGAGGACGGCGAGCTGCTGCGCACCTGGTATGGCCCCAACAAGGGCGACGTCCTGGGCACGGCCCGCATCCTCATGGACGACTTCTACGACGCGCTGCCCCAGGGCTGCACCGTGGGCCACGTCACCTGCACGGGCTACGGCGAGGGCCTGCTCATCGAGGCCCTGCACGCCGACTCCGGCGAGATCGAGACGGTTGCGCACCTGCGCGGCGCCAACGAGGTGCTGCCCGGCGTGGAGTTCATCCTCGACGTGGGCGGCCAGGACATGAAGTGCCTGCGCGTGAAGGACGGCGTCATCGAGCACATCATGCTCAACGAGGCCTGCTCCTCGGGCTGCGGCTCCTTCATCGCGAGCTTCGCCGACTCCATGGGCCTCACCGTCCAGGAGTTCGCCGCCGCGGCCGTGGGCGCCGACAAGCCGGTCGACCTCGGCAGCCGCTGCACCGTCTTCATGAACTCGCGCGTGAAGCAGGCCCAGAAGGAAGGCGCCACGGTGGGCGACATCTCCGCCGGCCTTTCCTACTCCGTGATGAAGAACGCCCTGTTCAAGGTCATCAAGATCCGCGACCCCAAGGAGATCGGCGAGAAGGTCATCGTCCAGGGCGGCACCTTCCTGAACGACGCGGTGCTGCGCGCCTTCGAGCTGCTCACCGGCAAGCAGGCCTACCGCCCCGACATCTCGGGCTGCATGGGCTGCTACGGCGCGGCCCTTCTTGCCCGCGACCGCGCCGGCGCCGAGGGCACTTCGACGCTGCTTCCCAAGGACGAGATTGACAACCTGCAGGTCAAGCACAAGACCGCCCGCTGCGGCCTGTGCAACAACCGCTGCCAGCTCACCATCTCCGACTTCGGCGGTGGCCGTCGCTTCGTCACCGGCAACCGCTGCGAGAAGGGCGCGGGCCACAAGAAGGCCGGCTCGGACGCCCCCAACCTCTTCAAGACCAAGAACGCCCTGCTCTTTGACCGCGAGGGCCTCAGCGTCGACGCCGCCCCGCGCGGCACCGTGGGCATCCCGCGCGCGCTCAACATGTACGAGGACTACCCCTTCTGGCACAAGATGTTCACCGAGCTGGGCTTCGCCGTGGTGCTCTCCGGCCCCTCGTCCAAGGCCACCTACGAGGCTGGCATCGAGTCGATGCCCTCCGAGAGCGTGTGCTACCCGGCCAAGCTCTCGCACGGCCACGTCATGGACCTCATCGGCCGCGACGTCGACTTCATCTGGATGCCCAGCGTGCGCTGGGAGCGCCAGGAGGACGAGGGCGCGGGCAACTGCTACAACTGCCCCATCGTCATGAGCTATCCCACCGCCCTCAAGCTCAACATCGACGAGCTTGAGCAGCAAAAGGTCGAGTTCATGAACGACTTCGTGCCCTACCACGACGTCGACGAGCTCAAGCGCCGCATCTACGAGCTTCTGGACGGCAAGCGCTGGGCCGACGCCCAGCAGGGTCGCGGCCGCTTCAAGGGCGAGCGCATCACGCGCGACGAGGTGAGCCATGCCATCGACGTGGCCTGGGCCGAGTCCGACCGCTTCCACGAGGCCATCCATAAGGCCGGCGAGGAGGCCCTCGCCTGGATCGAGGCCAACCAGGGCCACGGCATCGTGCTGGCGGGCCGCCCCTACCACAACGACCGCGAGATCAACCACGCCATCCCCGAGCTCGTGAACTCCTTCGGATTCGCGGTGCTCACGGAGGACTCCGTCTCGCACCTCATGCACCCCGACCGCGCCATCCGCGTGGTGGACCAGTGGATGTACCACTCGCGCCTCTACGCCGCGGCCAAGTTCGTCACCACGCGCAACGACCTCGACCTCATCCAGCTCAACTCCTTCGGCTGCGGCCTGGACGCCCTCACCACCGACCAGGTGCAGGAGATCCTGGAGGGCTCGGGCAAGATTTACACCGTCCTCAAGATCGACGAGGTGTCCAACCTGGGCGCGGCGCGCATTCGCATCCGCTCGCTCATGGCGGCCCTCAAGGACAAGCAGGCCGAGGCCCTGGCGCAGGCCAAGCGCGAGGCTGTGCAGCGCGGCGAGGACCCCGACGCCGTGACGCAGCCCCCCGTCGAGCGCGCCCACAACTCCACCGCCTTCCCCAAGGCGCAGTTCACCGAGGGGATGCGCGACGCGGGCTACACCATTTTGTGCCCGCAGATGTCGCCCATCCACTTCGACCTGCTCGTGCCCATCTTCCATGCGGCCGGCTACAACCTGGAGCTGCTGCCCAGCGTGGACCACGGCGCGGTGGACGCGGGCCTCAAGTACGTGAACAACGACATCTGCTACCCGTCCATCCTGGTCACGGGCCAGATTATGGAGGCCGTGACTTCGGGGCGCTACGATCTGTCGAAGCTCGCCGTCATCATCACCCAGACGGGCGGCGGCTGCCGTGCCACGAACTACATCGCCCTCATCCGCAAGGCCCTGCGCGACTTCGGTCACCCGGAGATCCCCGTCATCTCGCTGGCCTTCGCCAAGCTCGACGAGCACAACCCCGGCTTCAAGGTGGGCCCGAAGATCCTACTGCCCGCCTTCTACGCCATGGTGCTGGCCGACGCCATCATGCAGATGCTCTACCGCGTGCGTCCCTACGAGGCCGAGCCTGGCAGCGCCGACGCCCTCTACGAGAAGTGGATGGAGCGCATGCGCCAGGCGGCCCCTGGCATGAGCCGCTCCACGATGAAGAAGATCGCCCGCGAGATGATCGCCGAGTTCGACAGCCTGCCGCTGGTCAACGACGGCTCCAAGCCGCGCGTGGGCGTGGTGGGCGAGATTCTCGTGAAGTTCCACCCCACGGCAAACAACGAGGTTGTGAAGGTCATCGAGCACGAGGGCTGCGAGGCCGTGGTGCCGGGCCTGGTGGACTTCTTCCAGTTCGCCTTCGCCTCGCGGTTCCTCTGCAAGCCCGAGATCGGCGCGCCCACCAAGAAGGTCATCACCTCCAAGGCCGGCATCGCCCTCATCGACTGGATGCGCAAGCCCATCGACGAGGAGTTTGCCCGCTCCAAGCGCTTCACGCCCTCTACCAGCATCTATGAGCTGGCCGAGAAGGCCGAGAAGGTGCTCTCCGTGTCCAACAACATGGGCGAGGGGTGGCTGCTCACGGCCGAGATGATCGAGCTCATCGAGGGCGGCACGCCCAACATCGTGTGCTGCTCGCCGTTTGCGTGCCTGCCCAACCACGTGGTGGGCAAGGCCGTCATCAAGGAGCTGCGCCGCCAGCACCCCGACACCAACGTGGTGGCCGTGGACTACGACCCCGGCGCGTCTGAGGTCAACCAGCTCAACCGCATCAAGCTGATGATCTCGGTGGCGAAGGAGAAGTTCAAGGAGGCGGCGAAGTAGGGTCTGGGCGCGGGCTGCGCCCGGGGCGCGACGCAGTGCCTACGGCCGCTGGTGCTCGTACCGCTGGCGGCGGCATACCGGCCCAAGGGCGCAGCTACGCTGCGCCCTTGGGCCATGCCTTGCCAGCACTGCGCAGGCGGCCTGCGGCACTGCGCCGCGCCCTCCCCCAGACCCCTTTCGCCGATGGGGGGCGTGGGCGAGGCATCCACTAGACAAGGCCCACTAGACAAGCGGGCTTTTGCCGCATACGATTCGGTGCTATAAGGGCTACTCTAAGACGAAGTAGATGAACTCCGGTGCATAAGGGGAAAACCGGAGACAGAACCAGTGCGCAGGGGGCGCACTGCGGGGCTTTGGCGTACAAGGAAAACGCGGGTTCAACAGATGGACTCCGGCAAGCCGACACCCAAAAGCAAGGGGAACGACCGAGCGCAAGGAACAAAGTGTGGTGGGCGTTATGCGCAGCGTGCGCCTTTGGCGTACCGGACACGTATGAGCGACTGTTCAGCCCAGTTTCTGGCCCTCGGCGAGCCGAGTACTGCAAGTAAGGGGATAGCCCGAGTTCCATATGCAAGGCGCAGAAGGGTGAAGTGCGCGGTGCGCGCCTTTGGCGCACTAGTGGTACATGAGCCCTTCTGGAACTTGGCAAACGGGCCCCGGCGAGCCGAGCCCCAGAGAAACAAAGGGAAGGACCGAGGGCCAGGAACAAGGCGCAGAGGGGCGCGGTGTACTGGACGTACATAAGCCCCTCTGGAACGCAGTTCCTGGCCCTCGGCGAGCCAACTAGATGAAGGGATGGTTTCACCATGTCAATGAGTCGTCGTATGTTTATCGCGGGGGCAGGCGCCGCGCTGGTGGCGGGGTCGGCTGCTACGGCGTTTGCCGGGGGTACCGGCACCGATGAGGATATGAAGTACGCCACGCCCACCGAGGCCGGCGGCATCAACGCGGCGGGGCCTGCCTACGAGAAGGCGAAGCCCTCGTTCATGACTGCGCCCGACCCCATCGCGCCGGCCGGCTGCGCCTCCACCAAGACCGCCGACGTCATCGTCATCGGCGCGGGCAACGCCGGCTGCGCGGCCGCGAGCTCCTGTGTGGACAACGGCCTCAACGTCATCGTCATCGAGAAGCTCGGCAGCGTCCAGGGCCGCGGCGGCGGTATCGGCCTGTGCAACACCAAGTTCACCAAGTCCTACGGCGAGAAGATCGGCCAGGACCTCACGGTCAACGTGGAGGAGGCCCAGCACCGCTGGGTGCGCACCTGCGCGAGCCGCGTGAAGGAGTCGCTCGTTTCCCTGTGGTTCAACAAGTCCGGCGAGGCCGGCGACTGGTTCATCGACAAGGCCGCCGAGTACGGTGTGGAGCCCGACTCCTTCCGCGCCTACGCGCCCAACGCCATCATCCCCGAGAGCTTCTCCTACCACCAGTTCCACAAGGTGGACGATTCGGTGACGTTCCCCGAGGAGACGGGCTACTTCCTGCCCACCGCCGTGCTCTACGTGGACTCCCAGGACGCCGACAAGCATGACGGCGTCTGCGCCACCTACGACTTCTACACCTGCGCCCAGCAGCTCGTGAAGGACGACTCGGGCCGCGTGACCGGCGTCGTGGCCACCGCCCAGGACGGCTCCCTTGTGTACTACGAGGGCACCACGGCCGTCGTGCTCGCCACGGGCGGCATCGACATGGACGAGGAGATGGTGGACTACTACTGCGAGCCCATCGTTCACGGCTGCCTTGAGAACCAGAACGGCCCGGCCGGCTACTCCACCGGCGACGGTCACAAGATGGGCCTGTGGGCGGGCGCCGGCATGCAGGACGGCCCCTTCCCGCTCATGCTGCACCCCCAGGCGGGCTGCATGTTCCACGGCGCGTTCATGTTCCTCAACCTTGAGGGCGAGCGCTTCTGCAACGAGGGCACCTGGGTCCAGGGCAAGTCGATGAACGTCATGCGTCAGACCGACCACATCGCCTGGGCCATCATGGACGCCAACTACGGCGAGCAGAACGTCAAGACGCTCGAGAACGGCGTGGGCGGCGGCATGTTCTGGGACTCCATGGGCGGCGAGGTGGGCGACCCCTTCAAGGCCGAGGACGTCACCGCCATCGTTGACGCGGCCATCGAGGCCGACAACGGCACCGCCTTCAAGGCCGACTCCCTGGCCGAGCTTGCCGAGCTCATCGGCATCGACGCCAACGCCATGCAGGCCTCCGTCGACCGCTACAACACCCTGGTGGAGGGCGGTGTGGACGAGGACTTCCACAAGCAGGCCGACTTCCTCTTCCCCGTCACCGAGCCGCCGTTCTACGCCTGCAAGGTGGGCGTGGCGCTGCTCGCCATCGTGGGCGGCCTGGACATCAACCGTCGCCTGCAGGTGCTCGACACCGACCGCAAGCCCATCGAGGGCCTCTACGCCACCGGCAACGTCTCGGGCGACCTGTACGCCGTGGACTACCCCATCAACATGGCCGGCAACTCCAACGGCCGCTGCCTCACCTGGGGCTACCTGCTGGGCCAGATCCTCTCCGGCACGAGCGACCTGGTGGCCGAGACCGTCCCGGGCGAGGTGCCCGCTGCCGACGAGCCCGCCGTGGAGGGCAAGGACGACGTGGCGCAGGCCACCGAGGGCGCAGACGGCGCGCTTGCCGACGGCACCTACACCGGCACCGGCAAGGGCATCGGCGGCAAGCTCGAGGTGACCGTCACCGTCAAGGGCGGCAAGGTCACCAAGGTCGAGGTCGGCGAGAACTCCGAGACCGAGGGCATCGGAAGCAAGGCCATCGAGCAGCTGCCCGAGCAGATCGTCGAGGCCAACGGCACCGAGGGCGTCGAGGCCCTCGCCGGCGCCACGGTGACCTCCAACGCCATCTTCGACGCCGTGAACGCCGCCCTGTCCAGCACGAAGGCATAAGGACTGGGGTAGAGAGCAGACGCCCCGATTCACAGGCTCGAACGAGGCCCTGACCAGTACGAAGGCGCAAGGGCAGAGCGCGGACGCTCCAGGCGCACAGGGGTGAACGATTGCCTCGCTGCGCCCCTGGACGCGGGCTTGGGGACGCTCTGGGCCCGCAGGGTCGAACGAGGCCCTGTCCAGCACGAAGGCATAAGGACTGAGGGCGGAGAGGGGATGCCCGGGCGCGCAGGGGTGAATGCGGCCCGGACCAGCACGAAGACATAAGGGCTATCCGCGCGACTCACAGCGCCAACCCGCGCCACCAAAAGGACCGCCACCCGCAATTGGCAGGTGGCGGTCCTTGTTTTGCTCGTAGGCACGCCGCCCCGACCCCGGCCCACCCCATCGTTTCTTGCCCTTAGCCCCTTGCCTTAGCCCTTAGCCC
>CAVJGP010000096.1:0-11443 GCA_963648855.1 Alistipes onderdonkii | reverse complement strand
CACGAACACGCCCTCGGCGCCGAGCTGCATCATGAGCGCGGCGTCGGCCGGGGTGGCGATGCCGCCGGCGGCGAAATTCACCACGGGGAGCTTGCCCGCCTCATGCACGTAGCGTACGAGGTCGACGGGCACCTGAAGCTGCTTGGCCTCCTCGAACAGCTCATCGGCGCGCAGCGACACCACGTGGCGGATCTGCTCGTTCATCTTGCGCATGTGGCGCACGGCCTGCACCACGTCGCCCGTGCCGGGCTCGCCCTTGGTGCGGATCATGCTGGCGCCCTCGGCGATGCGGCGCAGGGCCTCGCCCAGGTCGCGCGCGCCGCACACGAAGGGCACGCTGAACTGGGTCTTGTCGATGTGGTAGGTGTCGTCGGCCGGGGAGAGCACCTCGGACTCGTCGATGTAATCTATCTCGATGGCCTGCAGGACCTGCGCCTCGGCGAAGTGGCCGATGCGGCACTTGGCCATCACGGGGATGGACACGGCCTCCTGGATGCCACGGATCATCTGGGGGTCGCTCATGCGCGAGACGCCGCCGGCCGCGCGGATGTCGGCGGGGATGCGCTCGAGCGCCATGACGGCGCAGGCGCCGGCCTCCTCGGCGATGCGCGCCTGCTCGGGGGTGGTCACGTCCATGATGACGCCGCCCTTGAGCATCTGGGCGAGCTGCTTGTTGAGCTCGTAGCGCTCGCTTGCGGGTTGGTTGGTCTGGTCGGGGTTGCCCATCGCGGTCTCCTTGGGTTCGGGGCTGGTTGATGGGCGGTACTCTATGCGCCTGCTGATACTATCGATAGGCCCATAATCTAGAAAATAAGAATGGCCAGATTAAGACCAGGCGTGTGTGCTTGGCTGGTTGATAAGACCAGCTGGCGTGCGTCGTGCGCGTGATGGAGACTTGCGTGAAGAGATGCGCCGCGCGTGCAGGCGTGTCGCATAGAACCGCGCGGCCAGCCTTGTGCGGCGAGCCTGTGGGCCAGCCTGTGTGCTCGCAGGCGAGGGCCCTCCTTTTCACGAACCGCGTTCTTCCGTATGCCTATGCGCCCTCGCGTTGAGCTTGTACAATTTCGCGGATATTGAATCCGACTGCTTGGGGGCGAGGGCGATGATGCGTTCGAAGAGTCTGCAGGGGTTTGGCGCTGGCCGCGTGCATGCGGCTTGTGGGCCTGTGAGCTGGGATGACTTCAGAGGCGTTCGGTGCGATGCTGCCTTGCACGTGGCGTCCGGTATGGAGGGCATCGGCGCCGCTCGCCGAGGTTGGCGGGGTCGTCTTGCCTGCGCGGGGTTTGCGTGCGCCCTGCTCGCTGGCGGCGCAGCCCTGGTGCCTGCGCCTGCCCAGGCTACCCAGATTACCGGGGCCGGCGCCTCCTCCACGCTTGTGGAGGAGGGCTTCGACCACGGCGCGGCCAACGTCCTCGTGGACAACGACGAGCTCGCCTGGGCCGAGGGTGCCCAGGGTGCGGGCGTGGGGGAGTGGCTCGAACTGAGCTATGACCAGCGCTGCTACGTGAGCGCCCTCACCATTAAGCCGGGCTTCCTCAAGTCCGAGGACCTCTTCTATGCCAACGCCGCCCCCAAGCGCATCCTCGTGCAGGGTGACAACGCCTCGGCAGAGCTTGACCTGAGCGCTTATGTGGACGACTACAACGCCTGCAAGCAGGGCATCACGTTCACGTTCGACGACCCCATCTGGTGCTCGGGGAGCCTGCGCGTCACGATTCTTGAGGTGCGCGAGGGCACGAGCTGGGAGGACGCCGTGATCACGGGCCTCTCCACCGCCACGACCGACGTCATCGAGAACGGCATGACCGGCTGGACCGTCTACCTCGACTCCCAGACGCAAGACGCCCTGGTGGGCGTAGTGAAGGCGCTGTATAGCTCGATCGCTGCCGCCGGTGCGCCCGAAGGCAGCGTCGAGGTGAGCGCGGAGGGTCTGGGCGGGGCCGACATGGCCTCGATGCTCGCCGCCTACATCCGCGCCAACGGGGCCGACCCGCGCATCTCGCGCGACGGGCAGGGCGCGTGCACGCTGAGCGAGACTGACGCGCGCACCTTGGCGGGCGAGCTCTTTGGGGCCTCCCGCGCCGACGAGGCGTTTGCGGGCCTGCTTGGCATGGAGGGCGTCTCCGAGCGGGACGCGACCATAACGCTCGCCGCCGCCCAGCCGCACTACACCGAGACGACGCTCACTTTCGGGTCGGCCACCTCGATGTGGACCGACGAGGGCTCGCTTCACCTTGAGGGCGCGCTGGGCCTATACGCCTACGACAGCGCCACGTTCACCCAGACGGGCACGTGGCACGCCGTGTTCAAGCTGACGTCGGGCAGCGAGCAGACAGGCAACGCCCACGGCACCGATTACGCAGGTCAGGGCCTGCCTTACGAGTTCTCGTGGCTGGGTGTGGCGCCGGTCGGGCAGACGGTCGAGGCCCCTCAGACGGGCGGTATCTCCGAGGCGTCGGCCTCTTCGGACGTCTCGGGCACCGCCGGCAAGCTCCAGGCGCTTGCCTGGGAGTACCTGGCGGCCAAGAACGGCACCGGCCCGCAGTGCGTGGACGTGGAGTACGACGAGCAGTCGGGCACGTATGCCGTGCACGCTTACGACATGGTGGGCGGCCACTCGGCCACGTACGACTGGTACTACGTGAACGCCGAGGGCGTCGGGACGAACATCCTGGGGGAGAGCGTGGATTTGAGGTCGCGCGGCTAAGTGGCCGTGTGCCCGTGCGGCAAGAAAGAAGGCGCCCCGCAGGCAGCGAGATGTCTCTCGTGCCTGCGGGGCGCCAGTGTGTTTGGGGAGCGAGAAGTCGCGCGCTTAGGCCTGCGGCTTACTTGCTGCTGGTAGAGGTGCTCGTCTCGCTCGCCTTGCTGCTGGAAGACGTGCTTGCAGAGCTCGAGGTCTTCGCGCTTGCGGTGGAGTCGCTCGTCTTGCTTGAGGCGCTCTTGTCACTCGCGGTGTCGCTCGTCTTCGTGCTCGTCGTGCTCGTGGAGCTCGAGGCCTTCGCGTCCGAGCTGCTGGAGGACGTGCTTGTGCTGCTCGTCTTGCTGGTCTCAGACGCGCTCTCGTCGTCGGCGGACTTCGCGTCGGTTGCGCTCTCGTCGCTCTTCTCGCTCGCGTCATCGGTCTTCGAGCTGGTCGCGTCGCTCGTCTCCGTGCTCGTCTCGCTCGTGGCGTCCGTGTCCTCGTCCTCCACGATCGTCGTGTGGTCGATGAGGTAGTCGCCGGTCTTCTGCAGCAGGGCGCGCATCATGAGGTAGCCCTTGCCGTAGGTGGCCTCCACGGTCGCCACGTCGTCGGAGCCGGTGGCCGACTTCACGTAGGTCTCAAGCTCCTCGTCGGTCTCGGTGATGTCGGCGTCCTCGATGATGGCCTGGAAGATGAGGTAGGAGCGCGCGGCGCTTTCCAGGGCGTCGGCGTTGTTGGTGAGGAACTCCTCAGCGGTGCTCGCCCCCGTGTACATCTGCAGCAGCGCGGAGAGCGTGGTGCCGTAGGTGGTGGCGTAGGTCTGGTACTGGTAGAGGTACTGCTGGCCCTGGTAGTCGACGATGGACTGGGGCACCTCGGTGACGGTGGAGTTGTTCAGCACGTAATCCTGCACGTAGGTGGCCAGGTTGGAATACTGCAGGTTCTCCTTCACGCCCTCGCGCATCTCCTCCACCGTGGACCAGCCGTACGTGTCCTTGAGGTTCTCGGCCACCCAGTCGTCGGTGAGCTCGGGGGTGACGGTCTTTTGGATGTAGTTGATGGTGACGGTGAAGGTGGCGTCCTTGCCGTTGAGGTCGTCCACGCCGTAGTCGTCGGGGAAGGTGACCTCGATGTCGAAGGTCTCGCCGGGCTTGTGGCCGATGAGCTGCTCCAGGAAGTCGTCGATGTACTGCGTGGTGCCGATGGTGACCGTGGTGCCGTTGCCGTTGGTGCTGCCGCCGTCGAACTCAACGCCGTCGATCTTACCCACGTAGTCGATGTTGATGGTGTCGCCGTCGGCCACCTCCTCGTCGGTGACTTCCTCGGTGGTGCTGTGGTCGGACAGGATGCTGTCGATCTTCTCCTGCACGGCGTCGTCGGTGGGCACGACGCTGGAGGCCGGGGCCTGGATGGAGGCGTAGTCGGCGGGCAGGGTCACGTAGTCGAGCGCCGTGATGCCGCTCCAGTGGCCGTTCTCGTCGACGCCGTCGCTGTAGTCGAACACGATGGTCTCCTCCTCGTCAGTGGAGGAGTCGGCGTCGGAGGTCGAGTCGGAATCGGCGGAGGAGTCCGTGGCGTCGGAGGACGCATCGGTGCTCGTGGCGTCGGCGGAGTCGGTGGAGGTGTCGGAGGCGGCGTTGTCGCTGGTCGCGGTGGCCTCGGCGCTCGTCTGGGAGGCGGCGTCGGTGTCGGAGCTTGCCTGCGTGGAGTCGCAGCCGTACAGCATGGGGCTCACGAGCGCGCCCGCCACGAGCAGCGCGACGAGGCGCGCGTGGGGACGCGACAGGGACAGGAGGTTGTTCGGGCGCATGAGATTCCTTTCGGTCGCCGGCGTCGCGCGCTGTGCGTTGTGCGCGCATGAACGCCGGCGTTGCGTGTGTCTGCCAAAATTGCCTGGGCAAGCTTAGACCTTCCAGCTCAAAGCGCGCTGAAGTGCAAGAAAAACCCAGGAGGAGGGCAAGGTGGGGGAGGAGGGCGATGAGAGCGACACCAGTGGGTGTGCGTGGATTGCGTGCGCAAATGCACGGCACATGGGACGGGCAGCCCTTGCGAGCGTAGGCGTGTCGCGCAGATGCAGGCCAAGGTCGGGGATTTGCAGAGACGGCCTTTGCGGGCGTTGGTGAGACGGTCTGCGCACGCGGGCGTGAAGCCCCCGTCATCAAGACCTGCTGCCCCGTCCTGGGTTGCTGCGTGCCTTGCGTGTGCCTGGGGCGGCATCGCGCGTTGTGGCAGCCCGCGCCGGCCTTCTCGCGTATATTGCTCACCTGTGGCTGCCGGCGTGCCTTGCGCGCACCGCGCCATCCGGGCACATCGGCGCAAAGAGGGGAAATCGTGGCTCACCAGATTGATGCGGTCATTTTCGACATGGACGGCCTGATGTTCGACAGCGAGTGCGTGTGGAAGACGCTGTGGCAGCCGGCGCTGGCGGCGTTTGGGCGCGAGGTGCCCGAGGGCCTGCCCGAGGCAGCCTGCGGCACCACCGGCGACTTCGCTATCGCGGTCATCGAGAAGTTTTGCGGGCCCGAGGTCGACGCCAAGGCTGTGTTCGAGGAGTTCTACCGCTTGGCCGCCCTGCGCTTCGCCCAAGGCGTGCCCAAGAAGCCCGGCTTGGACGAGCTGCTCGCCTACCTGTGCGAACAGGGGATTCCCATGGCCGTGGCCTCGTCGAGCCCTCTGGCCATGATTGAGAACAACCTGCGCGCGGCGGATGTGGCCGGCTTCTTCGACCAGGTGGTGTCGGGGCAGTTCGTGGAGCACTCCAAGCCCGCGCCCGACATCTTCCTCGAGGCGGCGCGTCGCCTGGGCGCCGAGCCTGCCCGCACCCTCGTGCTTGAGGACAGCTTCGCGGGCGTGCGCGCGGGGGCGGCCGGCGGCTTCGTCACGGTTATGGTGCCCGACCTGCACGGGCCAACGCAGGAGATTCACGGCCTGGCCACGCGCGTGTGCGCGAGCTTGCACGAGGTGCGCGAGCTGCTTGAGGCTGGCCAGCTGTAGGTCGGCCAGCTGTAAGCTGGTCAGCTATAGGCCGGCAACTGTAGGCCGGCCTGCTAAAGACCAGCAAACTATGGGTCGGTCCTCGGTCCTCGGTCCGCGCGGTTGGGCGGGCGGTGGAAGGTTTGCGAAAGGGAGTAGCGATGGAGCCGGTTGAGGGCGAAGGGTGCGACACGCTCGACGAGGCGCGCGCGATGGCGCGGGCATGCGGGCTCGACCTGTTTCGGGAGGACGGGGCGCTGACGCTCACCGACGGCACGATGACGCTTGCCGTGGACTTTGCCTCGATGCTGCCGCGCGTCAGACCCGACCGTCTCTCGGGAGAGCTTCTTGTGAAGGCGGCGCGCGTGAAGGGCCTGGCCTCAATACGCGTGTTCGATGCCACGGCCGGCCTGGGGGAGGATTCCTTCCTGCTTGCGGCTGCGGGCTTTGAGATGACGCTTTGCGAGGCCAACCCCGTCATCAGCGCGCTTCTGTGCGACGGTCTTGAGCGCGCTGCCCTCGATGAGCGCCTCGCCCCCATCGTCGCCCGGATGCATCCCGTGCAGGCCGACAGCATTTCGGTGCTCCGCGAACTGGCCGCTTTTGGCGGCGAGTCGTCCGACGTGGTGTACCTCGACCCGATGTTCCCCGCCCGGCAGAAGTCCGCGGCCGTGAAGAAGAAGTTCCAGCTCCTGCACCATCTTGAGCGGCCGTGCGCCAACGAGGAAGAGTTGATGGCGGCCGCGCTTGCCGTGCAGCCGCGCAAGGTGGTGGTGAAGCGCCCGCCCAAGGCCCCCTGGCTTGCCGGTGTCAAGCCGAGCAACGCGATAGAGGGCAAGGCCGTGCGCTACGACTGCATCGTGCCCGCCCAGCTCAAGAGGGACGTGCTGGGGTAGGGGGTTCGACCCGAAATGCACCCATAAACAGGGACGTCATGAGGCCGTGCGGCTGACGACGTGCTCCCGGCAAGGGTTTCCCCTACGCCCTGGCGTGATGCGCCCGTGGCCGGAAATGCGCTCCCGTCTTTCAATGCAGATGCGGCCGCCGGCACGGGCGCGTTTCGGCGTAGACGGCCGGCGGCAAGTCAGGCGCGTCATGCGGTGTGCGTTCGGCAGGCGTTTCCCCTACACCCCCGTGTGTGCCCAATCGATCGGTTCGCTTCTAGCTTGCGCAAGCAGCTCGTTTGCGCGCGAGAACGGCCGCGACCCCAGGAAGGCCGGAACCTCTCCCGCCGCCCTGCTTGCCGAGAGCGGGCTGGGGTGCGTGGAGGCGAGCACGAACTTGTTGGTGAGGGCCGCCGCGTCCGCGCAAGACGTGCGCGCACCCTCGATCAGGTCGATCGCGAAGCGCCCCCATGCGAGGAACACCACGGGCTGTGGTAGCTCGAAACAGCGCCTCACCAGGTAGTTTGAGAGCACCTGCCAGCCAAGCTTGCTGTGCGAGTTGGCTGCGTGCTCGCGCACGGTGAGCGTCGTGTTGAGCAGGAGCACCCCCTGGCGCGCCCAGCCGGTGAGGTCTCCCGACGAGGGCGGCTCGCAGCCCAGGTCGGCGGCCATCTCCCTATATATGTTGCGCAGGCTCGGCGGCAGTTTCTGGCCTGCGGGCACCGAGAAGGAGAGGCCCATCGCCTGGCCCGGCTCGTGGTAGGGGTCCTGCCCCAGGATGACCGCGCGCACCGCTTGGGGCGGGGTGCAAGCCAGGGCGTTGAGGATGTGCTCCTGGGGCGGGTACACCACCGTGTCGGCGCGCATCGCCGCGACCTCGGCGAGCAGGCGCTCGGTTTGCGCGCGCACCTCCTGCGGGGCGTCGGCGAGCCAGGCGTTCACGTTGTCGGGTGCGCTCATCGCGTCTTGAGTCCTTCCACCACGTCTATGAGGTCTTGCTGGGAGTGCACGCCGAGCTTGGCGTACACGTTGCGCACGTGCGTCTTGGCCGTGGAGCGCGACACCACCATGCGCTCCTGGATGGCGGCCGTGTTGCGCCCGTGCGCGAGCAGCTCCAGCGCCTCGGCCTCGCGCGGGGTGAGCCCGAAGCGCTGCGTCGCCTCCTTCACGGCTTGCCCGAGGGTGTCCGTCGTCTCGACCTCCTGCACCGGCTTGACCGTCTCAATCTCGAGCACGGTCTCGTCGAACCTGAAGACGTCGGGGCTCAGCATGTTGTAGGCAACGAAGGCGAAGACGATGGCGGCGAGCAGCAGGGCGAAGAGCGCCGGGTCGCGGGCCAGGGCGTTGTTGGCGAGGATTCCCAGCTGCGCGCCCGCCACGCTGCCCAGCGAGTTGGCGCCGCCCACGAAGAGGGCCACGCCCACGGCGGCCATGGGGTTGCGCGTGCCCAGGCAGGCCACGAGCATGAAGATGAGCATGCGCGTGAGGTCGCTTCCCGCACGCAGCATCACGTTGGCAAGCGCGGGCGCGTTGGTGACGGTGCTGATGAGGGGGTTCACGAGCAAGAACCCTGCGAGCACGCAGAGCATCGTCGCCTTGTAGAGCGCATCGAGCCCCACGTGGTTCGTGGCGAGCAGGGCGCAGGCCACGACGAGGGCGGGGATGCACGCCAGGACGGTTGCCTGCGGGGTGGCGTCGACGCTCGAGAACGTCATCGCGAAGCCGAACGACACCTTGAGCAGCACCACCGTGACGAAAAGCGCGCTGCCCACCGGTAGGAACGATTTGGGGTTGGTCACGCGTAGCTCGGCCGTGGGCGCACTCGCCGCCATCTGCTCGACGAGCCTGGTGGAGGGGCGGTATGAGAGCGCCATGGTGACAAGGGCCGTCAGGGAGAAGACGCCGATTTGCACCGATGAGGGGGCGGCGGTGGTCACGAGCTCCAGCGCGTAGCTGATGGCCCAGCCCAGGCAGAGGGCCGCGAAGGTGCGCCGGGCGCCCTCTTGTATGGACAGGGCGGTTATCTGCAGGAACAACGTTGTGCCATACCAGGTGGAGGCAATCGAGCGCAGCAGCACGCCGCAGGTGAGCAGCACCGGGTTTGCTAGCCACACGCCGACCAACATGGCCGCAAGGCCCGCGACATAGCACACAAGGCTTACGGCCATCCAAAGGCGGGGCTTGCAGACGGCGGGCTTTGTGCTCACGAGGGCATAGAGCGCAAGCATGAGAAGCGAGGTGAAGACGGACCCCACGTCGCGCGCTTCCAGGAAGATGCCGCTGAAGAGTGGGAAAACCGTCGTGTTGAGCAGGGTGATGCCGAGCTGGTACACGCCGATGGCGAGGGCGCAGGTGAGCCAGGCGCTGCGAGGGGCCTTTGCTTGCTGCGGGCCGGCGGCCACGGCCTCAGCACTGACTGCGCCCTCTTCAGCTTCCATGCACACCCCCAGCGCAATCCCTGCGGCAGTTTCTCGACCTGCGAAGTGTACCAGCGCTTGACAGGCGATTTCAACAAAACCCCAGGTCGCGCAAAATCGACCCAGGAGGCTGAGGACGGTATGAGGTCAGTGCAACCTGAGGCTGAGGAGCAACAAAGCACCTGGTAGACAAGTTCGACCCCGGGGTGCGAGGAAGGGGGAGGGCGCGTGGGGCATAGTTCGACTCGTTCACGGGTTCCGCCTGCGCAGCACATGAGCAAGCGGGCCCAGGCACGGCGCGTTCGCAAGTGTTTCAGGCTTCATCGCCCATTGAGCACGTTCGAGAAAAAGGAGCATCACCTATGGAACTGACCCGTCGCACCCTCCTCACCGGCACCGCCGCCGCCACCGCCATGGCCGCCGCCGCTGGCAGCCTCACCGTGGCCGCCCCGCAGCAGGCTCAGGCCAAGAACCCCGAGCGCAGCTCCGAGGACTGGCTGGGCAGCGCGCCTGAGATCGCCGAGTCCGACATCGTCGAGACCCGCGAGTGCGAGCTGCTCATCGTGGGCGCCGGCAACGGCGGCATGTCCGCCGCCGCCTCCGCCGCCGAGCTGGGCATGGACTTCATCGTCGCCGAGAAGGGCTCCGTCGTGGGCCAGACCCGTCACTGGCTGGGCGCCGTCAACTCCAAGTACTGCGAGGCCGCCGGCGTGTCCGACGACAAGGGCAAGCTCCTCAACGAGCTCGTCCGCTACGCCTCCGGCAAGTGCGACCCCCGCGTGTGGAAGGTCTGGATCGACGAGAGCGCCTCGATGATCGACTGGCTCGACGAGCTGCTCACCGAGGCCGGCATGACCTGCTCCCTGGATTCCAGCAACCAGGATCCCACGGGCGGCACCTACTACTACATCCCCTACACCGAGCACTACTACTCCGGCAACGACGCCGAGGGCAACAAGATCGTGCGCAACGAGGTCTTCGAGCGCTACATCAACTCCCTGGGCTACAACGTGAGCTACGAGACCACGCTCGTGAAGCTTGAGCAGGACGAGTCCGGCCGCGTCACCGGCGGCATCTTCCAGACCGCCGACGGCTACGTGCGCATCAATGCCTCTTATGGCGTGCTTCTGACCACGGGCGGCTACCCGGCCAACCCCGCGATGTGCAAGGCCCTCGCCCCCATCATCGACCGTGTCGTGACCCTGTCCTACTACAACACCAACGACACGGGCGACGGCATCAAGGCCGCCATGTGGATCGGCGCCCAGAAGGACGAGGATCCCGCCCCCATGCTCTTCAACCGCGGCCTGGTGAAGCCCGGCGAGGACGCCGGCTACGTGTCCACCGAGGGCACCGGCACCTTCGCGGGTCAGGGCAAGCAGTACAACATCGGCTCGCAGCCCTTCCTCAAGGTGGCCCGCGACGGCCGCCGCTACGGCAACGAGTCCACGCCTTACGACTTCGACCTCAACACGGCCGCTGAGAAGCAGGGCGGCGTCTTCTGCCAGGTGTTCGACAACAACGCCAAGGAAGACATCATGCGCTTCAACACCATCGGCTGCTCCCGTCAGATCCAGCAGTCGCTGCGCAAGCATGAGGGCACCCTCGAGGAGTTCTTCGCCGACAAGATCGAGGAGGGCACCATCCTCATGGCCGACACCATCGAGGAGCTGGCTGACAAGCTGGGCTTCGAGGGCGACGCCAAGGAGACTTTCCTGGCCGAGGTCGAGCACTACAACGACCTGTACGACGCCCAGGAGGACACCGACTTCGGCAAGGAGGCCTACCGCCTCTCCGAGCTGCGCAACCCGCCCTTCTTCGGTGGCTGGTACGGCGGCAGCTTCCTGACCACCGTCGACGGCCTGCGCATCAACGAGGAGATGCAGGTCCTGAACACCGAGGACCAGGTCATCGAGGGCCTCTACGCCGCCGGTGACTGCTCCGGCAGCCTCTTCGGCAACAACTACCCCGAGTACGTCGTTGCCTGCGCCTGCGGCCGCACCGTCACCTTCGGCCGTCACGTCGCCCGTCACGTGGCCGAGCTGGCCGGTTACGACCTCAACAACGTCACCAAGGGCGACGTGAACTACGTCGACCCCGAGGAGGCCGCTGCCGCTGAGGCCGCTGCCACCACGACCGACGTTTCCACCGTGGCCGACGGCACCTACGAGGGTTCCGCCAAGGGCATCGGCGGCGACGTGCCCGTGACCGTGACCGTCTCTGGCGGCAAGATCACCGACGTCACCGTGGGTGAGAACTCCGAGACTCAGGGCATCGGCTCCAAGGCCATCGAGCAGCTGCCCGCCCTCATCGTTGCCGCCAACGGCACCGAGGGCGTGGACGCCGTCTCCGGCGCCTCCGTCACCTCCAAGGCCATCTTCGACGCCGTCAACGCCGCTCTGGCCAGCGCCTAAGCTTCCAAGCTCCAGCACATAGCACTGCCGAGGGCCGTCCCGTCGCAAGCCGGGGCGGCCCTCTTTTGTGTG
>CAVJGP010000095.1:0-11853 GCA_963648855.1 Alistipes onderdonkii | reverse complement strand
GCGACAACTCCGAGACCCAGGGCATCGGCTCCAAGGCCATCGAGCAGCTCCCCGCCAAGATCGTCGAGGCCAACGGCACCGACGGCGTGGACGCCGTGTCCGGCGCCACCGTCACCTCCAAGGCCATCTTCACGGCCGTCGAGGACTGCCTGGAGCAGGCCAAGTAAGCCTTCTAGCTTGCCTTTTGCCGCACCGGGTGCCATAGTCGCGCCCGGTGCGGCTTTGCGTTTCCCAGCGTCTCCAGCTCCGTATCGGGGCCCGGGGACGCGCTTTTGTGTCAGGTGCGCGAGGTTCTCGCGCCGTCTGTGAGGTGGGTGCTTGTGGAAATCTCGACCATGGTGCAGCTGCTCGTGGAGGGCTTGGGCACAAGCGTGACGATCTTCTTCGTCACGCTGCTCGGCGCCATCCCGCTCGGCATACCGCTTGCCCTCGCTCGTCTGAGCAAGTTCAAGCCGCTGGCGCTTCTCGCGCAGCTCTATATCTCCATCATGCGAGGCACGCCGCTCATGCTCCAGATGTTCGCCGTGTACTTCGCGCCGTTCTACGTGTTCGGCATCTCCACGGGCGCGGGCTACAAGCTCACGGCCTGCCTCATCGCGTTCATCCTGAACTACGCGGCCTATTTCGCCGAGATCTACCGCTCGGGCATCCAGTCCATCCCCCAGGGCCAGTACGAGGCGGCCCAGGTGCTGGGCTACTCCCGCGTCCAGGCCTTCTTCCACATCATCTTGCCGCAGGTGATCAAGCGCATCGTCCCGGCCATGGGCAACGAGATCATCACCCTCGTCAAGGACACCTCCCTTGCCTTCTCCATCGGCGTGGCCGAGATGTTCACCGAGGCCAAGGCCCTCGTCGCCAGCCAGCGCAACATGATTCCCTTCGCCATCTCGGCGGCCATCTACTGGGTCATCACGCTGGTCGTCACCGCCATCCTCAACCGCGTCGAGAAGAAGCTGAGCTACTACCATGACTAAGCCCGTGCCCGCCGTCTACGCGCACCATGTGAGCAAGTCCTTCGGCCAGCGCGTCGTGCTCAACGACGTCGACTTCCATATCGACCCCGGTGAGGTCGTGAGTCTCATCGGCCCCTCGGGCTCAGGCAAGACCACCCTCATGCGCTGCCTCACTCTGCTCGACCGCTTCAGCTCGGGCGAGTTCGGCTACTCCGACCTGGCGGTCTGCACCGACGAGGGCGGCAAGGCCGTCTATTCCAAGGAGGTCATGGCCCAGGCGCGCTCGCGCTGCGGCATCGTCTTCCAGAACTACAACCTGTTTCCGCACATGACGGTGCTCAAGAACGTCTGCGACGCCCCCGTGCGCGTGCAGCACCGCAAGAAGGCCGAGGTCGAGAAGGCCGCGCGCGAGCTGCTCGACCGCCTGGGCCTGTCCGAGCACGTCGACAAGGTGCCCTGCGAGCTGTCGGGCGGCCAGCAGCAGCGCGTCGCCATCGCGCGCGCCCTGTGCATGCGCCCCGAGGTGCTCTTCTTCGACGAGGCCACCTCGGCGCTCGACCCCAAGCTTACCGCCGAGATGCGCGACCTCATCCGCGCGCTTGCCGCCGACGGCATGGCCGTGGGCATCGTCACGCACGAGATGGGCTTTGCCCGCGAGGTGTCCGACCGCGTGGCCTTCCTCTTCAACGGCGACATCGTGGAGCAGGGAACCCCCAAGCAGGTCCTGGAGCACCCCCAGTCCGAGACTGTGCGCACGTTCCTCAGCTGCGCCGCCGACTAACGGCGAGTCCCGCGCGAGGGGCTTCATGTCGCTTCGGCCCCGAGGGACGGCCTCACGACCGCCTCGGGCCTCATGCGAGAGGCCGTCTGTCCCGGGTCGGCCCCCCAGTGTCGACGGGGCTGCATCGGGACATGCGTACGGGGCGGCATGCTCAAGGCCTGCGCCCCGGCACTGCGGACTAGCCTCGGGTCTTCCGCGCGGGGCAGTATGGTTACCCTGCGGATATGCCCGCTGGTGGCCTTGCATGCACGCGGCGGGTTATAGTTAGCCCAACGTTTCGGGCGGGCGCATGTCTGCCTGCCCAGAGTCGCCCACACACAGGAGAAGGGGAGCACCACCATGCGCATCGCCATCGCTTCGGACCACGCAGGATACGAGCAGAAGGCCGCGCTTGTCGGCTTTCTTGAGGGCCTGGGCCACGAGGTGGCCGACCTGGGCCCCTTCGACTCCGAGCGCGTGGACTACCCCGACTACGCGGTCAAGGTGGCCAAGACCGTCGCGGCTGGCGAGGCCGATCGCGGCGTGCTCGTGTGCGGCACGGGCATCGGTATGGCGCTCGCGGCCGACAAGGTGGCCGGCATCCGCGCGGCCAACATCATCAACCCCGAGTTCGCCGAGCTGTGCCGCCGTCACAACGACTGCAACGTCATCACGCTCTCCGGCCGCTTCGTCTCTCTGGAGGAGAACGAGCGCATCCTCAAGGTCTTCCTCGTCGCCGAGTTCGAGGGCGGACGCCACGCTGGCCGCGTGGCAAAGATCATGCAGCTCGACCTTGAGGGCAAGATGCAGGAGAAGCCCCGTCCCCATGTGGCGACGGCCCGCTCCACCCTCGCCGAGAACCTCAACAAGGCCGTCGAGGCCAAGCTCGGCCCCGTCGAGAAGGCCTAACGCAGCCATGACCTGCGACTCCAGGCCCAGCTGGGACGAGTACTTCATGAAGATAGCCGACGTGGCCGCCACGCGCTCCACGTGCCTGCGCCGCCACGTCGGCGCCGTCCTGGTGAGCGACGACCACCGCATCCTCGCCACCGGCTACAACGGCGTTCCGCGCGGCATCGAGCACTGCCTGACGCGCGGCTGTCTGCGTACCGAGCTCAACATCCCCAGCGGCACCAAGCATGAGCTGTGCCGCGGCCTGCACGGCGAGCAGAACGCCATCATCCAGGCCGCGCGCCACGGCGGCGTGGCCCAGGAGGGCTCCACGCTCTACTGCACTACCTACCCGTGCGTGCAGTGCGCCAAGATGCTCATCAACGCCGGTGTCAAGCGCATCGTCTTTCGGGAGTCCTATCCGGACGATCTTTCAAGCTCGCTTCTTCACGAGGCGGGCGTCGTGGTACAGAAATACGAGGAAAAGGCCCTATAGACACAAAACGGGGCAGGTCTAGGTTTGTGTTGAATTCGGGAGAACTTCCTCTAAGAAGCCTGAATAGCCCGTTTTATCGATTGAAACGGGCGGGTAGACAGGCTAGCATTTGGCATCGGCTCAATGGCGCTACGAAAGGGTGTTGCACGGTGACGGAAGCTCTGCCCATCGTTGTCGCCGGCCTTGCGGCGGGCCTCGCAAGCGCCGCGCCCTACGCTGTCGGCCTGGGCGTGTCGAAGAAGAAGAGGGACGGCTCCATTCTCCCGCTTCTCTGCGCCGCTTGCGTTTCTTTGGTTGTCATCATCGTGTCGGTGCTGATAGCCTACGTGCTTGTGCGGGACAGGCTTATCCTGTTCGCAATCGTTCTTCTCGCGGCATTCCTTGTCGCGACGGTTCTTAGCGTTATCATGTACGGCCGCAAACCTCGTCCCTAGACGTGTGAGGAGTTATTGATGGAAGCGTTGCTCGCGAACTTTGGTGAGGAAATCAACGAGGTAGTCCATGACTTCCTCCCTCGTTTCATTGCGGGGGGTGGGCAGGCCGGTCTCACCCAGTACATGTTCTGGATGTGCGTGGCCATCGTCGTCATGCTCATCGTTCTGTTCGTGGCGCGCGGCCGTCTGTCGCTCGTGCCCCGCGGCCGTTTCGTCAACGGCATCGAGTTCGTCGTGGAGTACGTGCGTGACGACATCTTGAAGGGCAACCTCGGCAAGACCGCCGACAAGCACGGCCCCTTCCTTCTTACCCTGTTCTTCTTCATCCTGTTCAACAACATCATCGGCGTCATCCCCGGCTGCAAGCCCGGCACGGGCACCATCGGCGTGACGTTCGCCCTGGCACTCATCTCCTTCATCTACTTCATCGTCGTCGCCGTCAAGCACATGGGCGCCCTGGGCTACATCAAGTCCTTCGCCCCGGCCGGCGTCTCTTTCCCGCTCAACATCCTGGTCGGCATCATCGAGGCCTTCTCCACCTTCCTGCGCCTCATCACGCTCGCCGTCCGACTCTTCGCCAACATGTTCGCCGGCCACATCTGCCTGGCGGCCTTCGCCCTTCTCACGAGCAGCTTCTTCAGCCTGCTCCTTTCCGCCGGTGACTTCGTGGGCGTCGCGAGCATCGCTTGGCTCGCCATCCTCATCGTCATCTACACCATCGAGCTCGTCGTGGCCGTCATCCAGGCCTACGTCTTCACGGTTCTTTCCGCCGTGTACGTGCAGCTCGCTGAGTCCGAGCACTAAGGTTCGACTTCCGCTTCACTGTTCTGCCCGGCATGCGCCGGTTTCGACTTCGGTCATTTCGACTGCCCCACGCAGTCGATGGCATAGAGCGTTTTCTGTAGGTATTCGCCCGGCAAAGGGCTGGGCGGCCGTCCTTTAGGAGGAATCGTGGGCGTTATCGGTTATGGTCTTGGTGTTATTGGTGCCGGCATTGGCATTGGTCTGGCTGCTTACGGCGCCACCACTGGCATGGCTCGTCAGCCCGAGATGCAGGGCCGCCTCTTCACCGTGTTCATCCTGGGCGCCGCCTTCGTCGAGGCTCTGGCACTCATCGGCTTCGTCGTTTCCCTCATCGTTAAGTAGTTTCGGCTACGCGACGAAATGTTGGAAACTACGAAACACGATGGAGGTGAGTCAATGAGCAATCGCAAAAACGGTATCGCCGCCATCGCGGCCGGTGCCGTTGCCCTGGCTGCCCCCTCGCTCGCTCTTGCAGAGGAGAACTCTGATTTGGGTATCGGCATCCTGATCCCCAACATGTCGGAGTTCATTCCCGCCCTCATTGCCTTCCTGGTTATCTGGGCTGTTCTTGCCAAGTTCGCCTGGCCCATGATTGTCGGCATGCTCGACAAGCGCCAGGAGACCATCAAGAACAACCTTGATGAGGCTGAGGCTGCCAAGATCGAGGCCCAGCGCTCCCTTGAGGAGTACAAGAAGCAGCTCGCCGACGCTCGTCGCGAGGCTGCCGGCATTGTCGACGAGGCTCGTCGCGCTGGTGAGCAGGTCAAGGCCGACATCACTGCCCAGGCTCAGGTTCAGGCTGACGAGATGATCGCGAAGGCGAAGAAGTCCATCGAGAAGGAGAAGCAGGCTGCTATCGCCGACCTGCAGTCCTCTGTGGCGGATCTCTCTGTTGCCGTTGCCGGTCGTTTCATCGGTGAGGGCCTGTCTGAGGCTGATCAGCGCAAGTTGATCGAGAAGTACGTCGCGGAAGCGGGGACCCTCGATGCCAACTAAGCGTATTCTGGCCAAGCAAGAGGTAGCAACCTACGCCGCATGCCTTCTCGAGGCCGCCAAGGGCGCCGACCGCGTCTTTGCCGACATTGAGGACATCAAGAGCGTCCGCACTGCTGTCGTCAAGTCTTCCCAGGTGCGCGAGTTCCTGCAGAATCCCAATATTGCTGCAGAGAACAAGTCGGCATTTGTCAAGGAGGCCTTCTCGGGCCTCGCGCCCGAGGTCGTCAGCACGGTGGCCGTCATGGCCGAGCGCGGCGACACCAAGCTCCTTGGTCGTGTAGCTGTCGCCTACGAGGCGGCTGCGGAGAAGGCTCTCGACATGGTGGTCGTGGACGTGACCACGGCCGTGCCGCTCGACGACCATCTGCGCGACGTTATCAGCACGAAGCTTTCGGCCGACCTTGGTCACAGCGTCCGTCTCAACGAGACTGTGGACGCCTCGATTCTGGGCGGCATCATCATCAGCACTCACGGCAAGCGCATGGATGCGAGCGTCAAGGCTCAGCTTAACCATGCCCGCCAGGTGCTCAAGACCGCATCTACCGGAGGTGAAAAGTAATGGCGGAAATTACCGCTGCGAGCATTGAGTCTGCCCTTAAGAAGCAGCTTGACTCGCTGAACACCACGGTTGACACGCGTGAGGTTGGTACGGTTATCCAGGTCGGCGACGGCATCGCCCGTATCGAGGGCCTTCAGGGCGCCATGGCCGGCGAGCTCCTCGAGTTCGTGAGCGCCAGCACTGGCAAGAAGGTCTACGGCCTTTCCCAGAACCTGGAAGAGGAAGAGGTAGGCGCCGTTCTTCTTGGTGACGTGGCCGTCATCAAGGAGGGCGACGAGGTCCACACGACCGGCCGCATCCTTGAGATTCCCGTGTCCCGTGCCATGCTTGGCCGCGTCGTCAACCCGCTCGGCGAGCCCATCGACGGCCAGGGCCCCATTGAGGTCGAGGGCTATCGCCCCATCGAGTTCAAGGCCCCCGGCGTTATGGCCCGTAAGGGCGTTTGCGAGCCCGTCCAGACCGGCCTTCTCGCTATCGACGCGATGATCCCGATCGGCCGCGGCCAGCGCGAGCTCATCATCGGTGACCGTAAGACGGGTAAGACCGCCATCGGCATCGACACCATCCTGAACCAGAAGAACGAGAACATGATTTGCGTCTACGTCGCTGTTGGCCAGAAGGCCTCCACCGTCGCCGCAATTCGTGAGACGCTCGAGAAGCACGGCGCGCTTGATTACACCATCATCGTGTCCGCCTCCGCTTCCGACGCCGCTCCTCTTCAGTACATCGCCCCCATGGCAGGCGCTGCCATCGGCGAGTTCTTCATGTACAACGGTAAGGACGGCAAGCCTGCCTCCAAGGAGAACCCCGGCGGCCACGTGCTCTGCGTGTACGACGACCTGTCCAAGCAGGCTGTCGCGTACCGTCAGATGTCGCTGACCCTGGATCGCCCCCCGGGACGCGAGGCTTACCCCGGCGACGTCTTCTACCTGCACTCGCGCCTGCTCGAGCGCGCCGTCAAGCTGAACGAGGAGAACGGCTCCGGTTCGCTCACAGCTCTGCCCGTCATCGAGACCCAGGCTGGCGACGTTTCTGCCTACATTCCGACCAACGTGATTTCGATTACCGATGGTCAGATCTACCTGCAGAGCGACCTGTTCTTCCAGGGCCAGCGCCCCGCTGTCGACGTGGGTATCTCCGTGTCGCGCGTCGGTGGCTCGGCTCAGATCAAGTCGATGAAGCAGTTCGCCGGCAACCTGCGACTTGACCTCGCCGCTTACGACGAGCTCAAGGCCTTCACCCAGTTCGGCTCCGACCTGGACAAGGCCACGCAGGACCAGCTTACCCGCGGCTCCCGTATGTACGAGATGCTCAAGCAGCCTCGTTACAACCCGATGGACGTTGCCGACCAGGTCATCTCGATCTTCGCCGGCGTCAAGGGCTTCACCGACGACCTCAAGGTCGAGCAGGTCGTGCCCTTCCGCAACGGTCTGCTCCAGAACATCCATGCCACCCATCCTGAGTTCAACGCTCAGATCAAGGGCGGCAAGGTGTCCGACGAGCTCCAGGGCAAGCTGACCGAGGCCATCAAGGCTTACCACGAGCAGTTCGTCGCTGAAAGCCAGGTGTAACCATGGCCAACCTCCGCGACATGAAGAAGCGCATCACTTCGGTTAAGTCCACCAAGCAGATCACCCGCACCATGGAAATGGTTGCTACGGCAAAGATCCGCAAGGCGACTGACCGTGTCGTGGCGGCGACCCCGTACTCCGAGGCAATGTTGGAGATGCTGGGCAACCTCGCCGGCAAGGCGAGCGCCTCGCATCCTCTTCTTGAGGCTCACCCTGAGAAGAAGCACGTCCTCTTCGTCGTGGTCGCTTCCGACCGCGGCCTTGCGGGCGCCTTCAACACCCAGGTGCTCCGTGCTGCGGACAAGCAGGCTCAGGCCTACGCTGCCCAGGGCATTGAGACGAGCTACATCCTCTGTGGCAAGAAGGCCATCGGTTACTTCGGGTACCGTGGCGTCACCGCCGAGATGAAGTTTGCGGGCCTGTCCGCAGACCCCACCTTCGACGAGGCCAGCCGCATCGCTTCCTATGTGCGCGACAAGTACGCCACGGGTCAGGTCGACGAGGTGCTCGTGTTCTACAACCACACGCGCAACGCCGCCGACCAGGATCTGCGCGTCGAGCAGCTCCTGCCTGTCGATGTGAGCAGCGCCGCGAAAGCCGAGGAGGAGGCAGCTCCCCAGGAGTTCCTCTTCGAGCCCGATGAGGCCACTGTTCTGGGCAAGCTTCTCCCGGCTTATGTTGAGACCATGGTCTACCATGCCCTGATCGACTCGGCCGCCGGTGAGCAGGGTGCCCGCCGCAAGGCAATGAAGTCGGCCACGGATAACGCGACCGAGATCATCAACACCCTGCAGCGCCAGTACAACCGTGCTCGCCAGGGCGCCATCACCACCGAGATCACCGAGATCGTCGCTGGCGCCGCAGCTCAGAAGAAGGAAGATTAGACGATGAGCGATACCAAGAACATCGGGCGCATCGTCCGCATCATCGGCCCTGTCGTCGACGTCGAGTTCGACGAAGCCAGCATGCCGGCGATCTACAACGCCCTCACGGTTGACGCGGACACCCCCGTCGGCCACATCCACACCGTCCTCGAGGTCGAGTCTCACCGCCCCGGCGGCATCGTGCGTACCGTTGCCATGTCGTCCACCGACGGCCTGCAGCGTGGCGTCGAGGCCGTTGACACCGGCGCTCCCATGAAGATGCCCGTTGGTCCTCAGACCCTCGGCCGCGTCTGGAACGTCATGGGCGAGCCCGTCGACAACAAGCCCATGCCTGAGGTCGACGACTACTACCCCATCCACCATCCGGCCCCGTCGTTCGACGAGCTCTCCACCTCCACGGAGATCTTCGAGACCGGCATCAAGGCCATCGACCTGCTCGAGCCCTACGTCCGTGGCGGCAAGACCGGTCTGTTCGGTGGCGCAGGCGTCGGCAAGACCGTTCTGATTCAGGAGCTCATCTCCAACCTGGCTCTGGGTCACGGCGGCACCTCCGTCTTCACCGGCGTCGGCGAGCGTACCCGTGAGGGTACCGACCTGTACGTCGAGATGAGCGAGTCCGGCGTTATCGCCAAGACCTGCATGATCTACGGCCAGATGAACGAGCCTCCGGGAGCCCGTCTGCGCGTCGGCCTGGCCGGCCTGACCACCGCTGAGTACTTCCGCGATCAGGGCCAGGACGTGCTTCTGTTCATCGACAACATCTTCCGCTTCTCCCAGGCTGGTTCCGAGGTGTCCGCACTTCTGGGCCGTATGCCTTCGGCGGTTGGTTACCAGCCCACGCTGGCTACCGAGATGGGCGACCTGCAGGAGCGCATCACCTCCACCAAGACCGGCTCCATCACCTCGGTTCAGGCCGTCTACGTTCCCGCTGACGACCTTACCGACCCGGCGCCTGCCACCACGTTCATCCACCTGGACGCCACCACGACGCTTTCCCGTTCCATCGCGTCGCTGGGTCTGTACCCCGCTATCGACCCGCTTGCTTCCTCTTCCTCCGCCCTCGATCCGCTGATCGTCGGCGAGGAGCACTACCGCGTGGCTACCGCCGTCCAGGAGCTCCTCCAGGCCTACTCCGACCTGAAGGACATCATCGCCATTCTTGGTATGGACGAGCTGTCTGAGGACCAGAAGCTCACGGTCAACCGTGCCCGTAAGCTTCAGCAGTTCCTCTCCCAGAACTTCCACGTGGCCGAGCAGTTCACCGGCAACCCGGGCGTCTACATGAAGCTCGAGGACACCGTTCGCTCCTTCGCCGAGATCGTTGACGGCAAGTGCGACGACCTGCCCGAGCAGTGCTTCCGTTACGCCAGCGACATCGACGACGTGCGCGAGCGCGCCGCTAAGCTGGCTGAGTAGGCTCCGGCCCACTCGTAAAGAGAGGTCAGGCTTATGGCGGACACACTTATCTGTGAGATTGTCACCCCGGTGAAGACTGTCTACACCAGCGAGGTCAGCTATGTTGGCCTTCCCGGTGAGGCTGGCTCCTTCGGCGTGATGCAGCGTCACGAGCCGCTCGTTTCCGCCCTCAAGCCTGGTGCGGTGCACGTCACCCCCGCCGCTGGCAACAAGGTTGACTTCGTTGTCAGCGGCGGTTACGCCCAGGTCAGCGACAACAAGGTTATCGTCCTTGCCAACGACGCTCTTGAGGTTTCTCAGATTCAGGCCAGCGAGGTTTCTGTCGCTCTGGCCGGCGTTGAGAAGGAACTTGCTGCCCTTTCTGAAGGCGACTCTGCTGCCGCCTATCTGAAGGGCCAGAAGGAATGGCTCGAGCTCCAGCTTAAGACCGTTAACGCTTAAGGAGGAGCGCACCATGGACGTGATTAAAGTAGAAGGCGGCGCGAGCCTGCGCGGAAGCGTTCACGTCGAAGGTGCAAAGAATTCAGCCTTGAAGCTCATGGCTGCCACTGTCATGGCGCCGGGCGTCTATCATCTTGGCAACGTGCCGGACATCTCCGATGTCCGTCTCATGTGCAAGGTGCTCCAGACGCTCGGTGCCATTGTGGTGTTTGGCGACCATAAGCTTGAGATTGACACACGCCCGGTGAACAACTGGGTGACTCCGTATGAGTACGTGTCCAAGATGCGCGCAAGCATCTCTATCCTGGGGCCGCTCATCACGCGTTTCGGCAAGGCTGTGGTGGCCATGCCAGGCGGATGCAACATCGGCGCCCGCTCCATCGACCAACATTTGGCTGGCCTTGCCGCGCTTGGCGTGAAGATTGACAACGAGCACGGCAACATCCAGGCAAATGCCGAGGCGGGCCTTAAGGGCACCATCGTGACCCTCGATTTCCCCAGCGTGGGTGCCACCGAGAACATCATGATGGCGGCCGTGCGCGCAAAGGGCACCACCATCATCGAGAATGCGGCTCGCGAGCCCGAGATTGTCGACCTTGCGAACATGCTCAATGAGATGGGCGCCAATATCGTGGACGCCGGTTCGCATGTGATACGCATCGAGGGCGTCACTGAGCTGCATGCTTGCGATCACGATACCGTGGGCGACCGCATTGAGGCGGGAACCTTCGTGGTGGCGGGTGCCCTGTGTTCCGAGGAAGGCATCACTGTCACAGGCTTCGACCCGATGCACCTCGATATCCCGCTGGCTAAGATGGCCCTCATGGGCGTGCATATCGAGCGCTTCGAGAATGGCGTCACTGTGCGCAAGGCGGAGCATCTCAATCCCGTCGATATCCAGACGCTGCCGTATCCCGGTTTCCCCACCGACATGCAGGCCCAGCTCATGGTGCTTGAGTGCATGGCCGACGGCTCCAGCTTCATCACCGAGAACGTGTTCGAGAACCGCTTTATGCTTGCTGCGGAGCTCGTGCGCATGGGCGCGTCCATCCGCATCGAGGAGCGCCATGCCCTTGTGAAGGGACCGGCACAGCTCAAGGGCGCCGAGGTGGCGTCTCCCGACCTTCGCGGCGGCGCGGCTCTCGTCTTGGCTGGCCTGGTGGCCGAGGGCACTTCCTACGTGTCTGAGACGCGCCACATCAAGCGCGGCTACGAGGACTTTGCGGGCAAGCTTCGCTCGCTGGGCGCCGACGTGTGCCACGTCGAGATGCCCAACCCCGACGAGTTCTAAGAAGACGTTTGGCGCCAAAATAATCAAGAGCAGAGGCTGATTCGCTTTATGGCGGCGTGTATATAGGCACGTAGGGTTTTGAGTGCCGAAAAATTTGATGTAAGCGCTTGGCCTAAGGCTGGCGCGGTCTTGTCCAGGGGCTGAAATCTGCCATTGGTCTAAAAGCCAATCCGACAGTTTAGATAACAGGCGAGGCGCGCAGATTCAATAGCCCCTGAATGACTATGCGGTAGTGTCGGAAATGTTGGTGTAAGCGCTCGGCCGAAGGCCGGCGCGGCCCCGTCCAGAGGCTGAAATCTAACCCCGAATCCTACCTGTCCTCCACCCTGTCCGCAAGCTCCACGCTCGCCTCGATCG
>CAVJGP010000094.1:0-11963 GCA_963648855.1 Alistipes onderdonkii | reverse complement strand
GGGCTGCAGAATGAAGAATGTTCTGTTATTGGGTGCGACCGGCACGGCAGGCAGCCGGCTGCTGTTCTGCGGTGCGAGCGAGGTGGTCCTGTGAATGTGACGCAGAAAACGATCGATGCGCTGGATGCGACTCATCTTGAGCGTATAGAGGCCGATGTTGCCAACGAGCTTGTTCAACGGCTTGGGCTTGCGCCAGAGGAGGCGCTCGAACGGTACTACGGCAGCAGACTTTCATATTGGGTCGCCGAGGGACGCAACGGCGTTCAGTATCTTTCGCCTGCATGTCTTGTCGATTGGCTGCTGGAAGAGAAGGACTAGCAGGAAGAGGCTGGTTCTCGGGCTGTCAAGACCAGGTTTCATCCTGGTGACAGCCGAGCGTGCAGCGAAGGCAGAGCTCGCCTTCAGGCTGTAGTTTCTGGGTGATTCCTCGCCAATCGCGCCCCTACCGCTTGTCCTCCAGCATGGCGAGCAGCTCCTCGCGGCCGGAGGCGCCCGTCTTCTGGTAGATGTGGTTGAGGTGGGCCTTCACCGTGCTGCGTGAGATGTGCAGGGTCTCCTCGATATAGGCGGCGTTGTGGCCGGCGAGCCACACCTGGAGTACCTCCGTCTCGCGCGGGGTGAGGCCGCAGCGCTCGGCCAGGGCGAGCGCCTGCTGCTCCAGCGGCGTCTGCGTCGGAGTCTCGAAGGCCTCCTCCACGATCTTCACCTTGCCGTTGAAGCTTGCGAAGAGCAGCATCGCAGTCCCCAGTGCCAAAAGCCCGAAGGTGGCCAGCCAGCTTGCGTCGGGCCGCCACAGGCCGATGAGGGCGTGTCCCAGGAAAACGCCCAGGTAGCACGTGGCGCACAGCGACGCGATGAGGCCTAGGCACGGCAGGCGCATGCCGCGCGACACGCTTACCATGAGGGCCCAGCACAGGTGGTAGGTGAGCGCCAGGCCGGCCAGGCCGATAGGCATCCCCAGCGCGTGGCCCAGCGCCGTGTTGGCGTGGATGAAGCACGAGCTCACCATGAGCAGGGGAAAGGCCACGTAGAAGAGGCGCATCATGTGACGGGGCTGCACGAGGGCCACGCTCGCCCCGGCCAGCGACATCGCGGCGCGCAGGGCCACTGCGAGAACAACCGCGAGCGCCCCACCTTCTAGCAGCGTCTCAGGCACGGCGGCATAGCAGCCACCTCCGAAGGCGCATCCCATGAGGGCGCACATGAGGAAGAACCTGGGGGAATAGTCGTGCGAGATGTTCGTGAGGAGCTGCTGGGGCGCAAGCGCGTCGCTGTTGGAGCTCGCGAAGAACCGCACGCCGGCCTGCGGGCGCATGGAGAGCTGCGAGGCGAGGGGCAGCAGGCACACCGCGCATCCCGCGACGGTTGCCGGCACCACGAGCTCGAGCAGCGCGAAGATCCCGGCCCCCAGAAGGGAGGCCGCCGCCATGCCCGTGAGCGCCGCGCGGATTCCCTGCGTGGCGAAGTACTCCTGCCAGGCAAGGCTCACCCACGACGCCCCAGCCCCCGCGACGACGGCCCCGGCGTAGAAGGCCCGGGGGTCGAAGGCCCCCGCCGCCGAGAGCGCCATCGTGGCGCTGCCGAAGCCGGCCACGAGCGCCGCCGTGACGCCCAGGGTGCGCCTGCGCGCGAGCGGGCGGATGCGCGTGGTGAGCGCGAGCACCGCGAATGCGCCAGCCGCCATGCCCAGGGCCACGGGCATGAGCGCGTGGACGGCGGCTCCGCCGAGCAGCTCGCCCCCGTACAGCGAGCTTCCGGCGCACACGCTGAGCAGCCAGCATTGGATGAGCCCGAAGCCCGCGAAGCGCACGAAAGGCCGGGGCAGCCAGGAGGCGCCCCTCTCGGCAGGCTGCTCCAGGGCGGCGTCCTCCACCTGCGAGAGCCCCTGCGTGGTCATGTTATCTTGCGTGCGCATACGTTCCCCATCCCCCAAGTTCGTAGGGTGATGGTACCACGCACTCATACAAGCGGAACAGATTGCGGGTTCGCCGCCATGGCGCTGCGGTCGGCCCCCGCGCACCCGCACGCATCCACTGCCAAGGTCGACTTTGTCGCGGTGCTGCGACCGGTCTTCTGTGTCTCCTTTGTGCCCGCACGTCCCGCACGCATCACTGCGCGTCTTACCTCGACGATTCCCCCGTATGCCACACGCAAAAGCGCCGGGGGCGCCATGCGTTCGGCGTCCCCGGCGCCTCTCATGCGTCAGGTCTGATTTGTATGCGCGCCGTGCGTGCGCCCAGAGTGCGGGTGCCTCGCGTATTGACCCAGCTCAGCCGCACTCGGTCCTAGGCGATGGACCCATCGGCCAGGCCCTCGGCGAGGAGTCGGCCCTCGGTGAGGCAGTAGCCCAGGCTCATGCCGGAAAGCGGCGTGGAGTACTGCACGCAGAAGCGGTTGCCGGCGTTGTTGCCAGCGGCGAAGAGGCCGGGGATGGGCTGCAGGTCGAAGTCGAGCACGTGGTGGTCGGCGTCGATGTCCAGGCCGCAGGTCTGGCACAGGCCGGGGTTCATGGCCGTGGTGGAGCCCACGACGGCGTAGAACGGGGGCGTGTCGAGCTTGGTGACGGCCAGGATGCGCGGGTCCTTGGCGAAGTCGTCGTCCTGGCCGGCGGCAGCCATCTCCTGGTAGCGCTTGAGCTCGGCCAGAGCGGCGGCCTGCTCGTCCTCGTCCCAGCAGCCCACGATGCGCACGAGGTCCTCGAGCGTCTCGGCGCAGTACACGTCGGGTTGGCTGGAGTAGGCGATGGCCGTCGTGGGCTCCTCGCCGGGCTGGACGGCCTCCATGCTCTCGACGGTGGCAGGCCAACCCTTGGAGCGGGCGTAGTCCACGGCCTCGTGGCAGGGAGGCATGGAGTACACGAGGTCCTGCCAGTTGGCGTCGGCGATGGCCACGACCGAGCCCTTGGGCTGGCGGGGCACCATGTAGGCCGAGCCCTCGGCGCCGCCGGCGCACTCGTCGCAGAAGCGCAGGCCGTTCTGGTTGAGCAGCACGTAGCCGGGGCCCCAGGGCGCCTCGGGGCCGGCCTGGCCGGTGTTCATGCCGGCGTGCGGGCCCACCTCGATGTGACCGCCGGCCCAGACGCCCATGGCGATGGCCGAGCCGTCGCGCTCAAGGAACATGGGGACGGCGGCGGCCAGCTCGATGTCGCCCAGGCTCTCGGCCAGGTGACGGTACTCGTCGTTGATGTCGCGCATCATGTCCACGTTGCCGGCGAAGTCGCCGCCGGTGAGGATGACGCCCTTCGTGGCGGTCAGACGCGAGTAGGTGTTGTCGGCGCGGTTGAGCACGACCACGGCGTTGACGCGGCCGTCGGCGTCCTTCTCCAGATACTCGGCGTGGCTGGAGAAGAGCCACTTGGCGCCGTCGTTCTGGGAGTCGGTCTTCATCGTGGTCATGACCTCGTTCCAGCGCCACTCACTCAGCGCCATGTCGGGGTCGCGGAAGATGATGGTGCCCAGGTAGTACTTGTAGCCGGAGGGGTCCATGACGATGCGGTCGTCGGGCGGGCAGCTCGTGACGTGCAGCTCGTGCTCGTCCATGTAGTCCTCGCCCAGCTCGTCGATGACATCCTGCAGGAACTGGCCGGAGTGCTCCACGTAGGCCTTGATGAGGCGCTGGTTGGAGCGGCCCTGGTTGCGGCGGTACACCTCACGCAGGAAGTCCTGGGTGTCGATCTCGGCGGCGCCGTGGGCGAGGGCCCAGGGGTTGTTGATGGTGCCCACCTCGCCGCCGATGTACATGTGGGAGTTCTCGTCCTGGGACTCGACCACGGCCACGGACAAGCCGTTCTTGGCGCCGTACTTGGCCGTCCAGGTGCCGGCCTGGCCGCCGCCCACGATCACAATGTCGTAGGTGCCGCCGTCGGCGATCTGGTCCTCAGCCACGGGCTCGGGAGCGGTCTGCCAAGCGGCCGCGGCCTCGGACTGCCAACGGTTTGCAGGCGTGGCGGCAGTCTCCTCGGCAGCTTCCTCGGTGGAGGCGGTGTCGGCCAGGGCGACGCTTGCGGTGCCGGCCAGGGCGGCTGCGCCGGCGCCTGCGGCTACGAAGTTGCGGCGGGTCATCTGAGTGCTGTTGCTCATGGTGCTTCCCCTTCTTGTGTGATGGCTGGCCGGGCGTGCGCTGCAGGCGTTCGTTGCGATGAGCATGTGCGCCTGCGTTGCCCGGCCTGTGCCGGTGAACGCTTGCCACTATGCCGCGCCGCCGCTCGCGCTCCATCAAACCGAAGGGCTAAAAGGCCTGGTGAGAGGCATATTGAACCTGAGGGTTGATGTGCTTTTCGATGTGATGAGCACACATGGGGCCCGAGGAACGACCCTTTCGGGCGTGCGTGCTGTCAAGCCCGAGCCCGCCTTGCGCCTCCGATAATCAAAAATCTTGTCAAGCGGGTTGACAGAAATCCTTGCGAGAACCGCGCCGGCCCGTCCGTGCGGCCTCGTCCTTTCCATCGAACCTGACGTGTCGCGATTTCAGAATCTAGGGCGGGGGCGCGTCCTTCACAGGCCGGCCCTCGGGGCCTCTCGACCCTTATGCCAACATTTTCGACGCGAGGGGATGCGATTAGGAACGGGAGCGGAGACAATCGACGTTACCTGACGGGTGAAATTGGCTTTCGAACGAAGTTTGAAACAAAGTACGTCGCCGAGCCGCGAAATCAGATGCAATGTCCCAAATCCTGGCTTTCCAACGAGGTCTATCCCAAAACTCGTTGAGGAGCCAAAAACTGAGGAGCCAAAAACCACCGACGCGCGCTCCGTCGAGCACTCACGCAGTACAAAGAAAATCCGAGAGAGTCATTGGAGGCTCTCTCCTCGTGCCCTCACGTAAGGATTCCGTAGGTCGGGGCTGCCACAATGGCATCGTCGTATTCGCCCTGCGGTGCCCGACGCTGCTCGCGTGGGAAAGAAAGGCGTCTCCCACATGAGAGGCGCCCCAAACACACGTGCAAACTAAGATCCGCTGCCTTTGCGAATCTTAGTTCTCTCTTGACGCTTCCTTAATAAGGTGCGCGGAAGAATGTTGGTGTACGCGGTACCGGAGATGCTGTGCTACCCGTCGGTCGCAGTGCCAGTCGTGGCACCCCCGTTCTCGAGCGGCTCGGGTTATTTCGTGCGCAGTCGCTCTACCAGGGTCGTGAAGTCTGCAGGAGGCTCGCACACAAGGTCGATGCGCTTGCCGGTTACGGGCTGCGTTACCGCGAGCTTCCAGGAATGCAGGGCGGGCCGGGCGAGCAGGGCTGGGTCGCCGCCGTAGAGCGCGTCGCCTACGAGGGGATGGCCGATATGGGCCATGTGCACGCGAATCTGATGCGTGCGCCCCGTCTCCAGCAGCAAGCGCACGAGGGCGGCGCCGTTCGCCCGCGAGTCCTCGGGGGCGCCCGCGCTCGCGCCGCCACTCGCGGCACCCGCTTGCACGTCCTCGAGGGCCTCCGTGCCCGAGCTCGCGCCCCCGCTCACCTGCGAGCCCCCGAGCGCTTGCACCCTGCCGGCGGCGCTTCCCCCGAGCCTCTCCACCACCTCGTAGTGCGTCACCGCCTGCTTGCCGCCCTCCATCACCGCAAACGAGCTCTGCGGCGCTGCGGTGGCCCGGCCGATGGGGGCGTCTATCAGGCCGCAGGCGGGGCTCGGCATCTCGTGGCACACGGCCAGGTACTCGCGCTGGAAGTCGCCCGTGTGCATCCGCTCCTTCAGCAGCTCCTGCACGTGGCCGTTTTTGGCGAACACCACCAGGCCGCTCGTGCCGATGTCCAGGCGGTTCACGGCGTGCAGGTCGATGGCCTCGCGCTTGGCCATGAGGTATCCCACCACATAGTTGCCCAGGGTGTGCTCCCAGTGGCCGGGGCAGGGGTGCACCACGGCGCCGGCGGGCTTGTTCACCACGAGCAGGTCCTCGTCCTCGTAAGCGATGTCGAGCGGCCCCGTCTCGGGAGCCACGCTGGGGTCGTGTGGCTCCAGCCAGTCGTCCACCACGATGGAGAGCAACTGGCCGGGCACCACGCGGGCGTCGCAACGAGAAAGGGCGCCGTCCACACGGACAGCGCCCTCGATGTATTTGGCATGCTTGATGTAGCGCTCGCTCACGCCCAGGCGCGCATGGAGCAGATAGCCCACCGTGCGGCCCGCATCGCGCAGCTCGGCGACGTACTCAACCTGCCGCAAACCTTAGTTCTCCTTGGACGCGGTGCGCGAAAGGATGTTGGCGTACACGGCGCCGGAGATGTTGTGCCACACGCTGAACACGGCGCCGGGCACGGCGGCCAGCGGGTAGTTGGCGAAGTGCGCGGTGGCAAGCGAGGTGGCCAGGCCGGAGTTCTGCATGCCGACCTCGATGGACAGGGTGCGCATCTGCTCGCGGGACAGGCCCAGGAGCTTGCCCACGCCATAGCCCAGGGCGTAGCCGCACACGTTGTGCAGCATGACGACCACCACGATGAGCCAGCCCACGGTCATCAGCTTGGCGGCGTTGGCGGACACGACGGCCATGATGATGAGGCAGATGGCGATAACGGAGATGAGGGGCAGCACCTTGGCAAAGCCCTGAGCGAACTTCTCGAAGAAGTAGTTGATGATGAAGCCCAGGATGATGGGCACGAGCACCACCTGGACGATGGACATGAGCATGCTGAGGTAGCTCACGTCGACGGTCTCACCGGCCAGCAGCAGCACCAGGGCCGGGGTCACGATGGGGGCGAGGATGGTGGTGCAGGCGGTCATGCCCACCGAGAGGGCCACGTCGCCCTTGGCCAGGTAGGTCATGACGTTGGAGCTGGTGCCGCCGGGGCAGGCGCCCACGAGGATGACGCCCACGGCCAGCTCGGCGTCGAGCTGGAAGATGTTGACCAGCAGGAAGGCCAGCAACGGCATGATGATGAACTGGGAGAAGATGCCGGTGATGACGGCCTTGGGCTTGGTGAAGACCACCTTGAAGTCGGACACCTTCAGCGTCATGCCCATGCCGAACATGACGATGCCCAGCAGCGTGTTGACCCAGCTCGTGGGAATCGCGGCGTGTACCGGGTCGGGGATGACCAGGGCGATGACCGCGACGAGAAGCGCGATGAACGCCATGTACTTGCCTGCCCAGCTGCTGATCTTTTCGAGCGTTTTCATGTGGAACCCCTAACGAACCATTTCCCTTTAGAACGCCCCGCAACCCCTCTGAGCTGCGGTTGGCGCGCAAGTATAGGCATTTGGCATTCTTTAAGAAACGTTTCGTTGCGTCTTTTGCTGTTTTCCGATTCGTTAACACGATAGCGACACATTGCGACAAAGTGGGTAATAAGGCACGTTCAAGTCTGTGCCGTTCCTGGGTGCCGAGCCCCTGTTCGGAGCGTAACACTTGACCATGTATGCGTAACACCCTATGCTCTCCCCGTCGAAGAAAGGCTGCTGAGGCGTGGTAATCGGGAGGGGCGAGCATGGCAAAGTACATAGGCAAGCGCCTGCTGCAGCTCATCCCCATCCTCATCGGCATTACGTTTCTCTCGTTTGCGCTCATGCAGCTCGCCGGGGGCGACTACGTGAGCGCCATGGCCGAGAACACCGGCATCGCTACCTCGCAAGACGTGCTCGACGCCCGCCGCGCCGCTCTCGGCCTCGACAGGCCCTTCTGGGAGCAGTACCTCTCCTGGCTGGGCGGCCTTGTGAGCGGAAACATGGGCACGAGCTACGTCAGCGGCAAGGACGTCTCCGCTACCTTCGTGGCGCACCTGCCTGCCACGCTTGCCCTGGCGCTGGCCAGCGTCGCGGTGACGCTGCTCATCTCGGTGCCGCTTGGCATCTTCTGCGCTGTGCGTCACAACCACCTCTCCGACCGCCTCGTGCGCCTGCTGTGCTTTGTGGGCAACTCGCTGCCGAACTTCTTCGTCGCGCTCCTTCTTATATATATGTTCGCGCTTACGCTCGGCTGGCTTCCCGTGTTCTCCACGGGCAGTACGTTGTCGGGCGGCTTCGACTGGGCGGGCATGGCGCTGCCGTGCGCCACCCTCGTCATCGCCATGGTGGCCAAGTACACCCGGCAGATCCGCGCCGCCGTGCTCGAGGAGCTCGGCAAGCCTTACGTTGCGGCGGCCCGCACGCGCGGCGTGGCCGAGAGGCGCATCCTCTTCAAGAGCGTGCTCAAGAGCTGCATGCTGCTCATTGTGACCCTCGTGGGCCTCTCGATCGGTGACCTGCTCGGCGGCACGGCCATCGTGGAGTCCATCTTCATGTGGGACGGCGTGGGCAAGCTCGCCGTGGACTCCATCACCATGCGCGACTATCCCATGGTGCAAGCCTACGTGGTGTGGATGGCGCTCATCTACGTGGGCGTGAACCTGCTGTGCGACATCGCCTACCGCGCCCTCGACCCACGCGTGGCCTGCGAGGAGGCGCGTAGGGGATGAGCGAGACGTACGAGAGCGCCGAGAACATGCGAGCAGCAGGGGAGAAGGGCGCGTCCTGCGCCGAGCGCGCAGGGGAGAAGGGCGCCGTGAATGCCGGGTGCGTAGGCGAAATGGGCGCGGCTGGCGATGCCGCGGGCGCAGGGGAGAAGGGCGCGGCGAATGCTGGGCGCGTAGGGAAGAAAGGCGGGCCCCGCGCCGGGCGTGCAGGGAGGGCTTTGTCACGCGAGGCGTCTGCGGCCTGCCGCGAGTGTGCAGGTGTAGTGGGCATGTCGGGCGACGTGGCCGCGCCTTGTGCCGTGCGTGCGGGTGAGAGTTTGTCGGGCGACATGCCTGCGGGCCAGGGCGTCCGGGCGGAGAAGGGCTCATCGGAAAGCGCGGGCGATAGCTCGGCCGCTGATGCTGCCACAGCTCGCACTGGTTTCGCCCGTTCCCGCCGCACTGCCCTCAAGCTGGGTGTTCTCCTTGCGCTCGCCCTCCTCCTTGTACTCGTGGCCCTCTTCGCCGAGAACCTCTGCCCCTTCGACCCCTATGCGCAGAACCTCTCTCAGGCCCTGCAGGCCCCCAGCGCCGAGCATCTCCTGGGCTGCGACCGCTATGGGCGTGACATGCTCTCGCGCGTGCTTGTGGGCGGCCGGGCTTCCATCCTCTCCACGCTCGCGTGCGTGGCCGTGGTGGCTCTGGTCGGCACGGTCGTGGGCGTGGTGGCCGGCTGGCGCGGCGGGGCGCTCGACACGGTGCTCATGCGCCTTTCCGACATCTTCCTCGCGTTTCCGGGGCTCGTGTTTGCCCTGGCCGTGGCAGGCGTCTTGGGCGGCGGCATCCAAAACGCGGTGATCGCCCTGGCCGCCATCGGCTGGCCCAAGTTTGCGCGTATCGCCCGCTCCCAGACGCTCGCCCAGCGCTCCTCCACCTACCTGCAGGCATGCCGCATGCAGGGGTGCGGTGAGTTCGCCCTGGTCGTGCGTCACGTGCTGCCCAACATCCTGGGGCCGGTGGCGGTGTGCGCGGTGCTCGACGTGGGCACGGTCCTCATGGAGCTCGCGGGCCTGTCGTACCTGGGCCTGGGCGCCCAGCCGCCCATGGCCGAGTGGGGCTCCATGATGAGCGACGGCCGCAGCATGCTCCAGACGGCCCCCTGGTGCGTGCTTGCGCCAGGCCTTGCGATATTCGTCACCGTGCTCGTGTTCAACCTCCTGGGCGACACGTTGCGCGACTTCCTCGACCCCAACCAGAAAGGCGGCAGGTCATGATAGCTAATGAGAAGACGAGGCGTGCGATGCGCGGTGCCGCCGAGCCTGGCGTGTGGTTCACGCGCAAGGAGGGCGAGTGTTGCCAAGACGCCGCTGCCGGGGCTTCGCATTGCACGGGCCAAGTTGCCCCAGCTATTTCGTGCTCCTCGGACAACGTTGCCCTGGATGCCTCGCGTTCTTCGCGCAACGGCCTCGCAGGTATCTCGCGTTCCTCGGGTAGCGCCGCCCGCATCGGCCTACATCCCTCGGCCTCCGCCCCAGCCATCTCGCGACGCTCCTTCCTCACCCTGGCCGTGGGCTCCCTTGCAGCTGGTGCGCTGGGCGTGCACGCCTTTTCCTCTCCCCACCCCGCCCTTGCCGACGACGCCACGTTCGTCTACGGCACCACCGGCTACGGCCCGGAGATGGACGACGCCGGCCTCAACCCACATGCCAACTACTCGGGCTGGAGCTGCGTGCGCTACGGCGTGGGCGAGACGCTCTTCAAGCTGTCCGACGAGATGGAGCCCCAGCCCTGGCTTGCCGAGTCGTGGGAGTTCACCGACGACACCCACCTGCATGTCGTGCTGCGCTCGGGCGTGCGCTTCTCGTCGGGGCGCGAGCTGGACGCCCAAGCGGTGAAGGAGTGCCTGGACGACCTCATGGCCACGCACGACCGTGCCCCCGGCGATCTTGAGATTTCCAGCATTGAGGCCCAGGGCCTCGAGCTCACTATCGCCACCGAGCGTCCCAAGCCCTCGCTCGTCAACTTCCTGTGCGACCCCTACGCCGCCATCATCGACATGCAGACCGGCGTCACGGTCGAGGGCAACGTCGCAGGTACGGGCCCCTATGTGGCCACCTCGGTCAGCGACACGCAGGTCACGCTCTCCGCAAACCCCGACTACTGGGGCGGCGCGGTGCCATGCACGAATGTGGACGTGCGCGCCATCACCGACGGCGACACCCTCACCATGGCGCTGCAGGCCGGGCAGGTGCACGCCTCCTACGGCCTGCCGTACGCGAGCTACGCGCTCTTCGAGGGCGCGGGGTACACCGTGGCGAGCTGCGAGACAAGCCGCGTGTTCTTCGCTCAGGCAAACTACGCCTCGTCGGTGATGCAGGACGCCGCCGTGCGCCAGGCCCTCGCCATGGGCATCGACAAGCAGGGCTTCGTGGACGTGCTTCTGGGCGGCAGGGGAGCAGTGGCGACGGGCGCCTTCCCTGCGAGCTTCTCCTTCGGCGGTGATGCCGTGACCGCGCCAACTTACGACCCCGAGGCCGCAAAACAGCTGCTTGAGCAGGCCGGCTGGGTGGATTCCGACGGCGACGGCGTGCGCGAGAAGGACGGCCAGCGCCTGCACATCGTGTGGCTCACCTACCCGGGCCGTGTGGAGCTGCCCCTGCTCGCCGAGAGCGCCCAGTACTCCCTGGGCCAGATTGGTTTCGAGGTTGAGGTGCAGTGCACGGCCAACCATACCTCCTTGCGTGCCGACACCTCTGCCTGGGACGTCTACGCCAGCGCCCTCGTGACTGCGCCCACGGGCGACCCCGAGTCGTTCTTCGCGGCCACCTGCCTCACGGATGCCCCCAAGAACTTCGGCGGCTACGCGAACCCCGAGCTCGACGCCTTGGCCGAGGAGCTTGCCAGCGAGTTCGACGCCGACCGGCGCTGCGAGCTTGCCGTGCAGATGCAGCAGGCCCTCGTCGACGACGGTGCCTTCGTCTTCGCCTCGCACCTCACCATGGGTATCGTGAGCCGCCCCGGCGTCAGCGGCATGGCCGCCCACCCCTGTGACTTCTACGAGGTCACCTCCGACCTCACCCTGAGCTAGGGGAGCGTTTCATGAACCCTGGCCTGCCCGAGGATCTCGCAGCAGATATAGCGCACACGTCGGAGACGTCCGACGTGCAGCCCGTCTCTGGCAGCTCTCTCATGCGGGAGAATGTCAGCTTGCTGGGTGGGCGCGGACGAGAGGCGTCCGACGTTTCCGGCAAGCCGGGCGGTTGCAGTCACCAGGCGTTCGATGGATCCAGTGCGTTGGGCGCTTGTGGCAGCGATGCCTATGGTGAGCCCGACATGCCCGGTTGTGACGACACCCTCCGTGGTCAGGGTCAGCCCATTCTTCGCTTCGATGCCGTAAGTCTGGCCTACGGCGGGCAGGTCGTGGCCCGCGACGTGAGCTTCTCGGTGGGGCAGGGCCGCATCGTGGGCGTGGTGGGCGAGTCGGGCTCGGGCAAGACCACGCTTCTGCGCGCCGCCTTTGGCCCGCAGGGCGACAACCTGCGCCTGACGGCCGGCCGGGTGCTTTACGCTGGCCAATGCGTGTGGGACATGCCTGCCCGCGACCTCC
>CAVJGP010000093.1:0-12125 GCA_963648855.1 Alistipes onderdonkii | reverse complement strand
CGGTCTTGCTTGCCTGAGACATGTTCGGCCTTCCTCTCCCGCCGGGTGATTTAGCATGTGCTTTCGTGCCGCCCCATGGTAGCAGAGCGGCAAGGAGAGGGTTGCGGAACCTGACGCGCCGCGTTCCACAGGCGCTCATGTACGTCCAGTACACATCGCACCTGTGCGCCTTGCGCGTCAGAACCCGCCTTTAATAGGGTTGCGGAACCTGACGCGCCGCGTTCCACAGGCGCTCATGTACGTCCAGTAGGCCAAAGGCCCGCACCGCGCACATCGCACCTGTGCGCCTTGCGCGTCAGAACCCGCCTTTAATAGGGGTTGCGGAACCTCGTCCGCTGCGCCCTCCGCGGGGCTCGCCCCTCTCCTGGCCCCGTTAGCTCTCCTCGTTGGGAGAGAGCGACTCGCGCACGTACTCGCGCACCGGCTGGGGTCCCACGTCCTTGAGGTCGTCTTGGCCCACGTGCCAGCACTGCGTCGGGGGGAAGCCCTCGATGGAGTCGGCCACGAACACCGGGTCGACGCCGGCCTTGCGCTGGGCGGTGTAGTCGTCGAGGGCCCTCAGCGCCCACTTGCCCAGGATGAGGATGGCGATGAGGTTCATGATGGCCATGAAGCCCATGAAGATGTCGGCCAGGTTCCAGGCCAGGTCGAAGCTGTTGACGGCGCCGAAGAACACCACGACCACGCAGGCCACGCGGAACACCGTGAGCGCCGCCAGGCTGTTGCCCTTGATGAAGAGGAAGTTGCTCTCGGCGTAGAAGTAGTTGCCGATGAGGCTGGAGAACGCGAAGGCGAAGATGGCGAACGTGATGACGCCGATGCCCCAGTCGCCCACGGAGTTCTTCACGGCCATCTGCACGAGCGTCATGCCGTTGAGGCCCTCGGCCGCCACGGGGTCCTGCACGTAGAAGATGAGCACCATGAGGGCCGAGCAGGTGCAGATGACGAGCGTGTCGATGTACACGGACAGACTCTGCACGAGGCCCTGCTTCACGGGGTGCGACACGCTGGCGGTGGCGGCGGCGTTGGGCGCCGAGCCCATGCCCGCCTCGTTGGAGTACAGGCCGCGCTTGATGCCGAGCATCACGACCGAGCCCGTGAAGCCGCCGAAGATGGACTGCACGTCGAACGCCGAGGAGAACATGAGCGCGAAGGCCGCAGGCACGTCGCCCAGGTTGGAGACGACGGTCCACAGGGCGATGCCGATGTAGGCAAGCGCCATGACGGGCACCACCACCGAGGTGATGATGCTGATGCGGTGCGCCCCGCCGAAGATGACGAAGGCCGTCATCACGGCCAGGACGATGCCCGCGACCATCTTCACCTGCTGCGCGCCGTCAAACCCGGCGGTGTAGTAGTCAAGCGAGCTGGCCGCGTTGAACGACTGCAGCCCGTTGAAGCCGAAGGCGAAGCACAGGATGAGCAGGATGGCGAAGAGGATGCCCAGCCCGCGACTGCCCAGGCCCTGCTGAATGTAGTAGGCAGGTCCGCCCCGGAAGGCGCCCTCCTTGCCGCGCACCTTGAAGATCTGCGCGAGCGTGGACTCGATGAAGGCCGAGGCAGCGCCCACAATGGCCATCGCCCACATCCAGAAGACCGCGCCCGGGCCTCCCGTGGCTATGGCCGTGGCCACGCCGGCGATGTTGCCCGTGCCCACGCGGCTCGCGGTGGACACCATGAGCGCCTGGAACGACGAGAGCGCGCGCTCCCCGTCCACGTGCTTCTTCTCCGTGAGCTGGGAGAACATGTCCTTGATGTAGCGAATCTGCACCGCGCGGGTGCGCACGGTGTACCAGATGCCCGTGGCCACCAGCAGGGCCAGCAGGATGTAGGTGTACATGAAGGTGTCGATGTCACCTGTCACGCCGATGAGCCACTCGTTAAAGTCCACGCCTGCCTCCTTGTAACAAACCCAAGCCAACAAGCAGGTACTTTAACCGTCCTGAAATATTTGGGCAACCACCAAGGCAAGCAAAGGCCCCCGATTTCCAAGGACCGAGGGCCTTCCAAGCAGGTTAGGCGAACGAGGTTCCGCGGCTCCCTCTAAAAGCGGGTTCTGATGCGCAAGGCGCACAGGTGCGATGCGCGCGGTGCGGGCCTTTGGCCTACTGGAGTACATGAGCACCTGTGGAACGCGGCGCATCAGGTTCCGCGACTCCCTCTAAAAGCGGGTTCTCGTCCGCAAGGCGTCCAAGGGCGATGCGTACTGGAGTACGTGAGCCCTTGGAGAACGCAGCGGACGAGGTTCCGCGACTCTCCTTACTCCCAGGAAGTCAGCTGGGCGGCGTTCATGCCGGCAATGTAGCCGAACGTGAAGCCCGGGCCCAGGGTACCGCCGGCGCCGTTGTAGAACAGGCCGGGGCCGCCGATGCCGGAGTTGTTGCCGGAGGCGTACAGACGGGGGATGACCTCGCCGGTCACGCTCAGGACCTCGGCGTTCTCATTGACGCGCAGGCCACCCTTGGTGCACATGGGGTAGGGCTCGCAGATGACGCAGTAGAAGGGGCCCACCTCGATGGGTGCCAGCGACTTCTCGGGGCGGGAGGTGCCGCCCTGGTCCCAACGGGTCTCGCCGCGGTGGAACTCGGGGTCGATGTCGTTGGCGCAGTTCTCGTTGTACTCCTCGATGGTCTTGGCGGCCTTCTGGCGAGCGTAGTCGTCGCGCCAGGGAATCTGGTCGAGCAGCTCCTCGATGGTGTCGGCCTGATAGGCCACCCAGCTCACGATGTCGCCGTTGTCGTCGCGCATGACGGAGTTCTCGGCGTCGGCCACGGTGGAGTCGCAGATGTAGAAAGCCGGGCAGTTCGTCCAGCTCGTGCCGTAGGTCGCGCCCTCCTCGGTCTGGTTGGCGCCCAGGTCGCGGCCCCAGAAGCCGTGGTAGAGCGAGTCGTAGTCCACAGCCTCGTTCATGAAGCGGCGGCCGAACTTGTTGAGCACGCACGAACCGGGCTTGCACATCAGGCCGTAGAAGGTGCCCAGGCCGAAGTGGTTGATCTCCGTGGGCTTCTCGCACCACTCGTGATAGGGCATGTCCTCGGGATTCACGCACACGACCTGGCCCCAGGCGTACTGCATGAGCGTGACGTCGGCGCCCACGGCCTGGCCCATGAGGATGCCGTCGCCCACGCAGGTGGAGATCTCCATGGTGCGGTTGGCGGGCAGCTCCATGTAGCGCTTCTTCATGTCGTCGTTCCAGCCGAAGCCGCCGGCGCCCAGGATGACGGCCTTGGAGGCCTTGATGTTGATGGTGGAGCCGTCCTCGGTCTGGGCCTGCACGCCGCAGACCTCCGTGACGCCCTCGTCGTTGACGCGGGTGATGAGGTGCATGGCGCGGGTGTTGAGCAGCAGCTCGCCGCCGTACTTGTTCACCACGCCGTCGCACAGCGGGTCGGTGACGTAGGAGCCCGAGGAGGTGGTGCCGAAGGCGCCCGTCATCTGGCCGGCCTCGGTGGACTGCTTGCCCACGGGGGCGATGGTGCGCGTCAGGTCCTTGGCGCCGGGGAAGACGTCCATGTGGTAGTCCATGCGGGGGCTGATCTCCCACGAGATGTCGGCCGTCTCGGCGAGGAAGTCGATGGCCTCGGGGCCGTACTTGAGGAAGGCCTCGAGAATCTCGGGCGTGGACTTGCCGGCGGCGGTGGCGGTGATGTAGGCCAGTGCGTCGTCGTAGTTGTCCAGGCCCTGCTCCATGGCGACGGAGTTGAGGGGCATCCAGGTCTGGCCGTTGGAGACGGAGGTGGTGCCGCCCACGAAGCCGGCAGCCTCGATGATGATGACGCGGTTGCCCTCGGCGGCAGCCTTGCCCGCGCCGGTCAGGACGGTGCCGGTGCCCACGACGGCCACGTCGCACTCGTAGTCCCACGTCTCAGGGACGGCGACGGCGGCATGGGCGATCTGGGGGTTGGCGCCCGGCAGCGCTGCGGCGGCGGCGAGGCCGGCGGCGGCCGCACCGGCGGCCTGGACGAACGAGCGGCGAGAAACAGTGTTGCTTTGCATTGCAGTACCCCTTCTCTTGCGTTGATGGCTTGACGCCCTCTTGCATGACCCTGTCTGCGAAGGCCCGCCGGCTGGCCTGTCCTTGTCCGCTTATGCTGCGCGATTGCGTTGCGAGCGGGTGGGCGGCGCTTGCCGCGTGCCTTGCGTTTGACGGCTCAAACCCTAGCCCGCAAGGCACGCCCCTTTCGCCACCCACTTTGCGGTTTTGTGCGTTTCCCCTGGTAAAATGACTTAGTTGCACCCCAATTTGGAGCAGCGGGTCAGCACGTTCTCAGCGTCAATGGCACGGGTCGTGCGGTACCATTCGCATACGGGATTTCAGATCCCCTCGCTTCCATACGCCCCCAATCGGGCGGCTCGCAAGGGCCCACCCGCTGCCTCTGACCAAACCCCGACGGAGGGTACATGCTCGCTAGCTTCATCAAAAACCTCAGGCCCTGCCTTCTGGGCCTGGCCTTCGTGCACATGTGGATCTACTGCTCCACCCACCGCTTCCTCGAGGGCGGCGGCGTCTCGGTCACCGCCGTGCTCTACTCGGCGATGAGCGTGGCCCTCGTGGCGATAGGCCTGGCCGTCTGGCACCGCACGAAAACCGCCGGCCCCTCCGGCAACGCGGTCGCCGGCGCAGGCACCGGCACCACCCCCGAGAGCCCCTTGGCGCTCGACCTCGCCGCCGCCTGCCTCATGGCGCTGGGCGGCGTGGCGCTCTCCGTCGAGCTGCCCTTGCCTGCGGCTGCCGCCACCGTCGTGGGGTGTGTGGCCGGCGGCGTCGGCGTCGCTTGGGCCTACGGACGCTGGATCCAGGTGTACGCCCGCCTCGAGCTGGCCTTCTCCGCGCCGCTGCTCTTCCTCACCATGGCGCTGGGCTCCACCTGCAAGACGATCATCGACTTCCTGCCCGGCACGGCCGCCGCGCCCGTCTTCGCGTGCCTGCCGTTCGCCACCTTCTTCTGCGTGCGCAGGGCCTCCGCCCATCTCCCCCAGGTGGCTGAGCCCGACCGCTACTACAACGCGCGCACCATCGGGTCGCTCTCGCGCGCGGTGCTGAGCGTGGCGGCGTTCAGCTTCACCATCGGCATCATCCGCACGGCCATCCTCGAGGGCACGCCCAGCCCCTACGAGCTGTCGGTGCTCGTAAACCACGGCACCGAGGTGGCCCTGGCGCTCATCTTCATCTGGTGGCTTTGCGTGAAGGGCCGCGGCATCGACTTCGGGCGCACCTGGCGTCTCATCTTAATCCTCATGGTGACGGTGCTCGTGTTCGAGGAGTACGTCGCCGGCACCGACGCCCACGCGCTGCTCTTCGCCCTCGTGCGCACGGCGCATGCCCTGCTCGTGGTGTTCTTCCTGTTCCTGGCCGTGGCCGACGTGGCGCGGCACAGCTCCTACCCGCCGCTTGCGGTGTACGCGGTGGGCTGGCTCGCTTACACCCTGCCCTTCGCCGCCGGCAGCGTGGCCGGCACCCTCATGGTTGCCAGCCCCATCGAGCCCCTCATCACCTCGATCGCCGTGTGGGCGCTCGTGGTGATCGCCCTCATGTTCCTCGACGACCGCTCCCTGGGCAACCAGCTCATCTTCGCCGAGGTCAACGGCTCCGAGGAGGACTCGCCCGAGATGCGCGCCGTTGCCACCCAGCGCGACTTGGAGAAGCCCGCCGCCCCCGCCACACCCGCAGGCGCCTCCGAGGCCACCACCCGCCACGCCCGCTGCACCCAGCTCGCACGCAAGGGCGGCCTCACCACCCGCGAAGCCGAGGTGCTCGAGCTGCTCGTGCGCGGCCACAGCAAGACCCGCATCGCCGAGACGTTCCTCATCTCCGAGAACACCGTGCGCGGCCACGTGAAGCACATCTACGCCAAGCTCGACGTGCACTCCAAGCAGGAGCTTCTCGATTTGGTGGAGGGGAAGTAGAGAGACGAGGGCATCCGGCAGCACGTCCCCCGAGGCCTCGGTATGGCTCAGTGCTCAAACAGTTTCGCGGCAAGGACCCGCCGCGAAAAACTGCGCCTGAGCCATACCGAGGCCAGGGCGGCACGTCATGGGCCATCCGATGCTCTCTCAGCACGGCTCTCAGCATGGTGCACTTGCATCAGGCCGGCACTTCACATTCCCCAGCCGTCGGCGTGGTACAATTCGGCCACGTCTTGCGAAGGGAGATTCTCATGCCCATCTGCGTACCTGTTCGGGACATGAAAGACACCGCCTCGTTTGCCTCGCTTGTTGAACGCGAGCGCGACGTCACAGTGACGCGCAACGGATACAGCGCGATGCACTGCCTGAGCAACGAGGAGTATGAGGCGCAGCGTGAGGAAGTCGCCAAGGCAAAGCTGCTCTCCCGAATAATGCTTGCCGAAACTGAAATCGCCGCAGGCGATTACGACGACTTCTCCGCCTTCTCCGCATCAATCCGCCAGCGTTATGGCCTATAAGGCGGTTATCACCCGCGAGGCACAGCGGGAATATGAGTCCATCGTCTCATACTTGGTGTCGACCTTGCTGAGTCCAGCCGCCGCGGACGATTTCATGAACGAGTTCGAATACCAGGTAGCCCTGACCTGCGAAATGCCGCTCATGCATCCGCTGTCACACCTGCCCGAACTTGCCGCGCTCGGATACCGCCCCATACACGTCAAGCGCTATGTTGCCCTATACAGGATTGCCGACGACAAGATCGTCATAGCCCACATCTTCCACCAAACACAGGATTACGCCCGGCTCGTATAGGCTTATACGTTCTCATGGCAGCCCAACGCGAGTACGCCCTTCCCCCAAGCACAACAAAGCCCCCGCAGGCCTCTCGCTCACTTGGAGCTTGGGGCCTGCGGGGGCTTTCGAATGCGAAGCTGTCGTCGGGGAGAGCCCTTACTTCTTCTCCGAGGCGTAGAAGGTGGCGGCGGGGGCGGCGTCGAGCACCGACTTGCCGTCGATGGCGGGGGCGGCCAGGAACTCCTCGACGGCGGCGATGGGCGTGGTCACGTCGGTGTAGTGGCCCTTGTCGTTGAGCTGGGCGGTGTCCTGCACGCGCCAGTAGTTCTCGTTGGCGTCGGTGAGGTAGTAGGAGGCGTCGGCCACGTCCATGTAGATGGCATGCTTGGCGCCCAGGTAGGCGGCAAGCTCCTCAGGCGCGATCTGCAGCGGTTCGGTTGCCTTGAGACCCATGATGCACTCCTTTGCTCCGTGAACCCCGCCCGATTGCGGGGATCTGCGTGCTGCTTGGCGCAGCGTGCAAGCTAGTATATTGTTTTCTGCAGGAATTGTGAATAAGATATCCACATTGCACGCATGTTCGGTTTCAAGCTCGTGTCTTTGCCCCGCCGCCGCACCCGCCCACCAGGGCCTCGCGGCGCAAGGGGCCGTCAACTTCGAGGTTAGGAGACTGGTATGGCTGCACCTCAGACCGATAAGGTTCGCAACGTAGTCCTTGTAGGGCAGGGAGGCGTCGGCAAGACCAAGCTTGCCGAGGCCATGCTGCACCTCACCGGCAAGACGGCCCGCCTGGGCGGACACGCCGGTGCCAAGCCCACGCTGGACTTCGACCCCGAAGAGAGCAAGCGCAACTTCTCCATCTCCACTTCCATCGCGCCCGTCGAGCACGAGGGCTGCAAGATCAACATCCTCGACGCCCCGTGCTACCCCGACTTCATCGGCGACGCCTACGCGGCCATCTCCGTGGCCGAGACCGCCCTCTTCGTGATCGACGCAGCCGAAGGCCCCCAGCCCACCACCGTGAAGCTGTGGTACGCCACCGACGAGCAGCCCGTCGCGCGTGCCGTCTTCATCAACCGCGTCGACAAGGACAACGCCGACGTCGACCTGGCCATGGCGTCGCTGCAGGAGCGCTTCGGCAACCACCTGGGCTTCGTGACCCTGCCCATGGGCACGGGCGCCGACTTCAAGGGCGTCATCGACGTCATCCGCATGCAGGCCCGCACCTACGACGCGCAAGGCGCCGAGACGGTGGGCGAGATTCCTGCCGAGTACGCCGACGCCGCCCAGGCCGCGCGCGAGGCCCTGTGCGACCTCATCGTCGAGGCCGACGAGGAGCTCATGATGAAGTACCTCGACGGCGAGGCCCTGACGCAGGAGGAGATCGAGGGGCTGCTCGGCGGCGCCATCGCGCAGCGCATGCTCGTCCCCGTCTACGTGGGCGCGGCCGTGCAGGAGAAGGGCGTGAACTCCCTGCTCGACGACATCGTGGCCTACTTCCCCACGCCCACCGACTTCGGCGAGATGCCCCTCACCGACGGCACGATGCTCAAGATCAGCTCCGCCGACGAGCGCCCCGTGGCCTTCGTCTTCAAGACCTTGAACGACGCCCAGACGGGGCGCCTCTCCTTCCTCAAGGTGCTGGCCGGCACGCTTGAGCCCGGCATGGAGCTCACCTGCGCGCGCACCCAGTCCACCGAGCGCCTGGGCCACCTCTACCTCATGTGCGGCCGCGAGACCACCGACGTCAAGAAGGCCCTGGCAGGCGACATCATCGTGGTGCCCAAGCTCGAGGTGAACACCGGCGACACCCTGAGCGCCACCGGCAAGGTGGAGGCCCAGGCCTTCCGCTTCTCCAACTCGCTGTACCAGGTGGCCATCCGCGCCAAGAACCGCAACGAGGAGGACAAGCTGAGCGCCTTCCTCGAGAAGACCTGCGACGCCGACCCCACCATCACCGTCACCCGCAACGAGGAGACGCACCAGACCGTGATCAGCGCCGTGGGCGAGGCCCAGGTGAGCGTCATGGTGAACCGCCTTGCCGAGCGCACGGGCGTCGAGGCCATCCTCGAGCCGCTGCGCATCCCCTACCGTGAGACCATCCGCAAGGCCGCCAGCGCCCAGGGCCGCCACAAGAAGCAGACCGGCGGCGCGGGCCAGTTCGGCGACTGCTGGCTGCGCCTGGAGCCCAACCCCGGCGGCGGCTACGAGTTCCTCGACGAGATCGTGGGCGGCAAGATCCCCCGCCAGTACATCCCCGCAGTTGACAAGGGCATTCAGGAGACGCTGCCCGAGGGCGTGCTGGCCGGCTACCCCGTGGTGGACGTGAAGGTGGCCTGCTACGACGGTTCCTACCACCCCGTCGACTCCAGCGAGATCGCCTTCAAAACGGCCGCGCGCATCGGCTTCCGCGCCGCCGCTGAGCACGCCGACCCCGTGATTCTCGAGCCCATGGCCACCATGACCATCACCGTGCCCGACGCCTACGCGGGCTCCGTCACCGGCGACATCTCCGCCTCGCGCGGCCGCGTCACCGGCATGGACTCCGATGGCCGCGGCAACACCGTGGTGAGCGCCACCGTGCCCTTCGCCGAGATCACCGACTACTCCACGCGCCTGCGCTCGCTTTCGCGCGGCACCGGCGAGTTCTCCTACGTGCTCGAAGGCTACGAGCAGGTGCCCTACGACACCGCCAACAAGCTCATCGAGGAGTACAAGAAGAGCCGCGCCGAAGGCAGGTAGGCACGAGGGCAGCGGCCGAGCCGCGCGCCACAAACCAGCCCGCACGCCAGAGGGCCCCGCAAGGGGCCCTCTTTTTCTGCAGGTACTATTCGTATTTTGGTAGCTCTAGTATTCGTATTTTGGTAGCCAGGATATTCGTAATTTGGTACATCATCTATTCGTATTTTGGTACTACAATCATTCATAATTCAGTAGGACTACCATTCGCTTTTTGGTATGCCATCTTCGGTCGCAGGAGGTCACGGCATGGACAGCGCGCCCCAGGGTTCTTCCGCAAGGCCCTCCTCTTACACTCCCCGCATCGTAGACGCCCAGGTCGAGAGGTATCTCAAGCTCTTTGGGGCCGTGGAGGTGTCGGGCACGAAGTGGTGCGGGAAGACTTGGACGTCACGCGCCCACGCCGCGTCCGTGACCTATGTGGACCGCGGCCCGAACCTCCAAATCTGCCTTGCCGACCCGAGCTACCCCCTTGTCGGGGAACGCCCGCACGTGGTGGACGAGTGGCAGCGCGTGCCCGCCATCTGGGATACGGTGCGCCATGCCGTGGACGACCTTGAGGGCGAGAAGGGCGCGTGGATCCTAACCGGCTCCTCCACGCCGAACACCGAGGAAACCGCCCATAGCGGCGCGGGACGCATCGGACGCATCCGCATGCACCCCATGACCCTGCAGGAAACGGGCGACTCCCTGGGCAAGGTGAGCCTCGCCAGGCTGTTTGAGGGCGATTTCACCCCCTGCCAGTGCCCCGACGGCATCCTGCCCCTCGCCCAGATGGTCGTGCGCGGCGGCTGGCCCGAGGTACGCACACAGACCGCAGAGGACGCCATCCTGGTCGTTCGCGATTACCTGGAGGCTGTTTTCGTCCAGAGCGTTCCCCGCCTGGGAGGAACCGAGGACGTTGCCCGTCGTCTGGCTCAGTCGCTCGCCCGCAACCTCGGGCAGGCGACGAAGACCGACACCCTCGCGCGGGATGTGTTCGCCATCGACGACGAAGAGACTGTTTCCGAGACCCAGCGCAGGGCGGTCAGCACGCATCTGGAGCTGTTCCGGCGCGTGTTTTTGGTGGACGAGATTCCCGGGTGGGTTCCCGCATCGCGCTCGCCCCGGCGCATGCGCGTCAAACCGAAGCGTTACTTCGCCGACCCCTCGATTGCGGCAGCGCTGCTCGGCCTCTCCCCTGCGGCCATGCTTCAAGACTGGCAGACGTTCGGCCTGGCGTTCGAGAACCTCGTGATGCGCGACCTGCAGGTATACGCCAGAGCGCTCGACTACACGCCGACCAATCCCGTGCGCTACTACTGCGACGACTCCGGGCTTGAGGCAGACGCCATCGTCGAGCGCGCCGACGGACGTTGGGCGGCCATCGAGGTGAAGGTGAGCCAGGACAAGGTGCAGTCCGCCGCCGCGAACCTCCTGCGCCTTCAGGAGAAGGTCTGCGGCGACGAGAAGGCACGGGTAGCCAAGCCGTCGTTCCTCGCCGTCGTCACCGGCATGGGCGAGGTAGCCTATCGCCGCCCCGACGGCGTATACGTCATCCCCATCCGTGCGCTTGGGGCGTAGGCAGGCGAGCAGCCATCGGCCGCACCGCGCTGGGCGCTATCCTTTGAATTCTGTCCGTCTTACGCGCCGAATCCTTTGAATTCTGTCCGTTTTGAGCCTCACGACCCTTTGAATTCTGTCCGTTCCAGAGGCCCCAACCCTTTGAATTCTGTCCGTTGCAATCGCATCTTCCCAGGTAGTCGACATAAAATGCAACAGCGTGCCGTCAAGAGGCCAGACTGGGGTTTGCAGGGCTGAGAAACTGGCGGTGTTAGAGCAATTTCGGGCTGATGGAACTGAAGAGCCGTCAGCTCCTGCCGCACTGCCTATCGCATTCGAGGTTGCCGGGCTCAAACCATCCAATGCGAGGCCCTCATGGCCGAGACAAGCAACCTCAGGAGCATCTCAAGCCAAAGGCGACGGGCCGCAGACAGTGCATCGCGACCCGCCTGCGACCCTTGCGTAACTCATAGACCCTCATTTCGTAAGGCCCATGATAAAGCGGCGATACCGCTTGTCCTAACCTAATCGGTCGTGCGCATCTCGCGGAGCAGATTCGCCGTATGTGCCACCTGCTCTGCAGTCAGACGCACCAGCAGAATGTCGGTCAACTCCTCGTCTGCAGCAATCCCAAAGATGACGTCTCCACTTCGGACATACCGGGCGGGCAACTTCGCCGAAAGCCGGATTGAGACCCCGTCGTCGTAAACCGAGACGCACATCGTATCGGTCAAGAACTCGCGCGGCCATGCGGGCACAAGCAGCCCCTCTTGCGCCTCCGGCACCTCCAATGCTCCACCCGCAAAGACACTGTGCGCACCCAACGTCAGAGTTACCTGGCAAACTGCGCCGCTGCTTGGGTCAACCTGAAGTTCCAGCAGGTCTGTGTCACCTCGGTACCACCCGATAAAGTCGACGCAATCACGCTCATCCCCGATAACAACCAAGGCCGGAATGTAATCGTCCGCGACAAAGCGCGAGGTTGTTTTCTGCTCGACAACCTTCACTGGCATGATGAAACCCCCTACTTCGTTGCGAGAAAGCGTGCGTGGAAGACCACCGGATACTCGTCATCCGGCCTCTTGCCAAACACAAACTCCCAGTTGCCCTGGACAACCCTCCTGCGAAGCTGGGTAACGCCG
>CAVJGP010000092.1:0-12238 GCA_963648855.1 Alistipes onderdonkii | reverse complement strand
AGACCCTGCCCTGCAACCCCACCGCCGAGAACATCGCCAAGTGGTGCGCCGACCAAGTAGGCCCCACCTGCTACAAGGTGGAAGTATGGGAGACCGAAACCAACAAAGCCGTCTGGGAACGCGACGAGTAAGGCAAGCGAGAACGCCAGTGCATCAAGAAGGGGCATCGACCACCCAGGCCGGTGCCCCTTTTGCGTGCTGCGACGGCTTTCGTTGGAGTTTCCGGCGCATCAGGTTCTGCCCCTCTAAAAGCGGGTTCTGGCGCGCAAGGCGCGCAGGGCCGTAGCGCGCGGTGCGGGCCTTTGGCCTACTGGATGTACACCAAAGGTGCGCACCGCGCGTGAGCACCTGCGGAACGCAGCGCGCCAGGTTCCGCAACTCTGTTAGTTTAAATTGATGTCTTCTACCTCGACGGACTCGATCAAATCCAGCAGCTCGTGGCGGGAGTGGACGCCGAGCTTCTTGTACACGTGGTTGATGTGGGTCTTCGTGGTGCCCTCGGAGATGACGAGCTCCTCCATGATGTGGTTCATGCTGCGCCCCTTGGCGAGCAGGTACAGCACCTCGGTCTCGCGGGCCGACAGCAGGAACATCTTGGCCACGGCGTCGCAGCGGCGCATGAAGCGGCCCTTCACGGGGGCATGCTGCGCGTTCTCGCCGGCTGTGTGGCCACTGGGCTGCTCGGAGACGGGGGCGGCTTCCTCGACGGGCTCCTCGTCTGCGCCCTCCTCCTGCTCGTCGGGGTGGCAGACGGAGCGCAAAGGAGTGCTGTAGGTGCTCAGGGCCAGGTTGGGGGCGGGTCGGGGCGGCAGGTAGCCCACGGCCATGACAAGGCAGACGAGCGAGATGACGATGGAGCCCAGCGGCGTGGCAAGAAGCCCCGCGTGCACAAAGGCGTCGCCTGCGAGGATGCCCACGGCCAGGCTCGAGATGCCCATCCCGAACACCGAGGCGCTGCGCAGCAGGTACTCCAGGCTCGCCCCCGCCATAAACGACCAGGTGAGGGCCAGAATCAGGCAGAGGATGACGACGCTGCCCCCGTCGTAGGTACCCAGCCCGCTCGTGACAGTGGAGGCGCACACGCCTCCCAGGAGGCACACGAGCGGGATGAGGAAGCTGAAGAACTGCGCGAAGGGCCAGCCGAAGCTGCGCACGCCGTAGACGGCGAAGCACGTGATGACGTAGGCCACGCCGAGCAGCACGACGAGGTTGATGTCGTTAAGCAGGCCCGGGGCGGGGAAGTCCGTCGCCATGTGCTCGCTGTGCGCGAAGAACAGGCGCAGCACCATGCCCGTGCACACGAGGGGCAGCGCCACCTTCGCCAGGAAGAGCCTCGTGTCGGCCTTGCGCTCGCTGAAGGCCTTGAAGTGCGAGAAGTCGCCCACGGCCGGGGCGTTGCGCCGAAGCAGCAGCATGAGCGGGATCTCGGCAACGAGCAGGACGGCGCACACCATGAGGGAGACGCCGGCGGGCAGGCGCGTCATGAGGAGGCCCTCGATGAGCACCGTGCCGATGGCGCCGGCAAAGGCGCGCTTCACCACGTCGGGGATGTACGTGCGCGTGAAGAGGTGGGCGAGGAACAGCAGCACGCACGACATGCCCACGCCGAACAGCGCCCCCACGATGACGAGGATCGCCTCGTTGGCCAGGCTCGCGCGCGTGAGGGCGGGGAGCGCCGCCGCCGTGAGGGCGCTCAGGGCCGACCAGGTGATGGCGCAGACGGGCTTGCGGAAGTATTCGTACGACTCGGGCGTGCGATGCGCGACGATGCCGCAGAAGACGGCGCACGCCACGAGAAACGAGCACGAGAGCAAGTGCAGGCTCAGGCCCTCGAAGAGGGCGCAGCCCGCGTGGAAGAACGTGAACGGCGCCTGCAGCGCGATGGCCAGCGACACGGCCAGGGCGCTTGCCAGGCCCGGCTCGGTGTGCTGCTCGTTAACCCCGAGCGCCTGCGGTATCTCGCGCATCCATTGCGTCACGTTCTCCCCCTCGTCCGAGCTTTCTCCCCGTGCGGGCCATTATACGCAGGGGCCGGGGTTGCGGCCGGATGAGTTTTTCTCAGCCTCGTCAGTTGTGCCAAATACGCCCAAGCAGGCGAAGCGAGTTTGCGCTCGCGCACAAAACACCAGGTCGCGGCATCATCATGCGGCGTTCATGATTGTTTGTGCGCCCCTCATCCACCCGCAATCGGCCCCAGAATCGACCCCAGGTCTTGATTACGGGCGGTCCCGACGCGCGAGGATGCACCTGATGCAAAAGCAACGCGCGCACTGCGGGGGACGCCCCGCGAGCGAGTTTGCCGGCGCGCTCTTCCCGGGGCGCGCGAAGGGACGGCAGGCGGCGCGCGCAGCCCGGCATCGAGGCGCCTGTTCGTGCAGGTGCGTCCAATCCACCACTATGGAGGGAGAACGTATGGCTAAGCTCACCATGAGCCGCCGTAACTTCGTCAAGGCTACCGCTATCACCGCGGCCGCCTGCGCTCTCGCTTCCTCGACCACCAAGCCGCTGCAGGCTCTGGCCGAGGGCGTCGACGAGACCGCCGGCGAAGTCAAGCGCGTCCGTTCCTGCTGCCGTGCATGCGGCAAGATCGAGTGCGGCGTGTGGGTCACCGTCAAGGACGGCAAGGCTGTCAAGATCGAGGGCGACGACCAGTCCAACCACTCGCGCGGCCACAGCTGCTCCAAGTCGCAGGCCTCTCTTCAGGCTTGCTACCACCCCGATCGTCTGCGCTACCCCGTCAAGCGCACCAACCCCAAGGGCGAGGACGATCCCGGCTGGGTCCGCATCACCCTGCCCGAGGCTTTCGAGCTGGCCGGCAAGGGCCTGGGCGAGTGCGTCGACAAGTACGGCGGACAGTCCATCTTCGTCATGTGCGGCACGTCCCGCGTCTGGTCGCTTGGTCCTTATCAGGGCATGAAGCAGCTCTTCGGCACGCCTAACGCCCACCTGGCCTACCAGGTCTGCAAGGGCCCGCGTCACTTCGGCGGCATCATGACCGACGAGATGGGCTCGCCCTGGATGGAGGTCGAGCAGGAGCCGAAGGTCTACGTCCAGTGGGGCACCGAGACCGCAATCTCCAACTACGACACCAACAACCGCGGCATCAACGACGTCATGGCTCACGCCGAGCACCACATCCTCGTCGACCCGCGCATCTGCCCCTCCGGCAAGGAGGCCGACATCTGGCTGCCCCTGCGCCCCGGCACCGACGGCGCCCTGGGCCTGTGCTGGCTCAACTGGATCATCGAGAACGAGGCCTACGACGACACCATGGTGCGCCGCTGGTCCAACGCCCCGTTCCTCGTGGTCGAGGACAAGCCGTGGCTGACTGAGGGCTGGCTCGTCGAGGGCAACGGCGGCATCGAGATGAAGACCCGCCTGCTCACCGAGGCCGACATCAAGGAAGACGGCAAGTACCAGCGCTTCATGGTGTGGGACGAGGCCAACGAGCGCCTCACCTACTGGGACGCCGAGCTGGGCAAGTGGGAGGGCGAGGAGCATCGCATCCCCACCACCGGCCGCTGGATCGAGTCTCCCACCGGCCTGAACGGCCGCTGCTTCCTGCCCGACGAGTCCTCCTTCGCGGACCCCGCCACCGAGGCCGACCGCTTCCCCGAGGGCTCCGAGGAGTGCAACCCCCAGGGCCTGCCCAAGCAGCCCGCCCTGTTCCCCGGCGAGATCGAGGTTGAGCTGAAGGACGGCAAGACCTACAAGTGCCGCACCGTCTGGGACAACCTGCACGACCTCTCCAGCCAGTACGACCTGGCCACCACCGAGAGCATCACGGGCGTCAATGCCGACGACATCGAGAAGGCCGTCAAGACCTGGACGACCCGTATCGACCCCGACTTCGGCAACGGCGGCATCCACTTCCAGCTCGCTCCCGACCAGAACGGCACCGGCGTCCAGAACACCCGTATCCTGCAGATCCTCTCCGAGATCACGGGCAACGCCGACGAGCCCGCCGGCAACCGCGGCTCCTCCAAGTCGCAGTTCGACGGCAACCCCGGCCGCTCCAACATGCAGGCCAGCTCCGCCTACGGCGACGCTGCCGTGACCTGGGATGGCCGCGACCTGGACCTCGAGGGCGTCAAGAGCTGGATGCACGACTACATCGTGTACCAGCAGGAGAACGACTCCCCGCTGACCGAGCTTTACGGCACCGAGGAGCCCACCGACGACGAGCTGACCGTCATCGCCAAGCGTATCGGCGGCGCCTTCCGCAACTCCCAGTACTGGCCCAACCCCGTGACCGTGTTCGAGCGCAACGCCGGCGAGGTCGACGCCGAGCGCTACCCGCTCAACCGCTACTGGGCCCGTTGGGTCGACGCCGGCACCGTGTGGGACGCGTGCAACAACGACCGTGACGACGTGCCCTACGCCCTGCACGGCGGCGTGTGCCAGTCCGGCGACATCATGAACATGTCCAACATCTCCCGCGCCTGGGACGGCATGACCAAGCTCGACTTCTTCGTCGACATCAACCTGTGGTTCTGCCCCAACAACGGTAACGCCGACATCATCTTCCCCTGCTGGCACTGGCTCGAGTGCGACACCACCCGCGTCTCCCAGGGTGCAGGCGGCATCTTCGGTTGCGGCCAGGCCGCCGTCAAGGCTCCCGGCGAGGCCATCTACGACCCCGACTGGAACTGCGGCATGTACCGCGCCATGGGTGTGCCGTGGAACACGCGCGACCTTGAGGCCAGCCCCTCGACCGAGGACTACATCACCACGGTCGCTGCCGGCTCCGAGACCAACGTGGCCAAGTGGACCGAGGCCCTGGGCGAGGAGTACACCAACGCCCTGGCCGGCGCCCCCAGCTACCTGTGGCCCGACCACGACCGCATCCTCAAGGACAACGTCGACGCCTGGAAGACCGCCGAGTTCCCCGACGGCCCGACCTTTGCCCAGGCTGCCGAGAAGTTCCAGAACGAGGGCTGGTTCTGCTGCCGCGAGTGGCACCCCGAGCGCTGGGGCTTCTACCGCCGTCACGAGATGTGCATGCGTCGTCAACAGGGCGGCTTCAACCTGTTCCCGCTGGTGGACAACCACCCCGGCTTCATGACCGCCTCTGGCCTGGTCGAGATCTGGTCGCTCGTGTGCGAGGCCTACATCGACGAGGGCGAATGGTTCCCCGTGTACCACGAGCCCATCGACTCGCCGGTCAACCACCCCGAGTACTACGATGCCTCCATGGCTGACGAGATCGACACCTCGACGTTCCTCAACCCCGACTACGTCGAGAGCCTCAAGGCCTACCCGGACAACACGTTCATCATGACGACCGGTTCGCGCCAGCCCGTGTACTTCCACTCCGAGCACCGTCAGCTGCCTTGGTGCCGCGAGCTGTGGCCCTACCCGCGCCTGCAGATGAACCCCAACGACATCGAGCGCCTGGGCCTGGAGACCGGCCAGTGGGTGTGGATCGAGACGCCGTGGGGCAAGGTCCGCGAGGTCATCGACTCCTACTACGGCATCAAGCAGGGCGTCATCAACGCCAACCACGCTTGGTGGTATCCCGAGATCGACACGGCGAGCCACGGCTTCGAGCTCGTCAACATCAACTGCACGCTCAACCCGCGCGGCGGCGACCCCGTCTGCGGCTCGCACAACGCCCGTGCCGTCCCGGCCCTGGTGTACGCGGCCACGGCTGAGAACTCGCCGTTCGGCAACCCCGTTCCTTGCGATCCCGACGGCAACCCCGTCATCACCGACGCTTCCGACCCGCGTCTGAAGCAGTGGATGATCACCGGTCTGCGCAAGCGTGTCGAGGGCGAGCCTGAGTGGGAAGCTACGGAGGCCTAACAATGACTCAGAAAGCGATCATTACCGATCTGAACCGCTGCACGGGCTGCTACTCCTGCACCGTGGCCTGCAAGCTCAACAACGACGTGCCCGTGGGCAACTTCTGGATCCGCTCCCTGCGCGTGGGCCCCGTGCCCAAGGCCGACGGCTCGGGCGACTATCCCGACGTCGACATGTACTACCTGCCCGTCCAGTGCCAGCACTGCTCCAACCCCGAGTGCGTGACTGTCTGCCCCACCGGCGCCTCCGTCAAGACCGAGGACGGCACCGTGCAGATCGATCCCGAGCTGTGCATCGGCTGCCAGCTGTGCGTGAGCGCCTGCCCCTACGGCGTGCGCTACCTCAACGAGGACCTCAACGTGGTGCAGAAGTGCACCATGTGCCACGACAACGTCGAGAAGGGCGAGCTGCCCGCCTGCGTGCGCACCTGCGGCGGCCGTGCCCGCTTCTTCGGCGACCTCGACGAGGGCCTCGACTCCTTCGAGGGCCCCGGCCAGCCTGGTGAGGACGTGTCCTACGACGCCACCATGGCCGCGCGCTTCAAGCTCGTGGACTACGTGCAGCCGTTCACCGAGGAGGAGATGTACAGCTTCCCCGACGAGGGCAACGGCCCCCAGAACCTGTACATCCTGCGTCACACCTACGGCGACCGTCGCGACCGCCAGTGGATCGGCTCCGGCTCGTGCATCATGCCGGAGGGGACGCCCGCAGTGATGGGTTACCATCCTGAGGCAGACACCCAGGCGTAAGAGCTTGAGGCTCCGAACCGCATAGCGACATCCCCCGAGGGGCCCTGCGAGATGGAATGTCTCGCGGGGCCCTTTTTCGTGCGCGGCGGGAAGGGGCGTGGGGCGCGGGAGAGACAAGCGGCGAGGGAGTGCGGGCACATGGCGGGTGGCGCCTGGCGGGGGCATGCGGTCTGCTCGCTTGGCCCTTCTCTTGCCCCGACACGCCACCTCGGCTGCACCCCGCATCGGCCCGTCTGGGGTGGCGCGCGGTAAAACACCAGCTCAGCGGCTCATCCATGAGTGATGATGCCCGGACGAGCCGGGAAATGCGCCCCAAATCATCCGCGGTATATGAAACTGCGCACCCCCTCAGACCTAGCATCTTGCCCCGTGGCACCAAAGACGCGTGCGCCGCACAGGGAGAGGAGAGACGCATGTCTGAGTTTGAGAATGGAAGCGCCGCCGAGGAGCTCGACGACCTCGGCTTCGACTTCGAGATCGTGGACGCCGACGAGTTCGACCCGTTCGCGCCCGACCCCGACGACCCCGAGCAGCTGGCCGCCGACGAGATCGAGGAGCTGCCCGTCATCAAGGAGATCCCCGAGGAGCAGAAGAGGCCCAGCGTGTACGACCAGAGCCGCTTCGCCTGCCCCGAGGACGCCATCCGCGAGCTGTTCGCCCGCAACTTCACCCGCAAGCCGGTGCTGCTCAAGATTATCGAGCTGTGCTGCGAGGAGCGCACCTCCAGCGAGGTGACCGAGATGGTGGACGAGTTCCAGAAGAGCTGCTTCAGCGTGTACTCGGCCCTGTCGCTGTGCGCGATGCTCGAGAAGTCCGGCGCCCTGGTGGCCAAGCGCCCCGAGAACGCCGACGAGGCCGTCGACGAGGACGGCGTGGAGTACCTGGAGATCAAGGAGCCCCAGGAGGCCACGTGGCTGGCCACCGACGCGGGCCTCACCGTGCTGGCGGAGTGCCGCGAGGGCGGCGAGCTGGCCGAGCTCATCGAGCAGCGCGAGCAGCGCTACGCCGACATCTACCTGGACCTCATGGCCTTCATGCAGGAGAAGGGAGCCACGATGGGCGCCATCAACGACCGCTACAACGGCGACGCGCGCCTGGAGAACCCCCACAAGGCCCCGAGCCACTTCGTCGACTGCCTGCAGGAGGTGGGCGCCGTCGAGTGGCGCGACCGCGCCTGGCGCCTCACCGAGCTCGCCGAAACCTACCTCAAGAAGAACGCCTAAAGGAGCCCTGCGATGACCGAGACCACCAACATCCCCGAGCAGCCCGCCGAAGTCGTGGAGGGCGCCGAGCTCGTCGACTTCATGACCCGTCGCGCCCGCACCTACGGCCTGCTCGCGCGCATCTTCCGCGTCGAGGTGGACGGCAAGTTCCTGGAGGAGCTGCGCCGCCTGAAGTTCCCCACCTCCACGGGTAACGAGCACGCCGACTACGGCTACCGCACCATGTACAACTACCTCAAGGGCACCTGGGAGGACACGCTGCTCGACCTGGCGCGCGACTACGCCCGCACCTTCATCGGCCACGGCAACAACGGCCGCTCCGCCGCCTACCCCTTCGAGAGCGTCCACACCTCCGAGAAGCGCCTGCTCATGCAGGACGCCCGCGACGAGGTGCTCGCCATGTACCGCGAGAACCTTCTCAAGAAGGGCCACGAGTGGAACGACTGCGAGGACCACATCGCCCTGGAGCTTGAGTTCATGCAGGTCATGTGCGAGCGCACGGCTGAGGCCCTCAAGAAGGGCGACGAGGACGGCGCCATCGAGCTGCTCAAGACCCAGCGCGCCTTCGTGGGCCAGCACCTGGCCAACTGGGTGCCCATGTTCGTCTCCGACATCAAGTACTTCGCCCAGACCGACCTGTACATCGGCGCCGGCGAGGTCCTCCTGGGCTTCATCCAGGAGGAAGTCGAGACGCTCGACGACCTTCTCGACGGCGTAGACGCGTAAGTGCCTGGAATCCGCCGCAGCCGCGTCCTCCAGGCGCGCGCGTACTCCGCTAGGCCAAAGGCCCGCGCCGCGCGCATCGCGCCCGGACGTTTTGCTGTGATGAGTTCCGCCGGAGAGGGGCAGGAAGGGGAGAGGGGACTGCTGTGACTATGAGCAGGATGCTGGGGGTGTTTGACGGCATCGCCAGCGACGTGTTGAAGGCGTTTCCGTACCGTTGCGCGGTCATGCGCAACCGCAAGGCGTCGTGCACCAAGTGCGCCGACGCCTGCACGACGGGCGCCATCTCCATCACGGAGGACGAGGTGAGCGTCGACGCCGACAAGTGCGTGGGCTGCGGCACGTGCGCCACGGTGTGCCCCACCTGCGCGCTTGAGGCCAACAACCCCAACGACGCGGTGCTCGCCACCACGGCCCTCGACGCGCTCATCGCGGCGCGGGGCACGGGCGTCGTCATGTGCGACCATGCCTGGGAGCGCTACGCGGCCGTGGTCGACCCGCAGCGCGCCACGCGCGTGCGCTGCCTGGGGCGCGTCGACGAGTCGATCTGCGTGAGCCTCGTGGCGGCCGGCGCCGACCGCGTGGTGCTCGTGCACGGCGCGTGCGACGACTGCGAGCGCCACGTGGGCAAGCAGACCTACGAGCTGGTGGCGGCCACCGCCGACGAGCTTCTGGAGGCGTGGGGCAGCGACGTGCGCGTGGAGCTCACGCAGGAGCTGCCGGCCGCAGCCATGCTGGAGCCCGGGCAGCGCAGCGCCTTCAGCCAGTCGCTTCCCTATGACGAGGACCGCCGCAGGCTCTTCAGCGAGGCGGGCCGCTCCATGCTGCACGCCGTGTGCGACGGGCTGCCCCTGGTAGGGGAGCAGGACGCCAAGGAGGCGCAGGTCACGCAGGTGACCGACGAGGGAGGCCGCGCCCAGGCCGCGCGCTTCATGAAGACGATGAAGGACGGCACGCTTCCCCACTTCATCCCCGACCGCCGCGAGCGCCTGCTCGACGCGCTGGCCGAGCTGGGCCAGCCCGAGGACGTGGCGCTCGACACGAGGCTCTGGGGCCGCGTGGTCATCGACGCCTCGAAGTGCCGCACGTGCTACGGCTGCGCCACGTTCTGCCCCACCGGCGCCATCACGAAGTGGAAGGACGAGACGGGCGAGGGCGTGGACCACTCGCCGGCCGACTGCGTCAAGTGCCGCTGCTGCACCGACATCTGCCCCACCGACGCCCTCACGCTCCTCGAGGACGTCATGGCACCCGACGTGGCGTCGGGCGCGGTGGTGCAGCACTGGGTGCTGCCGAGTGTGACCGACGACCGAGGCCGCGCCCACTCCGTGGTGAACCGCATGCGCAAGCTCCTCAGCATCGATCAGGTTTACGAACGCTAGGATGATATATATGACTTCGCAGAACATGGCCGCCGCGCAGGCGGCTCAAGAACACGCCCAGGCACGCTGGGTCTTGGCGCAGGGCCCGCACAACGCGGGCAAGACGGCCCTGGTGCGCGCCCGTGTGGAGGGGCTTCTCGCCCAAGGCGTCCCGGCCGACCAGGTGTGCGTCGTGGCCGCCAGCGACGCCGCCGTGCAGGGCCTCTCCGACCTCGCCGCGCGCGGCGTACGCGTGACGTGCGCCCGCGACCTGGAGCTTTCCATCCTCTCGAGCGAGCGCGCGTGCGAGTTCACCGGGCGGGCGCCCCGCCTCATCATGCCCTTCGAGGACGACTTCGTGAAGGAGGACCTCAAGACGACGGGCATCGCCGCCAAGCAGCTCAAGGGCATGCTCGGCTTCTTCTGCAAGAGCCTGACCACCCTTGAGGCCGACGACCCGTACTTCTTCTGGGAGAAGGACGAGCAGACGGTGTTCAACCTCGCCCGCACCTGCCTTGCCTCCTACGGCCCCATCCACCCCTGCGAGCTTGCGGGCATGTGCCTGCACTACCTGCAGTCTTTGGGCGAGGGCGAGGCCCGCGCGCTTGCGGGCGCGGCGCACTTCGTGGTGGACGACTACCAGGCGCTCAACCGCGCCAGCCAGCTCGTGCTTGGGGCCCTCGCGCCCCAAACCCTGTGGGCCTGCGCCGACGTGCTCGACGAGGCCCAGGGCGCCGACCCGTTCCCGTACGCCAAGGGCGTCGAGGAGTTCTGCGCCCGCCACGAGGACGCGGTGCGCGTGACGCTTGCCGCCCCTGCGCCCGGCACGGTTGCCGCGGCCGCCGCCCAGCTTGCCGAGTCGGGCTTCATCGACGCGCTCTCGCTGGGGCTTCTCGACTCCCAGGGCGAGCACGAGGTGAGCGACGCCTACGAGGTGCCCTGCGCCGTCAAGGCCGTCGAGGGCGTCGAGCTGCTCCAGAGCGTGAGCTGGAAGGACGAGTTCGCCCACGTCGCCTCGTGCGTGAAGGCCAAGGTCGAGGCCGGCGCCGCCCCTGCGCAGATCGTGGTGGCCGCCCCCAACCTCACCTGGGCGCGCTCCCTCTCCAAGGCGCTCAAGGCCGCCGGCCTTCCCGTGCGCAAGATGGCGACGGGTCAGCTCGTCAACGCCAACTTCCGCAAGCTTGAGGAGTGCGACGACGCGCGCTTCGCGAGCATGCTCTGCCTGCTCGCCGACCCTGAGGACGGCATCGCCTGGCGCGTGTGGTGCGGCGTGGGCGACTACGTGGCGCGCAGCAACGTGTTCTGCGAGCTGGCCACCCACGACTGCGCCGAGGGCGGCAAGACGATCGTCGGGGCCCTCGACGACCTAGCAGGCGCCGTGGCCCAGGAGGGCGTTGGCCCCGTCCACGACGCGGCCGCCCAGGCGTATCGTGAGGGCCGCAGGCTCATCGACGAGCTTGCCGACCTGCAGGGCCGCGCCCTCATCGACGCGCTTGCCGCAAAGCTCGGCCTGCGCCGCCTGAGCGAGGCCGTCTTGGAGGCATGCCTGGCGGCAGGTGCGCAGGCGACGGCCGCCGAGATGGCCGCGTCCGTGCGCGCCCGCGCCACGAGGCGCGACTTCTTCGGAGAGGCGAGCGGGGTGGGCGTGTGCACGTACTCCGACATGGCCGGCATTTCCTGCGAGCACCTCGTGATCGCGGGCTGCATGAACGGCTGGCTGCCCGAGCACGCCTACTTCGACGCCGCGAGCGCCTCGGCCAAGGCGCGTCAGGGGATGGACCGCAAGGCCCGCGCCCTCATGTACAGCCTTGCGGGCTGCGCCAAGACCACGCTCACCATCAGCTCCTTTGCTGACGCCGACCTCGAGGTGTCGGAGCGTCTCAACCTGAAGGGCTACCGCGTGAGCGCGGGCGCCGACGGACGCCGCCACATGAGCGTGCGCCGCAGCGTCATCGCCGACTACGCGCTTGCCGCCTGGGGCGTCATCGCCCTGGATGAGGACGACCTGCGCGCCCAGGTGCGCACGTACTAGTCCGGTCTGACCGAGTGCTGGCGTGCCGGCGGTTGCGGCATGTCCCATGCGCCGGCCTTGCGTGTCCGGGCTGTTGTATGCGCGCGCTGCCCGAGCGCGCCTTGTACCAGAGATTTCTTGCTTTCACGTCTTTCGAGAAAGGACGCCTCATGATTGTCCATCCGTCTCTTATGCTCATCGCCTCGTTTGACGAGCGCGAGCACAACACCGACGTCGCCGCCGACGTCAAGCGCGCCTTCGTCCACCTTGCCCCCACCACGGTACGCAGCCACGCTGCCGCCGATGCGCCTTGCAACGTGCTGCAGCTCAAGGTGAACTTCTCCAAGAAGTACTGGCTCTCCAGCG